>JAQIBG010000192.1 GCA_027859175.1 Planctomycetota bacterium | reverse complement strand
GGCACCACGTCAGCCCCTCCCCAACGCTGCCGCCATCGCCGCGCTCAAAAGTAAAATCCTAGCCGCAGACCTAACCATCGGTGAACTGGTGGCCACGGCCTGGGCCTCGGCCGCAAGTTACCGTGACTCAGACAAACGCGGCGGCGCCAACGGAGCGCGCATCCGCCTTGCACCTCAAAACAACTGGGCCTGCAATCAACCCGAGCAACTAGCGAAGGTACTCGCCGTGCTCGAGGGCATCAAGAACGACAGCGAATCGACCATCTCGATGGCCGACCTAATCGTGCTTGCCGGCTGCGCTGGCGTTGAGGCCGCGGCCACGGCCGCCGGACACACCATCACCGTTCCGTTCACGCCCGGCCGCGGCGATGCCAGCGCCGAGCAAACCGATATCGCGTCGTTCGAGGTCCTCGAACTCAAGGCCGATGGCTTCCGTAATTATCAAGACCGTGGCTACACGGTACCAGCCGAAGCGGCCCTGATCGACAAAGCCCAGTTGCTCACCCTCAGTGCTCCCGAGATGACCGTTCTGGTTGGTGGCATGCGCGTCCTTGGCGTAAGCCAGGGCGAGTACGGTGTCTTCACCGATCGCGTTGGCACCCTGAGCAATGATTTCTTCGTCAACTTGCTCGACATGGGCACCACGTGGAAACCGCTCGACCCAGGCGGCCACGCCTTTGCCGGCTGCGATCGCAGCACCGGCGCACAGAAGTGGACCGGCACCCGCGTTGACCTCGTGTTCGGCTCCAACTCGCAACTCCGCGCCGTGGCCGAAGTCTACGCCCAAAACGACAGCCAAGACAAGTTCGTTCGCGACTTCGTAGCGGCGTGGACCAAGGTCATGAATCTCGATCGCTTCGATATCAAATAGCCAACGGCACGAGGCAAACACCGGCGCTTGAGCCCTGACGGCTCACACCGTTTCGTCGCTGATCACATAACACCGCTCGAGGCCTAAGGCCTCGAGCGGTGTGGACGCCTACAAGAGGCAGGTTCAATTGGTCAGCGGTGGCGGGTTGCTGAGGGTGAAGTCGCCATCGTCTTCAAAAGACGAGTCAACGCTGAAATCGCCGCTCAGACTGCTGGCATCGCCGCCACCCCAGGCGCCAAGCTCACTCCACTGGTCGGGGCTGCCCGTCGTGCCATGAAGCACTACCTGCCCGCCCTCGAAGAAGGCGTAGCCTTGCGTCGGGAACACATTGCTGGCCGGTGGCCCGATCAGCGTGCCGGTGAAGGCACCAGTGGCATCAACGGTGATGGTCAGGGCACGCGTTCCACCGCTTTGGGTGAATCGCTGGAGCTCACCGCCCCAGGTGCCCGCCAAGGCTGCAGGGTCGGCGACTTTCACCAGCGTCGCGTTCGGAATATTGCTAAGGCTACCATTGGTTGGACTGGTGAAGGCACCATTGAGAACAAACGCCCCGCTGGGCGCGTAGGTCCATTCCATGGTCAGCGTCCCACCAGGGCCCACCGAATAGCTACCACCGGTACCGAAGAAGTTGGACGCCTGCAGGCCCCCGGTGCCATCGAAAATCACAAACTGCTCAGCCTGGCCGTTTAGCTGCAGTAACCACGGCCCGGCCACCGATGCCGTCGTGATCGCCAGCGTGCGGGTCAACGTGAAGGTTCCATCGCTACTGTTTGACGTGTCGAGATTGAGCGCGCCGTTCACCTCTTGGTTGGTGCCGGTTCCACCACAACCGATCTCACCCCATGGCCCAGCAACAGAAGTGGTGGCATGCATCACCACCCCACCATTCGAGAGGTAAATGCGCCCGCCAGTGAGCGCGAGCGGGCCACTGGAGCCGGTAATCACGCCGGTGGCGTCTACCGTAAAGGAGCCGCTGTAAACCTCGTTGGCGTCAACCGTGCGCCGCCACGTGGCATACCATAGCCCAGCCATGGCACTGGGGTCAGCAATTCTCTCGAGCGTACCAGCCAAAGGCTGAGTAAAGTCACCAGCGTCATCACTGGTAAAATTACCGATGATATCAATGCTTCCGGCGCCACTTTCGGCAATGCTCATGATGAAGTCACCGCCTGCGGCAACGGAGTATTGCCCCCCTGCATTGAAAAAGTTGGAGGCTGTCGTCACGCCACCTGAGCCATCAAGCACCGCGTAGAGTTCCGGCGCGCCACCAACCCGAAACATCCATGGACCAGCAACCGCCGCAGTGGTGATCATTGGCTGCCGGCTGAATACGAAGCTGCCATCAACCCCAAGGGCGGTGTCGAGGGTCAGGTCACCCGTGACATACTGCGTGTCGCCACTACCAACGGCGGCGAGCTCAACCCACGCATCACTTGCACCGGTCACGCCGTGCATCACCACGCCACCATCATTGATAAAGATATGTCCGCCGGTGAAAGTCAGGTCGCCGCTCGAGGCCACAACGGCACCGCTCGCGTCTACGCTAAATGTTCCGCCACGCTGCTCGGTCACGCCAACGCCAAGGCTGCGAGTGAAGCTCGCATACCACAGGCCGGCCATCGCTGCGCGATCTGGCACGCGATGCAGTTCGCCCGATTGGGGCTGCGAGAAAGTCCCTTGGGTGTCGTCAACAAAGGTGCCCGCAAACTGAATCGGGCTGCCACCGGCCTCATTCCAAGACATCGTGAAATCGCCACCGGGCGCCACTTGGTAGCTGCCACCGGCGTTGAAAAAGTTCGAGGCCGTTTCCACCCCGCCAAGATCATCGAGGACACAATACAGCGCAGCGGCACCATCGAGCTCAAGGGTCCAAGCCCCAGCAACGGCCGGCGTCGGCGCAGGCGGTGGCGGCGGAGCAAGGATGGCTAGGAGTGTCGCAATGACACCCGCAAGCACGGCTGCGAGAAAGGCGTTTCGGCGGGCGAGGCGCTGAAAAAAAGCGAGAAGACGACGCAACAGGCGAGCAAACATGGAAAGACCCTTCGGGCTTGGGATTGGCGATTGGCGCTATTCCTATGGGTTACGCAGGGGATCGCAAGGCGTGGACTGCAACCACCACCACTTGGTGCATGGCGCCAAGCCACCTTGGAAAAAAGGACCTCCAGATCCTTAAATCCCAAGCGCACGCATGAAGACAAGCGGCTCGACACGCGATCGGCTGTGGGCCGGCGAGCGATCGGTGGCGAAACCTAGGCGCGATGTGGGCTAGGTCTGACCTCTGCCAAGCGACACCGCAGCATGTGCCTGCGCCCCCGTCAACAGCCTGCTAATACCCGGTCATCTCAAGATAACCGTGGCCAGGATGACTGCCCTTGAGATCAACCATGCCCTCCCAGTAGCGAAAATCGCCGCGGTGCTCTTGATCGGGGAACACCGCGCGCAGTTCGCCGCTGAGACCCAGCTCGGCCACTGCAACGCGCCAGCGTATTGGATAGCGATGGCCGCTCGCGTCGCTGCGCCACCACTGCACAGGCTCCAGGGTGATCTCATCGGCATCGAGCTGCCTGCGGCCGCCGGTAGCATCGCTGATCTCAGCAGCAGCAAAATCGCGCCGACCATCGGCCGCTCGTAACTGAAATAGCATCAGGTCGCGGCCGTCATCGAGGTGCACGGCGATCCAGTCCCAACCAGTCTGTTGGCGATCCAAGGCCGACGACGACCACTCGCGATCAAACCAAGACTGCCCCTTAACCGCATGCTCCTGCCCGCCCAGCTTAATCGTGCCGTCTGTCTCAAGTCGCGGCGCGGCGAAGTAATAGCTATTGTTGCCAGCAGCGGCGCTCTTGGCGCTGAGCCCATCGTGCCCGCGCAGCACCAGGGCGCCGGGCTCGATCCTGAAGGCGAGACTGAATGCATCGGCAGTCACGCGCAAATCCATGCCGCTATCCGGGGTGCCGGAGACCGCCCAGTCGCCAATCCAAAAGCCGTCGGTATCGGCGCCAGCCAGCGCCAGCGCATCGCGGGCATAGCGCTCGGCACTGTGGAAGCGCCGCGTGCTCGCATCGCTGAGGCCGATGTGGGCAAAGTACATCGCCCCGGTGCCCCAGTGGCTCGCGCGCTCAGCTGGCTGCGGGCTCAGACCGCGCCGGAACAAGGTGACTTGGTAACCGAAGCGGCGCCCGGTGACGGTCTGCAGGTTGCCGGTCAGATACCACCACTCGGTGCGATAACCCGGATGCGCCGCGTGATCATCGGGAAAGGTAAAGACGCGTGGTTCGAGTGCCTGCAGATAGCCCTCGGCATCGGCTGCCAACGCCGCCGGTGCCAGCGCCGCGCTCATGGCACGGGGCTCGCCTCGCGGCCAGCCGGCCACCAGGGCCAGCATGGCGCACAGCAGCGCCGCCAAGGTCGCCGCCGTGAACGCACGCTGCGCAGCTGGCCGCCTATGCGGTAATGCCTCAGCCATCGCGCATGGCCTCCGCTGGCGTGGCGCGCGCGGCGCGCCAGGTCGGCACTAGGCCGGCAATCAAGGCTGCAATCAGGGCGGTTAGCACCGCCGGTAGCCACTGCCCGGGCTGCGGATCAAGGTTCAGGGTCCAGCCAAACGAGCGGCGATTAATCACCAAGGTCAGCAGCGCGGCCAAGCCCAGGCCCGCCGGCACCGCGATCACCCCGCAGAACAAGCCCAGCACCCCACACTCGCCCATACCCAAGGCCCACACCTGGCCCGGCGTGGCGCCACGCGCGCGCAGCAAGGCCAGCGCGCTGCGCCGTTCAACCGCGAGCGCCGCGATGGCAGACACCACCGACAGCACCGCCACCGCAGCAGCGATCACACGCAGCGCCTCGGTAACCAGGAAGGTGCGATCAAACACCTGCAGCGAGGCCGTGCGCAAAGCACGCTGCGAGCGCAGCGCGAGCCCTTCGGCCGCCGGATGCCGGGCCAGCCGCGCGCAAACCACATCCACGTCGGCGTCGGCACTGAGTTCGGCGGCAAGACCATCGGCCGGCGGCAACACGAAGTGGCGCGCGAAGGTGGTGGCGTGCCAGTAGAGCAAACCGCGATCGCCAGCGAAATCGGCCGTGATCGCCACCACTGAAAACTCGTGCCAGCCATGTTCAGTCTGCAACGCAATCGTATCGCCAAGGCCCAAGCCACGACGCCACGCCAGCTGTTCTGAAACCACCACGGCGTCGTCGCCAATGAAGCGCGGCCACACCGTCTCCAGCGTGCCAGCGCGCAGCGGCGGGAGTTGCGGCCGCGACGGATCAACCACAATCGCGCGGTAGCTGTGCTCGCGGCCGTGCACCGTGGTATCGCGCCGCAGCGTTACCGCGCTCACCTCGGGGGCGGCACGCACGGCATCGATGAAGGCCTGCTGCAGCGGGCGGTCTTCACTGGTCAAACCGGCGCCGGCCGAGGCATAAATATCGGCACCGAGCGTTGCATCGAGCCAGTCGATCAGGGTGCCACGGAACGATGCGACCATGATGCCAACACCCAAAGCCGCAGCCACCGCCAGGCTCAAGGCCGCAGCAGCCACGCCGCTGCGCCGCAGACCCTGGGCCGGCGCGCGCCAGATCATGGTTGCCAGTGGGCGCCCCAGGCGGCTGAACAGCGCCGCACCGAGGCCGCACCAAGCGCGCAGCACCAAGGGCACCGCGCAGGCGCCAGCCGCCAAAGCCACGCCCGTTGCCACGAAAGCCAACGCGATGCTGCGCTCATCGATCTGCAGCAAAACCACCGCAACAAGCGCGAGCACCAGTGCGACGCCAAACAAGGCCAGCGACCAGTTGCGTTGCGGCCCCGCGCGCTGCAGCTGCTCACGCGGCGTCACCCGCCAGGCTTCAATAATGGGGACCGCACCAGCAACCAGGGCCACGCCAAGCCCGGTCGCCAGCGCCTTACCCACGCTGGCAAGGCCGAGCTCCACCCGCGCGACATCGCGGGCCAGGTACAGATCGCTGATGGTGGTTCCAATTTGCTCCAACAACACGCCACCAAGCACCCAACCGATGGCGATCCCGATCGCACTCGCAGCAAGGCCAAGCAAGGCCGTCTCGGCAAGCAAGGCCGTGGCGATCTGACCCGGCGTGGCGCCAACGGCGCGCAACCGGGCGATAATCCCACGGCGCTGGAGCAAGGCGAACCCGAGCGCATTGTAAACCAAGAACGCAGCCACACCGAGAGCGAGCAGGCTGAGTGCAGTCAGATTGAGATGGAAAGCCGCGGTCATGTCGGCCAGTTGGGCGCGCTGCGACGAGGCCGGACGCAGCACCGCGCCGGGCGGCGGCTCAAGACGCGCCGACGGCTCCATCACCAAATCGATCCGGCTGAGCCGACCCAGCAAACCGAGGGTCTCCTGCGCCGTGGCGATGTCGCAGATGAGCACATCGCGCAAGGCCACCGTGGTCAACTCATCGCGCGGCTCGAGCACGGCACGCAGGCGTAATTGATGGACGTCTTGCCCGCTGCGCACGCTGATCGTGTCGCCGAGTTGCCAGCCCCGCCGCGCCACCAAGTCGGCGCCGGCCGCCACTGCGCCGGGCTCGGTGATTAAGTGCTCGGCTGAGCCCAGCGCCGCATCAATCGCCGGGCGCACCGTGGCTTCAGCAAAGGGATCAATGCCAAACAGTTCAAGCGGCGCACCGTCATGCAGGCGCAGCTGTCCGCGCACCACCGGCGCGGCAAGCACCCCGCCTCGCCCGCGTTGCAGGTCAACGTACCACTGCTCATCGATGCCCACCGTGCCGGCATGAATTTGATGGGTCGCCTGCCCAGTCAAACCACGCACCGCGTGATCGAAGGCGCGCCGGCTCGACGCATTAGCGAGGTCGATCGCGATTACTGACGCGGCCCCCAGCGCGGCGCCGAGCACGGTCACCGCAAGCAAAACCGGATGCCGGGCGTGCCAGCGCCACAGCGCGCGCAGCAGCAGGTTCATGTGACCTGCAGCGCGCCGTCGCACAGCTCCCAGCGATAGTCGGCCCGCTCGGCCACGGCAGGATCGTGGGTCGCGACCAGCAAGGTAGCGCCGTGGGCCCGCACCAGGTCAACAAACAGCGACAACACCGTCTCGGCATTGCGCCGATCGAGGTTGCCGGTCGGCTCGTCAGCGAGGATCAAGGCCGGCTGATGAATCAGGGCCGCGGCAATCGCAACGCGCTGCTGCTCGCCGCCTGAAAGCCGATCGGGCCGGGCATCGCCGCGATCGGCTAGGCCCACCGCCTCGAGCAGGCGCTCTGCCTCAGCAGCATCGCGCTGCGCCGCCCCATCAAGCGCCCCCCGCAGCAGCAAGTTCTCGCGCACACTCAGGGTATCGATGAGGTTGAACTGCTGGATAACCAGCCCGAGATGACGCCGTCGAAAGCGGGTCCGCGCGGTCTCGTCAAGCGCGGCCAGGTCAGTATCGGCCACCACAACACGACCAGAATCGGGCCGATCCATGCCAGCAACCAAACCAAGCAGGGTCGACTTGCCGGTCCCACTGGCGCCGGTCAGGGCAACGAAGGCACCCGGCTCAATAGCGCCGGAGCAGTTGCTCAGGACGGCGCGAACGCGATCGCCTTCGCGGTAAGACTTGGCTACGTTATCGAGTTCGACCCGGCTCATGGGGATGATATAGGGCGGCGGGGTTGCGTGGAAACCAAAAATGCACGATCGGTTTCCGTCGATGGCCGGTGAACAGAGCGTACATTTAAACCCCGCGATGGGCCTGAGCTATGATCACCTTCCCGCGGCCACACGCGGGTGTGCGGAACATGGAGCCAACAAACCAATGTCTGTCGGCTAAGGCAATTAATCTATCTCGACTGAGTAGTCCGTTTTCGCCGCAATAACCACCGACCGAATCAGTCCTTCAAGAGTTTGTAAATCCTCATCATGCTCCAACTGCTCATCCTCATCGTCCGCAGAGACTGAGAGTGACTCCAAGTGCCCTTCAAAATGCTTCAATGCACGATACAGCAAACGGTACTCTGCCACCAGGAGCCTCAGGCCATTATCTGACATTCTGGACCTCACTTTCACTCAATTTTCGAACATACCTGGCATCATTCCCCCATTCCTCCATTTTTTTAAGCAACCGCTCCAGCGGCATTTCCTCATCGACGGCGAGCATGAAGTGCCCCTTATGGCCGGGTCGCCGGTCCTCCACTACACCTGACACCGTCTGGCAGTGGAGTGCCTGCCTTCAACTGCCAAACCTTCTTGGCAGGCCTTTTCATGATGCTGGTCAAATGATCAAAGGCCGAAAACCCATTCCCGTTAGGAAGAACGACCCACACACCCCGCTTCTTGACGATCACGAAATCAACCCATGACCTTTTCTCGGTAAAGGCAGGCCAACTACCATTTCCCATCCGGTATAGATCTTTATGGAGTTCTTCCACATCCATGATGTAGAGATCCTTCATTGGAACCATGTCTACTCCCGGGCAACATGCGAAACGTTTGCGATGAGGCGAGCTCGAATGACGACTGGCTACGGCTCATCTGATGAAGAGTGGCTTAAGATTAGCGCGACACACCCAAGCACGAAAGCCAGAAGTACAGTGAGGAAGGCTAGCCGCAGGCGAGCGGACGACCACTTCGGGTTGCCACATGCGGTTCAAAGCCTGTTACCTGGCCACCAGCACGCAGACAAACCCGCAGGCCTGGATACTGGCTGGAGATGATTCCAACATGCCACCGCAGGCTTGGCCACTGGGGCCCTACGGCGAATCTCCCGTGATTTAATGCGCGTTCTCTATTCTCCAATTGAAGCAAGCGACAACACCCGGTCCAATTCGCCAAGGAGGTAGATCGGCAGGTTGACAAGTCGATACCGGGCCTGATCGCCTTGTGTGGTGCGCACGTCCATCTCTTGCAGCGAGGGCGGGTTGCGATCGATGCGAACCGCTAGATTCAGCCCCTTGTCGGCAACAAACTGGTGCAGGCTTTTCATAGACCCGGCAGCGCCAGATTTCAGTTCGATGGGGATAACCCTGCTCTGGTGCTGAACCAGGTGGTCAATCTCACCGGGACGGCCGCCCTCGCGTTGCCAATAATACAAGCTGGTAGGATCGCCGGAGCGTGGCCCGTTGGCGCGTAGCATCTGCGTCACTAATTGTTCGGCGACGCGCGAGCGCATCGTGGGGTTCAGTTCGCCGATCTCACTGAGGAGATCGGGGGTCTCCATAAGGGCTTGGAGCAGGCCAACATCAAGGAGGCCGATTTTGCGGAATTTCTCTTTGGTTTCAGCACCGAGCGGAACGCCGTTTCCGGCGCTGTAGGCGATGCTGGTGCAAAGCCGGGCTTGGCAAAGCAGTTCGACTGCCGGTTTGACCAGGGCAGGCCGGGCATCGTGGGCTTGCTTGAGGATGAACTTGGACCCCATCTGAGCAGCAACGCTGGCAAGAACGGTGCCGATGAGTTGAGGGTCGGCCCGACGCGTATACTTCATAAAGTCTGCGCGGTAGGTGGCCAGGAGCTGGCGCTGCGCTTCTCTGATGATTCCCGTGGTGTCGCCCTGGGGATTAGCCACATCATGGGCAACGATGCCAGGCATGCCGCCGCACAGGCTATAGCGGTCAAACCAGCGCAGGGTCTGGTCATGGATGAAGTCGTCTGCCGCATCGCGGGGTGAGAACGCCCGGATCGCTTCCAGCAGAAGGTCCTGGCCATGGGCGGTCAGGTACTCGGCAAAAGTCATCGGTTCCAGGTTGTAGAACGACACCCTGCCCACGGGCATACTGAAGTCATGGTCGCGCAGGGTGAATTCCAGGAGCGATCCGGCGGCCACCACCGGCAGCGCGGGGCACTCCTCGGCAAACCAGCGTAGCTTGGCCAGCCCTTCACCAAACTCTTGGATCTCGTCCAAGAACAGCAGTGATCGGTCAACCGCAACCTGCCGTCCGAGGCGCAGACCGATCTTCTGCAGCGTCTTCGCAGGGTCATTGTCAGCGAAACACGCGGCCCACCTGGGGTCGCGCTCAAAGTTGATCTCGATCAGTTCACGACCACTGCGTGCGGCCAGATCTCTAACCAACCAGGTTTTCCCCACCTGACGCGCGCCACGGAGCACGAGCGGGCGGCGCTCAGGGCGCTTGATCCAGGCGGTCAGGTCTGTGGTGGCAGCTCGCAGCATGGTGGCAGACTAGAAACAACGCGTTAAAAATCAACAAATTAACACCAAACAACGCGTTAAAAAGATTCAGTTCGAGCCATAACAACGCCTTGTAAGAATGAATGGCAGATTCCCAACGCGTGGACCAGTCGGGCCCACACTGATTATTAAACTAGTTGAAAGCCGGCCGCGCTCAGACCACACCCCCCCCCTTCGCTACAGCCAACGGGGTCTCAAATACGGTCACGCTGCTGTGATCTGCTTACGGTTTCGGCCACAACCGTTGATCGCGTGAAACCGAAATATTTTGTGTGTCCTGGAGCTTGTAATCATGGCGAGCACCCTGGGATAAAACGGCAATAAGGCGATCATGCACATACATGTTTTCACGCCCTATTTTGCGCACAGAAAAACCTGCGTCGCTATCAACCAGCTGCTGCAGGTAGCTGGCGGCGGTTTGGCGTTTGGCCAAACCGCGCTCCACCAAGCTGGCAATGCCGCAGTAGGGCAGTTCAACCAGTAATTCAGCCAGGGCATGATGAGGAGCCTTCGCCGGCAGGTGCTGGCGAATATGCTGTTCCAGCTCATCTGCGCGTTGACGGATCTGGGCGATGGTATGCACGGCCTGCTTCGCCGCGCGGTTGATAGCCTGCAGGAAATAGCACAGCCAGCCTTCCCAGTCAGCCTGCAAGGTCACGGCACGCAGGCGTTCATAGTAGGTGGACTTATCAGCCAAGATAGCGCCCGAGAGATAGAGCACTGGCTCGCTGAGCAGACCCTCGGCGAGCAATTGCAGAATGCAGAGGATGCGCCCGCTGCGGCCATTGCCGTCGGCAAAAGGGTGAATCGCCTCGAATTGATAATGAGTCAGGGCAATCTTGATCAGTGGATCAAGATCGATCTGGGGATCATGGATGAAGCGATCCAGTGCGCCCAAGCGATCGCGCAGCAGCGCTTCGCCTTCTGGTGGCGTATAGAACACCTCGCCGCTGCTGGGGTTGCTGAGGGTGGTGCCAGGTGTGCTGCGCAGCCCGGCATCCGTGCCGCGCAGGCATTGCATGATGCTGATATACACATTGGTGCACAGCGGCTTGCCGGCTGCCAAGGCATCCAAGCCCACCCACAAAGCATCGCGGTAGCGCAGCGCCTCTTTAGTTGCTGGTTCCAGTTGATCGGCGGGGTGGCGTTCAGCTGAAAACAACTCGTCATGGGTGGTAACGATGTTCTCGATCTCAGAGCTCGCCTGCGCCTCCAAGAGTACCAGATTATGCGTCAGCAAGGCAGGGTTCGGCAGTTGTGAGCTCGCTGCCTTGAGTTCAGCCAAAGAACGGGCTGCCGTGATGCAGTGCTTGAGCACTGCAACCGTCTCGCAAGCCCCTGCGGGCGGCAAGTCAGGAAGCGCATTGTACGGTTTTAGCGGGTCGCAGCTCATGATGATCTCATCGACATGATGACGGTACGTGTCGATTACGCAAATGGAAATCGACACGTATCGCGAATGGGTCGATTTGATCGACAGGTGGCTTGGTTTGTGGCGATTGGGTAAGTTGCCAGTTATCTGGGGAAGACCAGCCGAAGCAGAGCTGTTCGAGTTGGTCTTTGGTGATCATTGTTTCAGCTCCGGATGGGACTGGCAATATTGCTCGACAAATGCAAGCCAGTTATCGCACCAAAACCAAGCGCTCTCAACTTCTATGCCATATCCTTTTGCCGGATCCTTGGCGTTTTCGCTTTGCCACAAACATGTGTGCTGGTGCATATTGAATTGCTTGTACCCCATGTCCTGCATGCGCTTGACGAAGGAACGCCAGCCTCAGTCACAACGACCCCGGCTGGTTCGAAGCCCTCGCGGACAATGGCTGGCGGCGCGACTCTGACAAACGCTACCGCTGGCATGCCCCTGAGAAGACGGCTGATGGTCCCTGTACCGTCGACCTACTCGGTCAGTACGGCGGCAGTGATGAAGCGGGTGGCACCGAGCTGCGACTTCGAGACTACTGGGGAGGCGAAGACGGGGCCTACATCTGCCGCGTTCTCCGCGTTTACCAGGGCCAGAGGAAGTTTCCGAGCATGCTCACCGAAGGTTTCTGGGACCCGGTTATGCAGGGCTACCAGTGGCTGCGCTGTGAACGCGCACCCGGCCGATGACCTTGGTGTCGATGATGATGGCGTGTTGATAGGTGTTCATGAAACAGTGCTTGCCGGGGGCAGATGCGAGTTCAGTCGCGTGGTAGAAGTAATTCTCGCGCTCGCTCGAAAGCGAGCACGTCCTCGGCGCCAGCAACTGGATCTGTATCCAGAGCATCTGCCTCGACCAGGGCGCGATGTTCGTCTTTATTGAGGATGTGCCCGAAGGGCCCGATACGTTTGGTGTTGGCGAACCATCCCGCGAGCTCGTGGATATCGAAGATGTCGCGGATTTTTTCGACGAAGGGAGCGACCTCCGATTCGAGCTCGGGATGTGCAGGGACTTCACGCAGCAGGTTGACGAATTTCTCCCCGACCAGATAGCCGATGGCCTTGGCGAGGCCATACCGCTCGCGAATATCTTCGGCGGCCTGGCATTGTTCCGGCCACAAGGTGCGAGCGTGGTGGTGCATGATCTATCCTTGGGCACTCAGGAACTTGTAGAGTTTCCGGCAGGTGGCATCGAAGGAGCGCTGGGCAGCCGTGCATTCTCCTCGATCGATCAACGGCCCTCCTTCTTCCTCGACAATCTCGATTAGGTCCGGCACGGCTTCAGGTGGGTCGTAATAGTGCCGGTCGTGGATCAGCTTTCCCCCCAGTAAGTGCAGATGATCAACGTGACGCCTGATGGTACTGGCAGCGAGTCCGCTGGCGTGGAGGTGTCTGACAAAATCGGTGAGTTGTTCAACGATGCGCCGGCCGATGTGCATATCGCCGTCATCATCGTCATCGACAACCCAATCATTCGGCCATGCCTGCATGGCGTTGATGTCCTGCTCGACGGTTGTGGTGCGGACGGGGCTCATGGGTGCCGTCCGTTGAGGCCGGGGCCCATGATGTGCCACGACCCGTCATCAATCGCCATCGTCATCTGCCTCTTCGTCACCCCACTGGGGGTACTGCTGGATGGCTTTGGGGAAAGGCTTCAGGAACTCGTCTTCATTGATCTCGTCGAGATGTTTCTGGACGATGATACGGAAGTAGTGGTCATCGCCGAAGTCGAAATGAAAGTAGAGGACAGCCTTGGGGGGAAGCTTGGTCTTAAACTCGGCAAGCGGAGCATCTGTATAGAACTCCTCGCCGTCCCAGGCATCGACCATGGGGCCGAGGATCTTCAACGAGCGCAGCATCTGCTGTCTGAATGTAGATCCACCGCGAATGAGGCAGAACTGGTAGAGATGGTCACAGTCCCAGCCCAGGGCCTGCAGGATACCATTCGCCAGATCGTCGAAGGTGAATTTCCACGGCAGTGCCAGGCGGGCCTTGTTGCGTTTGTCCCATTCGGGGCAGACCTCGATTTCCAGGCCACCACGCGGTGATTGATTGCTCATAATGCTCCTATGACATGGATTGGGCGCAAAATGCAACTTAACGAAGCCCGAGCCCATAACCCAACCCGCTGCATGTGCGCCCTGGCGTTCTCCGGTTCAAATCCAGGTTGGTCCACCAACCGGGACAAAGTTTCTCGTAAGGAATTGTAGTGAAGACGCTTATGTGTCTGTTCTCCGAGTTCCTACCCTGGGGTTATGGGCAGAGAGGACATGGGACGGGACCGAAACGGTTCTCTACGGCGGAACCTGGCCGGAATGACATGGTTCGGCAAGGCTACGTGAGAATCTCCCAACGGCCTGCCTTGGTTGGGCCAACGTGGCGGATGATTCCGGCGTCACGCAGTTTCTTGAGGTGGTATTTAACGCCATCTTCTCTCAGGCCGACCACTTGCGCGAGTTCTGAACGAGTCGCCTGGGGTTTGGCTCGCAGATGGGCGAGAATGCGTTCTTGGGTAGTTCCATGTTCTTGCGTAGTTTCTTGGGTAGTTTCTTGGGCAGTCGCCTGGTCTTGGGTAGTGGCGCTGCTCGCTGTGTCCTGCCGGTAAACCGTCACCGTGAACTGGTTGAGCTCACGCTCGTCGGTGAACTCGATGGCGGGCCAGTCATCTAGGGCGCGGCGGATGCCGGTGCCGAGGCCGCGGTAGGGCAGCAGGCCCTGGGCGGCCAGAGAGACCAGGATGGGGTTGCGGGTGATGCTGGTGCCGGAGCGGATCTTGGCCACGGTCAGGTGGTTGGGCAGATGGCCCGGGCTGGTGATCTCGATGCGGTCGGCGAAGACGAAGATGCGGATGGTGGAGCTGCGGGGTCCTAGGGACGCAGCCCCTAGATGTGAAAGTCAAGCCAGGCTCCAACCGATATGATGAACCAAGGGTTCCGGTTGGAGCCTGGCTGAGGTAGTCGCGGTGGATCAGGGCGTTGGCGACCAGTTCTTCAAAGACGACGCGAGGGATGGTCGGCTGCCCCTGGGTGTTGATGCCCTGGCCGCCCTGCACCCTCTGCAGGAGAGGGCCAGGCAGCGCATGATGAAGGCCAGAGCGCCGTCGCATTGCTCGCTCAGGGTGCCGCCGAAGTCCTCGGAATCGAGATAGCGTTCGCCGTCGATGGCGGTGCCCGGGTAGTTCACCGCCTTCACGAGGCAGGTCGGTTGCCAGCGCTGCGGGTTCTTGGCGAAGTAGAGGACGCCGGCCAGATTCAGCTGACCGCGTTCGGTGGCTTTGAATTCGTTGTTGTTGATGAAGATCTTGAAGCTGAACCGGCGGTCCTCCTTGCGGCCGGTGATGAAGCTGAGTAGGTAGCCGTCGTTCTTCTTGGTTCTGCCCCAAAGATGGCGGGCTCTTTGCCCTGGCGTCGGAGACGACCCAGGCCACAGCGGCGGGGACTGTGAGGCGCAAGATGCTGTGTGGGTTCTGGTGTGCCCCTGTCATTGGCGGCATGGAACTAGTCGTCCGCCTCCAGAATCGGGTCAACCGCCGAGCGAAGCTCCTCGACCAACTCCGGGTCCATAAACCGATACTCATCCGGAATCCCGAGCACGCAGCAGCGCTTCCCGCGCAACTCGTCAGAAAAATCCGCCCGTAGGCGCCGCAGATGCTTGTCTTCCATGACGAGGATCAGGTCTGCCCAGTGGATGTCCGCCTGGGTCACCTGATGCCGGGCGCTGCGTGCCACCCCGGCGCTGCGTACGGCGATCGCCGGGTGGCGGGCGTAGATCCGCTCGGCGGTCGGGCTGCGCCATTGGTTCTTGGAGCATACAAACAGGACGTTCATCGGATCCTCATGCCAGCAACAGGGTGTGCCCAAACGCGGGCACGGAACCGCTTATTCAGGGAGCGGGCCACCGCCACGTGAGCCGTAGCGCCAAGCTTCGCGCACCGCTTGGTGGTGGATTGGATCGAAGCGCTGCCCATCGATGGCGTCTAGGCCCATGTCGAGTTTGATCACCTCAGACTCGAGAACCTCAGTGATCTCCCCGCGGATCGCTCGCTGGCGGGGTTGGAGAGGCTAGGCCAGAAAGCAGCCGCACTACTTTTCAGCATTAGTCTGCGCCAATGCCGTAAGCAAGAAGGCTCGTTTGGCCCGATGGGGCCCGTGACACCTACCACGTCATTTCACACTGAGCGCCTGCGACCCCGTCGACCAAACCGGATCCTTGCAACGCAATCGCCTCCCCCTCACCACGTACCTCGAACTCAT
>JAQIBG010000160.1 GCA_027859175.1 Planctomycetota bacterium | reverse complement strand
GCCCTTGTTCGCTGCCTTCCTCGGTACTATGAAGCCGTCCGACTCCCTGTGGCCGTTCGCGTTGGCCGTGCCACCTTCGGTGTTCACCAACCGGACCAGACGACGCTGGCCAACCACAGGGCCTCCCGGGTTCCGTGCAGAAAGATTCGTGCGCATGCGCCGGGTCTTCGACCCCGGGTGCCCGATGGCCACTCGCCAGAGCGCGACCACCGATGTTGCCTTCCATTGAAAACTTTCGAGGCTCTATAGCCGGGCTTACGCACATCCCTGTCAACGCTTCACGACGGCCGTTACCGGACGCCGCGCATGACTCGGGGCCAGTGTGGAGAGCTAGTCCTTCACTGCTGAGAATGTTTCACTCATACCTTTCTGCCGGCTTTGCCCGGCGCACCCTGTCCTTTCAAGGCATTCCTGTCCTTTCAAGGCATTTCAAGGCAACATTCGCGTGCATTGCCGGCACCAGCCCAATCATGGTGCGCATGCAAGCCAACTCCGCCGTCATGGCCGCGCTGCGCGGTCAGGTGGACGCGCTCCCCGCGGGGGGCGCGCGTGACGCCGCCGCAGCCGCGCTTGATTGCGGCAAACACCTGCGCGCGCATCTGGCATGCGCGTGCGGCCACCAAGCGCCAGCAGCGCTCGACATGGCCTGTGCCGTTGAGTTGCTCCACGCAGCCAGCCTGGTGGTAGACGACCTCCCCGGGTTCGACAACGCCGCCCAGCGCCGTGGCGCGCCGAGCGTGCATGCGCAGTTTGGCGCCTCAGCCGGCATCCTAACCGCCCACTTACTCACGAGCATGGCCTACCGAGCGGCCGCGCGCGTCAGCGGTGCTGTGGCCGAGCTGGCCCAGGCCGAGCAAGATATGTGCCTGAGCCAGTGGCGCGAGACCCTCGAGGGCAGCGCCGGCGAAACCGAGAAAACGGCGCCGCTCTTTGCCGCGGCGGCCGCCATGGGCGCCCTGGCAGGCGGCTGTGAGCCCTCGCCCTGGCGAGCCCTCGGCGCTGAGCTCGGCACGCTCTACCAACACCTTGATGATTGGCGTGATGGCGATTGTCGGTCTGCGGCCCAGATGGAGCGCATCCAGCGCGGGCAAGCGGCCGCCATGCAACAGACCCAGGCCCTGGTTGGCACCCAAGCGGAACACCCCCTCCACGCCTATCTTGATGGCTTTATCGCCCTGGTTGCAAGCGACACAGCGCTCAAGGCCGAATAAGCCAGCCTGCACTTGCCTCCGGCCAGCCGGGGCAACCATCCCCGTCTATGCGGCCCGCCCTCACCTGTGACGACCTGCCTGCGCTTGCCGCCACCTTCGCGGCGCGCAGTGGCCTGCGCCACCTGGCGGTAGCCGCGCTCACCTACCTGGCGCTCAGTGCCGGCCTTGTGCTGGCCGTGATGCCGCAGTGGTGGGCCGCACTAGGCAGCCTGCTCATCGGCATGGCGCTGTTTGCCACCACCATCCTTCTCCACGAACAGGCCCATGGCCTGGTGTTTGCCCGGCGCCGCGCACGCTGGGAGCGGGTACTCGCCGTGGTCTATGCCTGCCCGGCCGGATTAAGCGCCACCCAGTTCACCCGCTGGCACCTCGATCACCACGCCTGGCTCGGCGAGCACGGCCGTGACCCCAAACGCACCCACCTCTCACCAAAGCGCAACCGGCGCCTCATCAAACTCAGCTACTTTTGCGCACTGCTGTTCCCCCGCTACTTTCACGCCGCGCGCGCGGCTGCCGCGGGCTACTCGCAGACCCTCAGACGCCGCATCGTCGCTGAACGCGTGCTGGTGTTGCTTGTGCACGCTGCGTGGGTCACCGGGCTTGCCTGGGCCGGTGCTTGGTGGTCTGTCTGCTGGGGCTACCTGGTGCCTCTGTTCGTGGTGTTTCCGGTGCTGTTCGCAATCAACCGCCTGGGCCAGCACTACCTCATTGATCCGCGCCACCCGATCAAGATGGCGACCCGTGTAGACGGCAACCTCGTATGGCATCTGGCCTTTTTGTGGTCGAACTTCCACCTTGAGCACCACCTCTACCCACAGGTGCCGTTTTACCGACTCCCTGCCCTCAATCGCGCCCTGCGGCCCTGCTACCACGCCATCAACTGGCCCAGCTTGAGCTACACCGCCCTGCTCTGGCACTGGCTCGTGCGCAACGCCGAGCCCCATACCTGGTGGTTGGCTGAGCCCCAAGAGGCGACACAACAAGCGCCATGAGCGGACGCTTCATCGTCATCGGCCTCGACGCCCTCGACCCTCGCCTGTGCCAGCAGTGGATGGCCCAAGGGCATCTACCGGCGATGGCCAAGCTGGCGAGTCGCGGCCACTTCAGCCCCCTGGCCACCACCATACCGTGCCAGTCGCCGGTGGCGTGGCGCAGCTTCAGCGTGGGCGGCAACCCTGGCCGACACGGAATCTTTGATTTTCTGCGCCGCCAGCCCGGCACCTACCTGCCCAACTTGGCCACCGCGGAACGTGAGCTGGCCGCCATGGCGGTGGGCGCGGTAAGCGTGGGCGCCGGCAGTGCGACTGGGCTGCTCGGCGGCTTGGCCGCGGCGGCCAGCCAGCGCGACATGTCGCGGCGCTTGGTTGTTGGTGGCCTGGCAGCGGGCTTGCTCGCCACGGTGATGACACCCCTGGTGCGCAGTTGGGTGCCCGATGAACTCCCGGCACCACGCAATCTGGCGGCGGGCACGCCGTTCTGGGCCACCCTCGGCGCACATGGCCGCCGCAGCAAGGTGCTATGGATCCCCACCGAGTTTCCGGCCCGCGCCTACCCAAACTGTGAGGTCCTCAGCGGCCTCGGGGTGCCCGACGCGCGCGGCACCAATGGCACCTATGTTCTGCATGTGGCCACCGACACCGTCACCGGTGGCACCATGATGGGCGGCGAACGCGCCGCCTTGGTGCCAGCGGCAGACGGCACCTGGCACGGCCGCGTAGATGGCCCCAAAGATCCCTTCGGCGGCAGCGCACCGCTCTTCATCCCGCTGCGCATCACGAGCACCAACCAGCACGTGACCCTTGCGGTGGCTGGCCGCAGCTTTGTGTTGCGCCCCGGTGACTGGTCCGCCTGGGTAGACTGCTCGTTCACCGCCAGCCCCCTAGCCCGCGTTCATGCCTTTACGCGCTTCCGCCTCGAAGCAGCCGGCCCGCAGCCAGTGCTCTACCAATCGCCGTTGAATTTTGATCAGACGTCCCTGCCGCTGACGGTTGACCTATCGCAACCGCCCGATTTTGCTGGTGAGCTGACCCAGCGCTACGGCCGCAACAAATCGCTTGGATGGAACACCGAAACCTGGGCCTTGGCCGAAGAAGACATCGAGGCCGACGCCTATCTGGAAGATTGGCGGCAAACCATAGCCGGCCAGGAACAAATTCTGCTCGGCGAATTAGACCGCGCCGATTGTGATTGCTTCGTGGCCGTGATCCAAGCCACCGACCACGCTCAGCACATGTTCTGGCGCGAGCTCGAACAGGGCAGCTCAGAGGGTAATTGGGACCCGAACTCGGTTATCGCCGACTGTTACCGGCGCGCCGATGATCTGGTAGCGCGAGTGGTGGAGCGACTCGCGCCCGACGATCACCTGGTAGTGTGCTCAGACCATGGCTTCCACCGCTGGCATCAGGCTGTGAACATTAACTCCTGGCTGGTGGAGCAGGGGCTGCAAAGCCTGAACCAGGCCTCAAGCGCTAAACAGGTGGGTGATCTCACCGGCGGCGGCACCTTTTTTGAGCACGTCAACTGGTTTGCGACACGCGCCTATGCGATGGGGCTGGGGGCCATTTTTCTGAACAAGGTGGGCCGCGAGCCAGACGGCATCGTGAAAGCCGGCGAAGACGAGCTCCTGCTCGACCTCATCTGCGATCGGCTGCTTGCGTGGCGCGATCCGGCGACCGACCAGCCCATCGTGCGCTCGGTGTACCGCGGCAGCGAGATCTACCGCGGGCCATACCACGACCAAGCCCCCGATCTGATCATCGGTTTTTACCCCGGCTATCGCGTCAGCTGGCAAACCTGCCTCGGCGGCGCCCCTCCGGGCTTGCTAGCACCCAATGATGGCCGCTGGAGCGGCGATCATTGCAGCATTGATCCGGCGGTGTGCCCCGGCCTCTTATTATCAAACCGAGCGCTCAGCACCAACAGCGCACCACAACTGATCGACTTGGCACCGAGCGCACTTGCGCACTTCGGACTCGCGCCGCGGGCTGATATGGACGGGCGCGCGCTGTGGGCCTAAGCGCTTGGTGGCGCCTGACCCGGCCGTTCACCCTCCTGCCGCCGGCGCTGGGAGTGCTGTCGGGCAGCCTCATCGCCCTCGGCGCTGAGAATGGTGCCCACTGGTGGCGTGCTGGGCTCACGCATGCCTTACCAATCACCCTTGGCTGTCTGAGCGGCGCTGTTCTCAATGCCGCCAGTAACGTACTCAACCAAGCACAAGAGGTGGAGCTCGATCGCCACAACAAACCCGAGCGCCCCCTGGTGCGCGGTGACATCAGCATTCGCGCAGCGCAGCTTGGCGGCGTGGTCCTGTATGCCGTAGCCGTACTCGTGGCCCTTGCTGTGCCCCTCCTCGGTGGCACGTGGGCCTTCCCGGCCTGCGTAACACTGGCGGCGCTGGCAACGGTGGCCTACTCGGTGCAGCCCTGCTACCTCAAGGGTCGGGGCTTCTGGGCCAATGTGACCATTGCCGTTCCTCGTGGCCTGCTGCTGAAAGTGGCCGGCTGGGCCTGCGTGGCCTCGGTGTGGGGCACCTGGGAGCCGTGGTGGATCGGCATGGTGTTCTTTCTATTTCTGTGCACCGCAGCCTCCACCAAAGACTTGGCCGACGAAGCCGGCGACCGCCTAGCAGGAGCCCGCACCTGGGTGGTGGCGGCCGGGCGTGAGCGGGTATTGCGTGCCATGCAAATCGGCTTCGTGATCCCCTGGCCCTTGATCCCGATTGGCACCCTGATCACCCAGGACGGCCATCCGGTTCTGGCCATTGCCCCCCTACCGGCCGCGGTGTTTGCGATAGTATTGATGGCCTACGGCTATTGGATCGCCCACCAAATGCGCCACGAAAGCTCGGGTGCTAGCATTGATGCCAATCACCGCAGCTGGACTCACATGTACTTATTGATGATGCTGTCGCAGTTTGGCCTGGCTGCGCTGTACCTTTTTGCCCGGGCCTCTGCCCCCGCGTAACCCGCAGCCGGCCGTTTACACCCGTGGCCGCGCCATCCATCGACGACAGCGCGAATCAGCCAGCGCCGCCAAACGCCGCGCCGCCAAGGCCGCACGCTGCACCGGCCACGCGGCCCGCGGCCCCTGGAGCCCAGCGGCCTCATCAGGCGTCATGACAATCGCCACGCGGATTCCCGGCGCCACGCCAATAGGCAAACCCGCCTGCATGCAGCAACGATAGAGCTCTCTAAAGGCCGGCAGTAAGGCAGCAGGGCTGGGTGCCGGCGCGTCTTGCAACAGCGACCCGCGCAGCGGACGGAACGCACACACTGTTGGTACGATACCACGCTCGCACATCCAGCGCACCCCGGCGATGGTCTCGTCGATTGGCTCAAGCCCAGCGATGATCTCGCCGTTCACCGTTTTGAAGCCCACCTCACCGGCCGCCACCGTCATCGCCTGATAAAAACGATCGCGCCCTTCGCGCCGTTCCTTGCCCGGACACCACCGCTTGAAAGCGGCATCCGAAAAGAATTCTGGACAGATGCTGAGATTATCAACGCCCGCCGCTTTGAGCTGCCGATAGACCTCCGTATCGGCAATCGGCGGAACTTGATAGCCGACGTACAAACCGCGCCGCTTGATCTGCCTGATGAGCGCGAGGTCGTGCTCGACATCCCGCCCAGCATCGTCAAAACCGGCATTGATGTGCACAAAGGTCAGATGCTGGCAGCGCCGCGCCACGTCAATGGTCTCAAGCACGTCAGCAGCCTGTTTGTTGATGGCATCCGCCGCGCCCCAGTTACAGCCCTGGGTGCAAAAATGACACTGCTCCTTGCGTGTCCAGTTCGCACAGCGATCGCCCCAATATACAGCCAGATAACTACCCTGCTTGCTGGCAACATCGCGCATCGGCAGGCCACTCTGGGTGCAAAGGCCATACCAGACGGGGGTTGGCTCCAGTCGAACCGAGATCATCTCCTCTGGACAGTCTTCATGCACCAGTCGGGGCTGGCCAGATAGGTCGAGCACGTAGGGCGATTCCTGACAGTGCGGCTCTACGAACGCAGCATTCACCACCAACCCACCCGGCAGCACCACATCAAGACCCGACGCCAAGCCGGCACGGTTACGCACGATGCGATCACGCAATGCCGAGTGCTGACAGCGCGCGCCCAAACGCAAGCCACAGCACAGCAGGTCGAGCTTGAGAGCCGCCGGCGTTCGGATGCTCGGCCAAACAGTGCGCCCATGATCCATACACGAATCATCGCTAGCCGTGTTCGCCAACAACCAAACTCTCAACCCTGTCCATAAGGATGCGCTGCCGGCATGACCCGCAACCACCAGCACCTTTGCACCAGGACGCACATCGGCGCGGCGTCAGTTTTACGCCAGGACGCGCACCAGCACCAGCGTGGCTCGGTTTTACGCCAGGACGCCAGGGCGCCACGACGCCAGGTTTTGAAGGGGTGGCGTGCAGGACGGACTGGGGGTTCAGCCCCGTTCCTCGCCCGCAGCAGAAAACACCCCGGCTAGACCCGAAAACCTAGTCCTCCCAAACCTACCACCCCTGGCGTCCTGGCGTCCTGGCGTAAAATCTCCCCGCCTTTTAGCGGCAAGTCCGCCAAGGCACTCACTAGGGCGTTGCCAGGAGGCTCTGGTAGAGCGCGCGGAGTTGCGGGGCTTGGTGGAGGCCGACTTCGAGGCTTTTGACTTCGCCGTTGACGAAGAGGCCGAGCGTGGGGATGGACTCGATGCCGTAGCGTTGCGCGAGTTCGGGGTCGGCGTCGATATCTACTTTCAGGGTGTGGACCTGGTCTGCGAATTCTTGACCGACGCTGGCGAGGATCGGGGCCTGCACTTTGCACGGGCCGCACCAATCGGCGTAGAAGTCGACTACCACCGGTTGGCTGCTAGCGAGCACCACGGTATCAAACTCGGCGCCGCCAACGGTGGCGATGGCGGGTGCGTTGCTCTCGGTGCCAGTGTTGGCGGTGCAGGCGCTGAGCATCACAGCCGCGATGATGATGGTGGTGATGGTCAGGAAGTGCGTGGCGTGGCGCATGGCGTGGCTCCTCGGGTAATCCAAGCGTGGGCTTGGGTGCCGGCCGCGTGGCCGGTGCTGAAACAGGCTTGTAATAAAAATCCGCCGGTGGGGGCGTCCCAATCGAGCATCTCGCCGCACACGAAAACGCCGGGGGCCGCGCGCAGCATCAGGCCCTCGCAGGCTTCTATCGCCACCCCGCCGGCGGTGCTGATCGCTTCGGCAATTGGCCGCGAGCGCAGCAGGCGCACGGGCACGGCTTTGATGAAACTGGCCAGCGCTTCGGCATCGGCCCAATCGATGCCCGGGTCGCACTCGCGCAGTAAACTATAGCTGGGGCCACGCAGGCCGAGACGACGGCGCAGATGGTCTGATAGGCTGCGCTTGCCGCGCTCGGTGCGCAAACGCGTGACGATGCTGGCGTGGTCGAGATCGCGCTTGAGGTCGACCTGCAGCAGGGCGTGGCCGTCGGCGGCAAGCGCCTCGCGCGGCGCGGCGCCAAGTGCGTAGAGCGCCTGGCCTTCGATGCCGGTGGCGGTAATCACGCACTCGCCACAGCTAACCGCGTCACCGCAGCGCAGCGCCACGTTCTTGAGCGGGCTGCCAGCGAAGCGCTGCATCGCTGGCGACCAGTCGCAGTCAAAACCACAGTTGGCAGCAACAAAGGGCTGCATGGTGACGCCGCGCGCTGCCAGCAGGTGAGCCCAGCTGCCGTCTGAGCCGGTTTCTGGCCAACTGGCACCGCCGAGCGCCAACACCGCAGCTTCAGCCTGGTGTGAGCACACACCCTCGGGGGTGTCGAAGCCGAGCGCGCCTTGCTCGGTCCAGCCCTGCCAACGATGTCGTGTGTGGATGCTCACACCTAGGGTACGCAGCCGGTCGAGGATGCGTTTGCGCAACTCGGCCGCCTTCATCGCCTCGGGGAACACCCGGCCACTGGTGCCAACGAAGCTGGTCACGCCCAGGCCATCGGCCCAGGCGCGGGTATCCTCGGCGCTCCAGGCGGCCAAGAACGCCGCAATCCAACTGGCCCGGGCACCGTAGCGCGCGCAGGCGGCCTCGTGATCAAGGGCGTAGGTGAGATTGAGGCCGCTTTGCCCGGCCACCAAGAGCTTGCGGCCGCAATCGGGCATGGCCTCGAAGATCGCCACCGTGAGCCCAGCCTTGGCTGCGACCTCCGCCGCCATCAGTCCTGCTGGGCCACCACCTATCACTGCCAGTTGCATCGCGGCACGCTCGCGTGCGGCCTGAGGAGGGAAAGGCCCAGGCCAGCGCGCGCACACGGTGGTTACACAGGTTTAACCTGTTATCAAATACGGTTGCGTCAGGATTACCTATGTCAGCATGCTGGCAACCGGAGGAGAGCCATGAGCCGCCCCAACATCCTGATTTTGATGGCCGACCAATTGATTGGCCGCGTCATCAACCCAGACGCACCGGTTTACACCCCGCATTTTGATGCCCTGTGCCGGCGCGGCACGCGGATCCAACACGCCTACAGCGCCAACCCGGTGTGTTCGCCATCGCGGGCCTCGATGATGTGCGGATTGCTGCCGCACAATCACGGCGTGCTCTGCGTGACCCATACCGCCGACAAAGATCAGAACGTGTTGCGTGAGCAGCACCCACACTTCGCCCAGCGCCTGCAGGCCGCCGGCTACCGCACCAGCTACGTCGGCAAATGGCATGTTGAGCACAGCGAGCAACCCGAGCGCTTCGGCTGGGACCGCGTAGCCCGGCGCGGCGATGCCCACTGGCAGGCGGTGGTCGACCAGATTCCAGCCGGCGAGGGTCTCACCGATACCGTGTTCTATGTCGACGGACCGGAAGGCTACCAGCGCACCCTGCTCTACGGGGTCACCAGCGAACCACTCGAGCGGCGCATGGCCGGCGTAGTGGCGCAAGTGGGCCTCGATTTTCTCGACGACCATCTGGCAGGCGAGCAGCCCTGGTGCTTGATGCTGAGCACGCTCGAACCGCACGATCCCTTCGTGTGCGGCCAGGCGGCCTATCACCGCTATGACCCAGACAGGCTTGCCATCCCCGACAACTGGGCTGACACCTGCGCTGACAAGCCGGCCCTGTATCGCAAGGCCGGTCGCACCTACCAGGGCATGAGCGAACGGCAGCGGCGCGAAGCCCTGGCCTGTTATTACGCCAGCACCACCGAGATCGACCAAGCCTACGGCCGCGTGCTCGAGCGCCTCGAGGCCGCTGGCCAACTCGACAACACCATCGTGATCCTGACCTCAGACCACGGCGACCTGCTCGGCGCGCACGGTCTGTACTGCAAGAACATTGGCGGCTTCGAAGAATGCTACGAGATCCCCATGGTGCTGGCCGGGCCAGGTATCGCCGCCGGCGCCAGCCCCGATGCCCGGGTTGGGATTCATGATTTGGCACCCACCATCTGCGAGTTGGCCGGTGCCGAGACCATCAACAACACCGACAGTCGCAGCTTCTGCTCGCTGCTCACTGACCCCAGTTGTGCCCCGCAGTTTCAAACCGGCTTCGCCGAGAGTTGCGGCGGCCGAATATTATTGACCCAACGCGTCTACTGGGATGGGCCCTGGAAACTGGTGCTCAACGGCTTTGATGACGACGAACTGTACCATCTCGGCGACGACCCCGGCGAGGTCAGCAACCGCATCGATGATCCCAGCCTCAACAAAATCCGCGACCAGCTCTATGCCGGAGCCTGGTCGCGGATTCGTGATACCGGTGATCACGGTTTAGTGAAGAGCCACTACCCAGCCCTACGCGTGTTTGGGCAAGGCCCACTTGCAGCCGATCGCTGCGCCAGCGCGAGCGGCTAGAGGGCACCGCAACTCAGCCTCAAGGTGCCGGCGTGGCGCCCGCTGCCAAGGCCGCAGCGGCCTGATAATAATCGAGCGTGGCCTGCATCGAATCGCCGCCTAGCTCCACCGCCTTGCCCTGATACTCGATCGCACCGGGAAGGTCGCCCACGAGGTAGCGGGCGCGAGCATAGGTATCCAGCGTCGCAGCGTTTTCAGGGTCAGCTTCCACAGCACGGTTCGCAAAGGCCAGCGCATACGCGAGATGGCGGTTGGCGAACTCCTCAGCGGTCAGCAGGTTCCACGCGAGCTCGTTGGCCTCGGCCGCACTCAGGCTGGCCACGTCAATAGCGGCAAAGAACGGAATGATGGCCTCGGGGGTGCCCTGCATCCCAGCCACAATACCGCGCACCCGCAGTGCATTGGCATTGGCGGGGGCCAAGGCCAGCACGGCCTCGGCGGCGCCCGCGATCTTCGCCAAGTCTTGGCTTTGGAAGGTGGCTTCCATCGCGGTGATCAAGTCTGCGATCTGCTTCTCGCGCGCGGGGTCAAGCGTGCCGGCCATGGCCTTGGCCAACACCGAATCAATCTGCATCGGGTGCCCGTGCCAGGCAACGATACCGTCTGGCGCCACCAAGAAGGCATGCGGGATGCCGTCTACGCCCTCCATATACGCTTCGTGGGTAGCAGGCGTACTCAGGCCAACGCGGTAAGCCATCTTGTCACCCTGTTCGGTCACAAAGGGCTCAACGGTCGCCTTGTCTTCGTTGCTGAGACCAACGATGGCCAATTGGTCGGCATACTTGGCCTGCAGACCGCTGAGATGCGGGATGCTGTCACGACACGGTGGGCACCAGGTC
Organism: Planctomycetota bacterium; assembly: GCA_027859175.1. Classification (GTDB taxonomy): domain Bacteria; phylum Planctomycetota; class UBA11346; order UBA11346; family UBA11346; genus GH22. Next base: position 8,926 of record JAQIBG010000160.1, on the reverse strand, counting down.
GCCCAGAATTCAACCACCGTCCATTGTTTGGCAAAGTCGGGCGCTTCACCGCGAATCCAGGTGGTATCGCTGATGGCGGGTGCTTGATCGCCCACCTCCAGCGCCATGCCGTAGGTGGCGGCCAGTGAGAGAAGGATAATGGCAAGATGACGCATAGTTGATTCCGTTACAGAAGGGCACAGAAGGCACGCTCGGCTCACTGAGCATTGAGTCGCTTGTCATAGGGCAGGTAGCGAGTCTTGGGCGAGGCAGTCTCGAGCCAAGCACGATGTGATGGCGGCGCATGCCGCGCTACCACCGCCGTCACCCCACCTGCCGCGACAAAGTCGGCCTTGAACCAGCTGAAGATTTTCGACAGCTCCAGTCGGTTTGTGCTGTGATCGAAGTGGTTGAGATCCTGCCGTGCCAGCCACACCGCAAAACGTTCGTTTAGTGCGGCGTCGAGATTACTGGCGGTGAAAGCCTGGCGCCACAGCGGCGGGCAGCTCATCGCAGCACACACCAGGGCTGCGTGAACACGGTAGCCAGCCTCGGGCCGCAGGGCCTGATGCTCGATAGCATCGAGAGACACCGCTTCGCCGCCAATCGTGTAGATGCGGTCATCAAACGGATCGTGCGACCAGAAACTCTCGCCCGCTTCTACACCCAGGGTGATGACGGCGCGAAGCGTGATCGCGTTGTAGGCATTGATCAAAGCTGCCACGCGCTCAGCGCCCGTGGCTGGCTGGCCCGGCTGGGCCATGGCCTGGAGATAGGCATCCAGCTGCGTCAGGTCGTCTGCATTGCCGGCTAGGCCGGCGTAATCAATCAAGCCGCGCTCGTTGACATAGCGCTGGAGCAGCTCTTGGTAGGGGCTGTGGTCAAGCCCGCTGGGCACGGGCGCCACGGGCTGTTCTGCGGCCACGGCGAGCATCAGCACAGCCCATAATAACACAGTGCGCATAACTGTTCTACGCCGTCCATGCGGCGATGTTTGGCAGGGCTCGACGCGAGGCCCGGCACTTGGTAGACCTAGGCCCATGAAGATAAGCGCCGCCACCAAGCCGAGCCCCACAGACGCCCTGGTCTGCTTTCGCGGCTCAGAGAGCTATACCGCGCTTCCGGCCTCGATTCGTGAGCGCCTTGATGCCCTGTTAGCCAGTAACGACTGCGCGGTGGTGCCCAGCCTGGGCCTGTATTCGGCCCCGCTTATCGCGGCGGCTGCGGTGCCCGATGCGAACAATGTGGTTGCGCAACGGCGCTGCGGCGGCGCGCTAGCCCGTGCGCTGAGCAAGGAACTGGTCGCTCAGGTGAGCCTCGTGTGCCCTGATGAACTCGCTCACCCCAGCGTGTTCATCCAAGGCTTTGCCCAAGGCGCCTACCATTGGGACCGCTACCGCAGCACGCCCACGCAAGCACTGCGCAGCCTGCGAGTCATTGGCGTCGGTAAGAAACAGCTCGAACGCGCCACGGTTTTGGCCGAAAATACAGCGCGGTGTCGTGACATGATCAACACCCCGGCTGAAGACATGGGGCCGGCAGAGTTCGTGCGCGCAGCACGGAGCCTTTGCAAGGGCACCGGCCTGCGCGTCACCGTGCTAGACGAGGCCACAATCGTGAAAGCGGGCATGGGCCTGCTCCACGGCGTTGGCCGCGCCAGCCCGCGCCGCCCACGCTTGCTGCGCATTGATTGGCCGGGCCGCGGCAAGCCCCTCGCCCTGTGCGGCAAGGGCGTGTGTTTCGATACCGGCGGCCTCGACATCAAGAGCGCCACCAGCATGGAGCTCATGCGCAAAGACATGGGCGGCGCCGCCACCGTGCTGGCGGCAATGATCAGTATCGCACGCTGCGGTTCCAAACAGGCCGTGCGCGCCTATCTGCCCCTGGTTGACAATGCGATCGACGGCAACGCCTTCCGCCCGGGCGACATCCTGCGGGCTATGAACGGCACCACGGTTGAAATTGGCAATACCGATGCCGAAGGACGCCTCGTGTTAGCTGACGCGATTTGCCAAGCCAAGGCCGATGGTGCCCAAGGCATCGTGACCGTGGCCACCTTAACCGGCGCCGCGATGGTAGCCCTGGGCCGGGTGCGGGTCCCGATCATGGGCACCAACGAAACCCTCCTGGCTGGCCTCGAGAGTGCAGCCGAAGCCTGCGGCGAACGCGTGTGGCGCATGCCCTTTGATGACGACTTCCACCGTCTGCTGCGCAGTCCGAATGCCGACCTGTGTAACGTGGGCGGGCCCGAAGGCGGCTGCATCACCGCCGGTTGTTTCTTGGCCCATTTCGCCGGCGACACCCCCTTCGCCCACTGCGATATTTCGCCAGCCAGCTGGCAGACCCGCGAGCACGATCTCGGCCCGATTGGCGCCACCGGCACACTGGTGGCCACCCTCGCCGCCCTGGGCGGCTAGCAACCATGGGCCGCGTGCTAATAACCGGCGCCGCTGGCAGCATCGGGCGCTGCGTTGCCACCGGCCTGCACCAAGAGGGCTGGGCGGTGCGCGGCTTCGACCGTGCCAGCGACCCAGAACTCGGTTGGGACTATGTGCAGGGTGACATCACCGACGCCGCCGCGCTCGCTGCCGCCATGGCCGATTGCGACGCGGTCATTCATTTAGCCGCGTATCCACACTGTGACGGCGTGATGCTCGATAACTTGCTCCAACCCAACATCATCGGCGTGTGGACCGTGCTGGAAACGGCGCGCGCCCAACAACTCAAGCGGGTGGTGCTGGCGAGCTCAGTGAATGCCGCCAACGGCAAACAAACGCGCGGACGCGGTGCCGTTAGCAATGATCTCGATGCGCCCGGCAATGAGTACGGACTAACCAAGGTGTTCGCCGAGCATGCCGGCCGCTTCGCGCACCACCAACACGGCCTCAGCGTCATTGCGATTCGCATCGGGTGGTTTCCGCGCGATGCCGGCGAGGTCGCTAAAATTGTCAAACACGGCTGCGAAAACGCGTATCTGAGTTACGACGACTGCTTGCGCTGCTTCGCCTGCGCCCTGCGCTGTGACGACCCGGGCTTTGCCCTGGTGTACGCCTTGTCCAAGCCCGACCCCAAGCCGTCGCGGTGGGATGCGGAGCCGGCCGAGCGCCTGATTGGCTTCGTGGCGCAAGACCGCTGGCCCTCCGGGATTCCTGCGGATCTGGTGGCGGCCGCCGAGGCCGAAATACAAGCAGAGGCCAAGCCCAAACCCTAGCGATGCATTACCAAGCCGCGCAAAGAGTGCCCGCCCGCTTGCAGCTCGCGACAGGCCTCTGGGTCGAGGTCGACCAAGGGAATTCCGCGCGCAAGGGTGTTGTCTAGAATCATCTGCATATTATTGAGGTGTGGCTGTGTCATATGAATCATGGCTAAGCCCGGCAAGCGTGCCATGGATTCGATAAAATGATCGCCACGACCACAAAAATGGATCCCGCCGCCGCCGGCATGCGCCAACAGCCGCTGGTCGCGCGGCGCCACCACCTCTGCATACATTATGGGTGAAAAGTTGACCGCCGAGTCATTGCGTAACAGCACATGGCCGCGATGTAACCACCCCGCATGCACAGCGTGGTCGCCGCGACGCGGGATGCAGTCCCACCAGGCATCAATTACCGCACAGTAGGTGTCGCTGACCAGGTCGAGCGCGGCATCCATAAGCGCTGGCTCGTCATAGCTATCGATGAACACCGCACTGCCCCACAGCAATTCCACCACATCAAGCGGGCCCTGCAAATCTGGGTGGTAGCAATGCACGTGGGCGCCAATTGCTGGCCAACGCTCGGCAATCTCGCGCCACGCCCGGGCAAAGCGCAAGCACTTGGCAACCAAGGCGCGATCAATCGGCGGCACACCCGCGGCCACGATCCGTCGAATGGCTTCCTTGCCACCCGGCAGGGGCCGGTTGGTGGGCAGCGTGTTGTGGATGTCATCCATCCTGAACGGCTCGACACCCCACAGGCTCGGCATGATGCCGGTGCCGTAGTTGGCCCGCACGTTCAAGAGCTCCCCACTGCCGGTTACCAAGGTGCGCGAACAAGCCGCCAATTGATGCAGCAGCATCAGCCCGAGATCATCCAAGGCCGCATTGATCCGGTGCTCGGGCCAAGCTTGCGCCGGCGCACTGCCAACCGGTCGACGCGGACAGAACGTATCGTGCGGCCACTGCCCGTTGGCAAAGCGCTGCCAGTCAGCGAACAGAGCCGTCTCTACAGCGGGGTCGATGCGCGCTTCAAGCTCATCGAGCCACGGGGCCAGGGTGTTGAGGTCGAGTTCAGTGCAGACGGTCATTGGTAACTCCGTGACGTTCTGACGTCAATCCTACACAGCTATTTATAGCTTTCCTGCTGATCTCGGTGACCAAAATAGGATTCTTGTGACGAAACGGCGTTCAGCTGAGATCTCGCCCGAGTGGCACGGCTGGTGGCGTGCCAGCGAGCGACCTGGCCTGCCCCTGGCCCTGGGTGCGCGCAGCGTTGGACGCTGCGCAGCACCGCGCGGCTGGCACCACGGCACCGGCACCGTGGGGTGGACCAATCTCTATTGGGGCGTGAGCGGCGCGGTTGACCTGATGGCAGACGGCCAACGGGTGACCATTAGCGCCAATGAACTTTGGCTCCACCCGCCAGCCAGTCGCATCAGCGGCACGCCCAGTCGCAACGCCGGATCGTATCGCTGGTTGACCATCGATGGCGAACACGCCGCCGCGACCATCGCCGCCTGTGGCCTCGGCTATCACTTCGCACACAGCGCCGGCCCGTGTCCAGTAGCCTTGTTTGATCGCCTAGAAAGCGAGGTCCAGGCCTTTGGCCCGCACGCCGAAGCGCGCGCCAGCGCCACTGTGTACGCGATCCTGACCGCGGCCATCGGCGGCAGCCTACAACGCCACAGCGAGCTCGTTGCCCAGGCCCGCGCCATGATCACAGAACGCTTCACCGATCCCGACTTTTCGATCCAAGCCCTGGCCACCACACTCGGCCTCGACCGCAGCGTGCTATCACGGCGCTTCAGCGCCGAATGCCAACGCGCCCCAGCTGAATTCCTGCAAGAACTGCGCCTCCAACACGCCCGCAGCCTGCTCGCCGCCGGCCAACTCCCCATCGCCTCCATTGCCCAACGCTGCGGCTTCACCGACCCGGCCTACTTCGCCCGCCGCATCCGCCACACCTTCGGCGCTAGCCCCCGCTCTCTCCGCGGACTTCCTTGAAGTTTGATTAGCAGGAGGGAGTTGAGGGAGTTGAGGTCCGAATGAGGCTTTTGATGGGGGCACAAATGCCGTCCACGCATCAACGCGGTGGAGCGGGCATTCTCGCTCGCTCCCTGCGTTGGCGCAAAGCGGGTGAAACGCCTAACAATCCCCCCCCTCATTCGGACCTCAACTCCCTCCTGCTACTCCCCCTGCATCAAGCTGGCAGGGTAGCCGTTACCACTTCACCTCGGCACAGCACGAGCTCCGCTTGTTCAAAGGCGGTAAAGTGATCGTCGGGGACCGTGCTGAAGGCGGCGAGGTCGGCTGGGGCGCCGGTGGTGATGCGGCCGCCGGGGATGGCCCAGGCTTGACGGGGGGCACTGGTTGCACTGTGGAGGACGGCCTCGAGCGGAACGCCGGCCGCGCGGAAGCAGCGCAGTTCGTTTATCAAAGCCGGGCCGTGCACCACGCCGTAGCTGCCGGCATCCGAGCCAGCAATCAAGCGCACGCCACGCTGATGCGCTTCGCCGATCATGCGCAGATGCTGATCGAGGATGCGGGCGACGCCGTCTTGCCCGGCTTGGTCGAGACCGATCAGCGCAGGGTTGTCACGCACGAAGGCAACTGGCGACCAGGTCGGCACCCAGGCAATGCGTGCAGCAGCCATGCGGTCGAGATCTTCGCTTTCCATAAAGAAGCCGTGCTCTATCGAATCGATACCAGCGCGAATCGCGAGATCGATACCGGCGCGGCCGCTACAGTGCGCGAAGGTCGGCAGGCCGTGGAGACGTGCCGCCTTGACGATGGCCTGCAGTTCGGCCAAATCGAATTGTGGCGCGCCCTTCACCGCTGCGGCGGCAAAGTCGATAATACCGGTGAGCAGCACCTTGCAGTCATCTGCGCCCTGGGCGGCACGGCGCGCCACCATCGGTTCGATATCAGCGATGCCATCGACCTCTTCACCCATGAACGAGCCATAGCGCCCACGCTTACGCAGGGCCAAGCCCGGCGAGCGCACCCGCAATCCGTGCTTGCGCCACTGCGAGCGCAGACGGTGGTTGACCCCGTAGCGATCGCCGGCATCGCGAATCAAAGTAATACCGTGCTCGGCACTACGCGCCAAATTGGCGCGGCCGGTTGCCAGCATGGTATCGATATCGGCTGCGAGGTAGGCCTTGCGGCATTCCAGGTCGAGTTCGCCGCCATCAAGAAACAGATGGGCATGCGCTTCCACCATCCCCGGCATCACAAAGCCAAGCTGATGCTCGGCCGCGAGACCAGCCCCCACACCACGATGCAGGGCCGCAATTCGGCCCTGATCGATCCGCAGCCACAGGGGCTCGCGGTGCAGCGCGGTGCCGTCAAACCAGGCGTCGGCGTGGATGGTGGTTCTCATGGTGGCGTCCTTCACGGAGAACTGAGAGTTGCAGACCAGTGCCTTGGGTGCTCAGGCGGCGTACAGATCGCGCAGGCTCATCAGCGCATCAAAACCATCAGCAGCGATGGTCCGCCTGAATCCCTGCAGCACAAAATCTTCGTCTGGCAAGAGTTCATAATTGCGCCCCGGCGTGCCGAGAATGGTGTCGAGCCCATAGGGAACGGTTTCGGTCAGGAACGCACTTTCGAGACGAGTCCGCAGCAAACCGCCGTCGGCCGCCTCTTTCGGCAGCATGATCGACAGGTTCGACAAGCCCACGCACAGATGCACGCCAGCAAGCTCCGGGTCAGACCCAATCATGCGTACCGACTCCACCGCCGTGCGGGTCAGATTTTCAGTGTCTGAGGCCATCGGCCCAATCGACACGTCAACGATGCAATCGTCGATATTGATGCTGGGGTCGTCGGCCTTGGCCCGAGCGATTAAACGACGCGCGGTGGCGTGGACCTCGGCGGCGCTGCGGTTGGCAATCGCCTTGCCGTTTTCAAAGCGCTCACTCGCCATGAACAAAACCGTACACGGCACCTGTTTACGCAGGGCAAACATTTCCCAACGGCCTTCCGCCACCGAATTCATAATTGGCAGTTTGCCTGCCGACAGGCTGGTGTCGTAGGCCGCTAGGCAGGCTTCCTGCACCGCAGCCGAGGGGCTGTCGATAGACAGCGGCAGATCGGTGACGGCCTGCACGGCCTTGATCGTGTCGATCATGAAGTTCGGGTCGCGCTCGGCGTCGTTGCCAACGTTGATCGTCAACCAGGTGGCGCCCTTGGCCGTTTGGCTGCGTGCCAACTCTTGCAAGCCGGCCAGATCACGCGCCTCGATCAAGGCTCGCGAACTCTTGAAGCCCGGGTTGATGCGTTCGCCTATGATGCGCAGGCCGTCGATGGACATGGGATGGGTTCTCCGCTGATGGTGGTAGCATGGTCGGGGCAGCCGTCGGCGACCTCGAGGAGGGCGTCGTGATCGGCGCCGAAAAGCATGAGGTGGGCACCGCGCACACCGGGCAAGGCGGCAACGCTGTGCAGGAGTTCGCGCGCAATGGTCACGCCGTCGCGACGCAGATCGGTGCTCACATCAAGGCGCGCGCGCAAGGCGCGCGGCAACACCATGCCAGGCACGCTATCCAAGGCCGCCAAGGCGCGCGGCGAGATCACCACCGGGATGCCCGGCAGTAAAAACAGACTGCGATGCAGGTCTTGCTTGATGTAGCTGCGGACAAATTCTTGAAAGGCCGGCAGATCAAACACGCACTGGGTTTGAATAAAGTCTGCACCAGCGGCGGCCTTCTGCAGCAAGCGGCGCAGGGGCACGCGCTGGGGCGTGGTAAAGGGATTAATCGCTGCGCCCAAGAATTGCCGCGGTGGCTGCTTGACGGCATCGCCGGTAAAGCGCACCGAGCCACGTTCGCGCAAGTAACGCGCCTCGTAGAGCATCAGCGCCGCATCCATCGCGAAACTCGGCTTGGAGCCGGGGTCATCGCGATAGGCGTCACCAGTCAGGCATAGCAAGTTGTGAACACCGGAGGCGTGGAGATCCATCAACTCAGCCACAAAGGTGGTTTGGGTGTGATCGCGGCAGGTGGCCTGCGCCACCGCCTCGACCCCAGCCGCCTGCAAGGCCGCGGCTACGCGCGGCGAGGGCAGCGAGGGTTTGCCGGCCAAAAAGGCCGTTGCGTTCACCGCATCGAAACGCGCGACCAAGTTGCGCGCATGGCCGAGCACCCGGTCGGTAGATGCGCCACGCGGCGCACGCACCTCGGTGGTCAAGGCAAACGCACCCGAACGCAAGCGTGCTTCAAGCCGTGACTCGGTATGGCAGGTGATGCTGCCCGCATCGGCCTCAAGCGGCAGATACGGCAGCGGCACGCGGGCGCGCTTATCTTTGCCGTTGATGAAGTTGACGTAGCTCGGGGTATTAAATAATTTGGGATCCGGCGAATCCAACAAGGGCGGCAGCGCAATACGGTCGCCATGGCGGCGCTCGTCAATCTTGCACCAAATGCAGGCCCGCTCCGGATACACCTCGCAGCGCCCCTCAACCGTACCCCCGCACGGCCCGTTGCGCAGGTTCTTAGGGCAGCGCATCGGACACACCAAACGGGTGGAGGTCAGCACGCACTGGCCGCAGCGGCGGCAGTCGAAGGCTAGGCCCTTGGCGAGCCCTTCTAGGTTGGTGGCGATCCTCGTGAACATACACGCAGTCTACCGCTTCAAAAACCGACGTCTGGTAGTCCTAGCTCGATTCTGGACTCCTGGGCCAAACCCTGGTGGAGCGGGATGCGGAGAATGAGCAGGAGGAAGTCGAGGAAGTTGAGGTCCGAATGAGTT
>JAQIBG010000157.1 GCA_027859175.1 Planctomycetota bacterium | reverse complement strand
GCGAACTGGGCCGATCGTGCGGTTGCTCAGAGCCGCCAACCAGAGGAGGCTCCACCTGTTTCGGTACAGGCTTGGCCATGCGACGGTAGCTACCGTGGAGGCTCCGCGCTCGTCACCGCTTGGGAAGATGTGATGAGAAACGCGAGCGGCGTTGCTGGGTGCCAAGCAGGCGCCTGGCGCTCCCAGGGCTCGCCGCGTTGAGCGAGGCCGGAGTGAAATTCGGAGCCTGCCTGGAGGCATTGGGGAGGGAGTGGCTGCGTGGTCACAAAGGCTGCGTGGTCACAAAGGCTGCGTGGCCCGATAGCCTACGCGGCACCCAGGGGCGCTGACCCGGCAGGGACTGCCAAACGCGTTACGAGTGACCTCGTGCGCTTGCGCCGCCCCCTTCGCGCAGGGCGTGGGCCAGGATGCCCGCGGCCACGGTCACGTTGAGAGAGTCCACGCCGGTGGCCATGTCGATGGCCACGCAGGTGTCGCAGTGCGCCAGGGTGCTTGGCTGCGGGCCGCGGTCTTCGTTGCCGACCACCAGGGCCCAACGTGGGCCGGCGGGCGGGCAGTCTCGCAGCGAGCAGGACATCGGGCCGCGGTGGGCTGCGAAGCGCTGGAAACCGGCTGCCGCTAGTCCCTCCAGGTCTGCCGTGAGGTCGGCACTGGCGAGAATCGGGAGATGGAAGGCATGCCCCACCGACACCCGCACCGCGCGGCGGTAAAACGGGTCACCACAGCCGGGGCCTAGCAGCAAAGCGGCCAGCCCCAGGCAGCGGGCGCTGCGGATGAGCGCGCCGATGTTGGCGGGGTCGTGGATGCCGTCGGCAATCATCAGCCCGCAGCTTGCTGGGGCCTGGGGTAGCCAGTCAGTAAGAGCGCGGGCCGGCGGGCGCTCGGCCACGGCCAGGATGCCGCGGGTAAACTTGAAGCCCAGCAGAGCCGACTGGGCGGCCGGCTCGGCCACGAGCACGGGCACCTGGCCACAGTCCTGCTCGAGAGCGAAAGCTAGGCTCGGCTTGGCGAGCACCGCCCGCACCGTCCACGGGCTGGCCAGGAGCCAGCGCACCGTCTCGGCACCCTCGGCCACCACTAGGCCGGCCCGGGCTGGCAGTTCGGGGTCGGTCCAATCAGCAAACAGGGCACGCAGGGCCGCGTCGGCCTGATCGAGGGGTATCGCCATGGGCGCAGAGCAGACTGACTGGCTGCGCAAGCTCAAGCACCCCGGCTCGTGGGCACCGGCTCCTGGGCACCGGCTCCTGGGCACTGGGAAACGCAACAGCCCCATGATCGACACGCGACCACGGGGCTGGATAGCATTCAGTACTGGCTAGGCCAGTCAGGCGGCGGTTGGGCAGGTCTCCGCAACCATGCGCACGAACACCACATTGACCCGCTGCTCAACCTCAACGAAGTTACCAAGGAAACCACCGAGGCGTCCGCGAATCTCTTCAGCGAATTGTCGGGCGGCAGAAATATCGGGCGCGGCGGTGTCAGACCAGAACTCGTGTCGGTCTAGGCACGCGCAATCGCGCTCCAAATACACCAGATAATCCAGGACGTTGTCAGTAGTCATCGCGCACCTCCTTTGGTACAGGTGTCGTTCGCTCAGTAGTCCCACCGCAAACAGCATACCGAACAGCCTGACGACGCGGTTCGGACCGCTGCAATGTTATGTACCTCACGTCTCTTCCTCCAGTTATCGGCAACTGGGAGGGTTTCTTGAGGCCAATACTAGTGACTCAGGTGTTGCAGTGCTAGCCTAAAAGGTGCTCAATTATTGTCACTCTGCTGCATCGACTGACGCAAAGTCTGTCACTGCAGTGCGACACAACATGGCACCCCAGGTTAACCACGGCATACTGACCCACTGATCGGTCAAACAGAATACGCCGATCGATCACGCCTGTTTGAACGCGCGGTACCAGCGGCGGGTTCACCAGCACGCCGTGCGCCATCCATCCGCCGTGCACACGCGCCGGCCGCAGCAGCGGCCAAGCGCGCATCAGCTGCGCGTGATGCGCCACCAGGCGAACTGCATCGGCGCATCGATATGCAACGATGCGATGCCCGCGGTGAGCTCAAGAGTACCGTTGCCAGCCAGCCGTTCACAGACGACGCCGTCCCAATCGAGCGGCACCTGGAGGTCGGCCTCGCTGTGATCATTGCACTCGCGGAACACCACCAGGTGGGCCTCGTCGGCACCCACGCTGCACAAGCCGGTCCAACTGGCGCCATTGGGGCAGCTGCCGACTGGCGTGATGGCGCCGCCATGCATGACAGCGCGATGTTGACGCCACAGGGCCACCAGCGGCGCGACCGCGGCGATGAAACCGCCTGACAGGCCCGAGGTCTCGAACCAGCCTAAGGGCGCCGCCATCATCACCGATGCAAACAGGTAGTCGGCCCCGTAGCGCACCGGCGCCAAGGGGTCGTCACCGTATTTGTCGACGTTGCGTTCGTTGTTGAGGAACTCCATGCGCAGGCGCACCGGGTCCACCCACCAGCTCAACTGCCACAGATTGCGCAGGGTGGCATGCGGCCAGTACTTGGCCCAATCCGAATAGCGGTTCTCCACAAACAGCGGGCCGGCCTCAGGCAGACCAAAGTAACCAGGGCGGACCTCAGCGGTGACGTCTTGGTCGAACACCACCTGCCCCTGGGTGCGCTCCAACACACCGTGGAAGAAACGCCGCAGGTTAGCCTCGGCGACCTTGCTGTGCACCTTGACGCCGTCGATTTTGACCCACCGGATGCCGTGCTCGCGATAGTAGCCCTCGATCACCGCCACATCGCGTTCCCAGTTGGCGAAGTCATCGGCGCTATCGGGAGCAAACCACAAGCCGAGGCCGATACCCGCCGCGCGAGTGGCGTCTACAATCGGGCCGATGCCATTGGGGAGGCGCTCGATATTGACGTCCCAGAACTTCGGATCGGCCGCGTAGAAACCAATCCACACCCCGCCCTGGGCGCTATTGACTGAGTTGGCAGTGATGCCGCGCTGCCAGCCGTCGTCGATCTGCTGCAAGTCGGCACCCAAGGCGGCGGTTGCCGCTACCTCAGACACCAAGAAGGGCTCGTTGATGCGGCCGTCACGATTGCGATCGCCCCAGGTGTTGGTCAAAAACACGCCATCAAGCCCTGGCTGGTACACGCGCAACTGACGCTGCCAGCGCTGCACCGCGCGCTGCCGCCCCAGGCGGCCACCCTCGTAACCAATCACTACCCAGGCGTAGCCGGTATCGCCGTCACCGATACCGTGCCCATGCAAACGCAGACGCGTGTTGTGTAAGCTCAGGTCTACCGGATCGGGCACCGGGCGCACCGCCGGCAGGGGCGCCTGCTTGATCAGCACCAGGCCGGATCGGGTCAGGGGATTCTCAATCCCAAACACAATGCCCTGGACCTGGATGTGTTCAGCCACGGAGCTGTGCCAGGCATGCTCGGCGGCCAAGGTGTCGTGCACGTCGGTACGGTCTTGCAGCACCACCTGGGTTAGCTCGCAGTGGCGCATCGCCAAATGGAACGACTCGCACAGGTCGGCCAAGGGCTCGTCTGCCACAGCGCTCGGTACCGGGTCTTGTTCAACCCCACTGGGGCCCTCGCCGGCAGCAAGCGCCGCGGCTGCGCCACGCCCAGGCGCGCACAGCTGCACGCCCACTGCGGCCACCCCGGGATACACCGTGAAGCGATAGCGCTGCTCACGCTCGCCACGCACCACCAACTCAGCACGCAGCGATGGCGCCGCCACCGGCAAGGCCTTGCCCTGCTCGGTGGTAAACGACACCACACGCGCGCTCGGGTCGCCCTGCGGCGGCACCGTGCCGGGCTCGTCACCGCCACCAATCCACTCGCAACCAGCAACACGCAAGCTCAGCGGCACCAGATTGCCGCCCTGCACCCGCCAGCGCCGCTCGATCACGGCATTGCCAATGTGGATCTCGTCACCCTCGTGACGTGCGAAACAGGTATCCATCCGTTCCTCCCGGGGGCGCAACGATGCGCTGCGATCCCCAGGTGACAAGCAGGACTGAGGGCCCAGTTCAGCCTGCTAGCCCCTGGTATCGCGCTTTCATCACCACTAGGGTCAGCACATGGCATCGACTTCTTCGTCAGAGACAGGCAAAACACGCGGCCAACGCTTCGCTGGCGGCTGTTTTGGCGCGATCTTCTTTGGGATCTTCTTCTGTGTTGGCCTGGGCGTGATGATCATGATGGGGCTGCGCCCGCTGATCTTGACCGCTCAAGCGCAAAGCTGGATCGAGACCCCCTGCACCGTCACCAGCAGCAAGCTCGACGCCCATAGCGGCAGCAAAGGCACCAGCTATCGCATCGACATTCGCTATACCTACGGAGTTGATGGACAGCGTTTCCAGGGCGACCGCTACAACTTCAGCGTAGGCCACTCCTCGGGCCAGGATGGCAAGCAGGCAGTGGTCGACGAGTACCGCCACGAACCCAACCCGGTCTGCTATGTCAACCCTGACCAGCACAGCGAGGCCGTCCTCAATCCCGATCCCGATTGGTACATGCTGTGGGGTCTGTTCGGCCTGCCCTTCTTCCTGGTCGGCGCGGGCGGGCTCTACGGCACCTTCATTTACAAGAGCAAAGCCAAGCTCAAAGGTAAGGGAGCCAAAGCCAAGCCGAGAACCAAGCGTGCCGGCCAAACCGAGCGCAAAGCCACCGGGGTTAGCAGGGGTGATCTGGAATCGGCCTCATCGCCGTTTGGGAAATTTGTCTTCTTCCTCGTGTTCGCCTTATTTTGGAACGGCGTTGTGGGCACCATGTTCTACCTCGCGGTGCTCAAAGACGGCTTCGACGGCGGTTTTGACTGGCTCCCAGCAATTTTCCTGAGCATCTTTTTGCTCATCGGAGCCGTGTTACTGCTGCTTGTGGTGCCGTATCAATTCTTAGCGCTGTTTAACCCCACCATTACCTGCCGCATCGAACGCGGACCATTGCAACCAGGCTGCCGCGCACAACTCGAGTGGCGCATCAATGGCCGCGCCGACCGCCTGACCAAGCTGACCATTACGCTGGTCGGGCGCGAGGAAGCCACCTATCGCCAGGGCACCAACACCCGTACCGACAAGCGCGATTTCTTGACCGCGGAACTCTATCAAGACAGTGACGTGGCGTGCTCTGGCAGCTGTGAATTGGCTATTCCTGCCGACACCATGCCCAGCTTCAGCGCTAATAATAATAAGATTGCGTGGGTTTTGACCGTGCATGGCGACATCCCCAGTTGGCCCGATGTTAAACACGAATTCCCACTTCTAGTACTACCGGAGGGCGCGCCATGAGCAGCATCACCATCAACCTCGATAACGATGCGCTTACCCCAGGCGCTCGGGTTCAGGCCCAGGTCAGCTGGACCCTGCAGGAGCGGGCCGATCGCGTGGCCGTAAAATTGATCTGGTACACCGAAGGCAAGGGCACCGAAGACCTTGGCCTGATTGACAGCGAGATCATTGAAGACGCCGGCACCAGCGGCAACACCGTGGTTAGCCTGCAGTGCCCCGATTTCCCCTACAGCTTCTCGGGCACCCTGATCAGCCTGCACTACGCTGTGGAAGCTGTAACCGAGCCGCCGCAGGCGGTTCAACAAGCCCCGCTGGTTATTGCGCCGAACGCCACCGAGATCGCGCTGTGACCCGCTGCCGCCCGGCTGACAACCCGTTTCGCAGCAAGGCCGTGGCCACGCTACGCTACCGCTGCCAGCCTGAAGTTATGCTGGAACGCTTTGCGCAACTCGGGCAGCGCGCCGCGCTTGTTGGCCCCCACGGCTGTGGCAAATCAACCCTGCGCCAAGATCTGTGCGCCGAACTCGCGGCACGTGGCCTGGCGATTGATGGCGTAGAACTGCAGACCAATCAAGAGCACCCTCTGCGCAGCACCTGGCGCCGCCTGCGCGCCCACAGCCGCGCCGGCGGCCTAGTGTGGATAGACGGCGCCGAGCAAATCGCCCCGTGGCGCTGGCGCCTGCTCAAACGCGGCCTGCGCGGCCCCCTCCTGATCACCACCCATCGACCCGGGCGCCTGCCAGCCCTGCACCAGCACACCAGAGACGACACCCTCGCCCTGAGCCTGTGCGCCCAACTGATCGGCGAGCACAGCGCGCGCGAACACCGCGAGCACATCCTGACCCGCTACCGCGACGTCGACGGTAACTGCCGCGAACTGTTCCGCGCCCTGTACGACGACTGCGCCAGCGGGGCGGTTGGTGAAGCATTCAGCGGAACGGCAAGGCAAGCATCCCCGCTCTGATCTAGCAAGCCAACGGGACAGCCCTGACTCACAATTGGGGCCCACCAACGGAGCCCGCGCCTGGGAGTGTCGCTGCCCGCAGCGACACACACCCGGGGTAGAGATTTCCAAACACGAGAACGTGTGGGTGGCGCGCCACAGGTCTCTGAAGGCCAATGCGCACCACGCCACGACGTACGCCGAGATCGCCACGCGTGCGACCGCGCTTGCCGCGCACCTGTGTCGCTGAGGGCAGCGACACTCCCAGGCACCGCCGCCCGCTCGACGGTGAAATATTGCAGCGGCATCTCTGCGCCGAGGCAAGGGTCATGGAACTCGACGCGCCGAAGGCGCGCACCGGGAACCAGGAACCAGGAACCCAGACCCACCGCGAAGCACTAAGCCTCAACCACCTGCGTGGCCGCGACGGCATCGGCGCCGTGGCTGTAGCTGTGATAGAGCGAACTCACACGCAGCTGTGCGCGCAGGGCGTCTTCGTCCAGGGTTTCGGTCGGCATGATCGTGATGCGTCGCGTCTCGCCGGCCTGGAGGTGGAAGAAATTATCTGCGAAGGTGGCGTCGGCCTCGTTAAGGCCCAGCCGCGTCCACAGCGCCGGGCGCTCAGCGCGCACCACAGCCTCGTAGCCGCCGCCCACTGCTTCCACCTCCACGCTCAGGCCCGGGTCCTGCAGTTCGAGATGCTTGGGCCGCGCAAACAGGGTCAGATTGCGTGACACCACCGCGCCATCCACCTCGCAACGGAGCCAGATCATCAGATCACACTCGCCTTCGTATTGCCCAAGCACGCCGTCGGCGCCCACTTGCCGCAGCTCATACGCGCCAACGTCACCTGCGCCCTTACGCAAGCGCAGGTCCATCGCGTCGATCACGCCAACATCCACCGAGCCCTGGCTCGGAATCGTGGCCGAGAAATCGCCGCGCGCCAACTCAGCACCGGCACAATCGGTGGCAGTCCAGCGTACCGTGGCATCAATGGCGGTAGCGCGGTGATTCGACACGAAGGTCGTCACGGTGCCCTTTCCGCAGTGTTCCACGCCGCCAACCAAGATCGGCTCGAAGAAACGCTTCGAGAAGTATTGCAGCGCCTTCCAACGCCCGCAGCTATCGATCGACGACCACGTAGCAGCCGGCCACAGATCGTTGAGCTGCCAATACACGCAGCCCTCCATGCGCGGCTGCAGGTGGCGGCTGTGTTCCGCGGCGTATTGGATACACAGCGCCTGCGTCAACTGGGTACCCCACAGGGTTTCCTCGAAATCCTTCGGCACCTGGAACCAGTCTAACAGGTAAGCGTAGATGGTTTTGTTGCCCTTGTTCTTGGACCGCTGATGGTAATCCATCACGCGGCTGCACAGGTTGCGATCTTCCGGCGCGGTAAAGGTCTCGATGGTCTTGAGCTCGGGGAAACTCTGGAACCCAAACTCTGACATGAAGCGATGGGTCCAATCGCGCTGAGCTTCAAAGGGCTGCCCGCCAAACCACACCGTCCAGCAGTGCGCGTCGCCGCAATTGGGATTGCTGTGATGGCGCCGGTTGCCGCTAGGCGAATGCGGGCTGCACGGCCAGTAATCGCGCTCGCCATCGTGAGCCGCCACCAGTTCTGGCAGCAGGTCGTCAAACAATTTGCAGTAATCCTTCCAGCTCATTGCAGCCTGATTCCAGCCCTCTTCGCTAACCAAACCCTGCTCAAGCTCATTATTGCCGCACCACAGCGCGATTGAGGCATGGTGGCGCAGGCGCTGTAAATTATCTTCAACCTCATGCTTGACGTTGCTGAGCCAATCGCGGTCGAAGCTCGGGTAGGTGGCGCAGGCAAACATGAAGTCGTGCCAGATCAACAAGCCGCGCTCGTCACAGACCTCATAAAACGCGTCTTGCTCGTAGGTGCCGCCACCCCAGAGACGCACGCAGTTGTGGTTACAGTCGGCCGCGGCCCCCAACAGGCGCTGATAATCGCTCGGCTGCAAGCGCGACACCAACACATCGGCCGGAATCCAGTTCGAGCCCTTGCTAAACACGCGCACACCGTTGACGGCAATGCCGAAGCTCTCGCCCCACTGGTCTTGCTCGCGATTGATCCGCATCGTGCGTAAACCAATGCGTCGCTCCTGGCGATCCAGTTCGGCGCCGTCAGCGCCGGTCAGCACCACGCAGACCTGATACAGGGCCTGCGCGCCCATGCCGTTGGGCCACCACAACTGTGGGTCAGGAATCGCGATCGGCACACCGGCCGACCCCCGCGCCACCTCGTTGCCCTGGTAACTGATGGTAACCGTGGCCGTGCCAGCACCGCTAACGGCAGCGTCAACTGTCAACGATACACCCGCGCTATGGTCTTGATGAATCCGCACATCATCAAGGCGAGCTGTGCTCCAGGCCCCCAGGCCAATGCCGCGCCAGATGCCAACCGTGGCCGCCATCAGGCCCCAATCCCACCCGAAGCTGCAGGCCATCTTGCGCACGTAGCTCTTGCCGGCGTAGGCTTGGTTGTACACGTTCCAGGCCGGCAAGGCGAACTCGGCCTGGCGCTCTGCCATCATCGGCAAGGGCGACGCAAAGGTCACGCTGATGGTGTTGCTACCCGGGCGCAGGGCAGCCTTCACGTCAGCCTCCCAACGGCGGAACATATTATCAGCCCGCAGCACCACCTGATCGTTGATGCTGACAGTCGCCAGGGTGTCGAGGCCCTCGCAATCGAGCACTAGGTACTCATGCGCCACAGCGGCGGCATCCAAATCAAAGCTCCGGCTGACCGTCCACTCGCGCTCGGCCACCCACAGCGCATGGCGCTCGTTATCGCGCCAGTTTAGGTCCGCGATGACGCCGGCCTCAAGCAAGTCTTGATGAACGCTGCCTGGCACCGTTGCCGGCACCTGATGCTCACCCTGAGCATCCTGCCACTGCCACGTGCCGCCGAGATCGAAATACTGCATGCCACCCCTCCTTTTTGTCGGATCACGGCATCATAGCACGATCGGAGCCACCATGCTGTGCCAGTTTTGGATTCGTCTGTGTCTGATTTTGACTTTTCGGACCAAGCCCCAAGGGCCACACTCGGCGCGATGAGCCTACCCACCGACCTGTGCCTCCGAACCGGCGATCCCGGCGCCGACCCACGCGGACGCCGCACCCTGCCCTCGGTGCCACGCGTGCGCGCGCTCCTGCTTGGGAGCGAAATGGTGAGTGAAGTGTGGGACGGCAGGACCCTGACCAACACCTTCTGGCGCGCCTACATCGTTGACCGCCCCGGCCTGGCGCTAACCGATCAAGACGGCACCCGCCACGACTATCCCATCAACGGCACCCTGATCATCCCCGCCTGGTGCCCCTTCATCTTCCACTCCAACCCCGCAGTTGGCCATGCCTTCATCCACTTCATTACGCCGGAAATACCGGCCGGACTGGTGCAACGTTGGTGGCCGCGCCCCTTCTCCTTGGACGACCCCTGGCTTCTCAATGGCATCCGCGAACTCGCCGGACGTCTCATGAGCGAGCAGCCGCCCGACATCGACACCCACATTCACGCCCTCGCCACCCAAGCCTTCGCCCGCTGCCTCGACGCGCTGCCGCGCGGCGAGTTCAATCCCCAACACGGTCGCCTCCAACCCGCACTCGATCTGATCAACACCAGGCTTGAGCAAACCATCGCTGTCAGCGACCTAGCCAAGGCCCTCGGCGTTGGCGCCGAACATTGCATTCGCCTGTTCAAACGTCATCTCGGCCAAACCCCGATGCAGTATCTGATCGATCAACGCCTGCAGCGCGCCAGTGAACTCCTGAGTAATCCACAACTCAGCATCAGTGAGGTGGCCCGTCGCTGTGGCTTTCCCAACCGCTCCTACTTCAGTCGCGTATTCGCGCGGCGCCTCGGAATTGGCCCAGCTACCTACCGGCAATGATGATATGTGACTTGCGATATCACCTCTAATCGGATAGATATAGAAGCACTCATGGCGTCACTGTCCCCAACTACTAGCGTAAATGGTTCAACCCCTCGCACCCGGCGGAGGACCATGGCCGTTACTCTCAAGGACATCGCCGAAGCAGTCGGCGTTTCCAAACGAACCGTCTCTGAAATCCTCAACCGTAAGGGCAAGCCATATAGCCCCCTGACCGTTGAAAAGGTGTTCGCCACCGCTGAGCGGTTGGGTTACCGCCCTAACGCCCAGGCCCGTGCCGTGGCCAGCGGCCGCGTTGGCACCATTGCGCTGGTCCTCGGCGAGCAGCACTACTCGCATCTGCCGCAGGAACTGCTGCATGGCATTCACAACGAACTCGCCAAGCACGACCTGCGTCTGTTAATTACGGTGCTGTCTGACGCCGAGCTCGAAGACGACACCTTCATGCCAGACATCCTCACCAACTTGGTGTGTGATGCCATTTTGATTAATTACCACTACCGCTTCCCGCCGCGCATCATCGACGCGATTGACCACTACCGCGTACCGGCGGTGTGGATCAACGTGCGCAACCCCACCGACGCGGTGTGTTTCGATGAAAAGGCCGGCATCTATACGCTGCTTGATGAGCTCGTGGCACAGGGGCACTCCCGGATTTATTACGTTGACCGCCACCTGCATGAAGAGTTCCATCACTACTCAACCGACGAACGCTTAGCCGCGTACCGCTCCTACATGGACGAGCACGGCCTCGAAGGCCATGTCTTCGGCGAGGTGCAGCGCCCCTTCTCAAGCATGGTCGACGAATGGCTTGAGCAGGCGGAGCCCCCAACCGCAGCCGTGTGCTATTCCCAGAGCATGGCCAGCGATCTCGCCTACTTGCTGCTGCAGCGCGGCCTGAGCGTTCCCAAAAATTTCTCGCTCGCCTCGTTCACCCGCCACAGCAATGGCCACCCGCGCATCAGCGTGATGGAACAGCCCTGGACCGCCCTCGGCAGGGCCGCTGCCCGCCTGTTGCTCAAACGCCTCGACAGCGATGCGCCACTGCCGGCAGAAACCATTTCGCTGACTCTCGACCAGACTAAGAGCGACACCATCGGCCCCGTACCCAGCTGATCCCACCAAGTACTGCCATGAGCTCTGACCCCACTCCGCGCCATAATCGCCTCGCCCTGCTGCTGGTGATTACGGTAGTATTGGCGGCCGCAGTTGCCGTGACCTACGCCCCAAGCAGTCCATGGAGCTGGGGCCCCGACGCAATCTCTGAAGACTTCGCCAGCCCTGACTGGAAAAAGCGCTGGGTCAACGTTGGCGACGGCTCCTTCACCCTGCGCGATAACCGGCTGGTCTCCACTGGCAATCGCGCGTCGGTACTGATGCTCAAGGAGCGCCTCCCAGCAGGCTGTGCCATCCAGTTCACCGGCACCATGCTGGCCGACAGCCCCCCCGGTGACCTCTCGGTAATCTGGACCGAAAACTCGCCCGAAGAGGCCGGCAGCAAAGAACTCTGGAAATGGCCAGGGCGCAGTTGGATCATTCAAACCGGCGCTTACGACAATAGCTTTGCCTCCATCACCGCCCAACCCGGCGGCATGATGGCAATTGCCCCGCTACATCTCGAGCCGGGCACGCCACACGATATCCGCGTAGAAATCACCACCGACACCATCGTGCTCTACGTCGACGGTAGCGAAATCTGTCGCCACCGCGAGATGACACCCTTCACCAGCGGTTATCTCGCCATCTTCGGCTACTACGCAGGCAAAGCCTTCGACAACCTCCGCGTGCAACACAGCCGCATGCCCGACACCGTCCCAGCGATGGCAATCGGCAACAGTTTCTTCCGTCACGAGCTGTACGACCTTGCCGCCAACGAATATCATCGACTACGGATGATCCACGACGAGACCCACCCGGTGTCGATCGAAGCCCGCTATCGCGAGGGGCTGAGCCACTTTCGCGCCGGCCGCGATGAAGACGCATTCCGCCTATGGCAGCGCATCACTGGTGAGCCCTGGCGCTCGTGGGCCAGCTATGAATACATCGCCCATGCCATCGCCAGCAACGACCACGCCAGCGCACGCAAAGATTTCCCGCGCGTGTACCAGGCCGGCAATGTTGACGTCCGCAATGCTCTGGTTCGCAGCTGGGTAGCGGCGGTTAACAGCCTGACCGATGCCAACCAACTCAACGATGAACTCGATGGCTACCTGCAATTACGCCGCGACCTGTTCGCAGACACCACCTACGCCAACGAGGCCGCGGCCAAGGCGCTGCGACGCGCTGGTCGCTTTGAACAGATCCTTGACGAATTCGACCACGACCCGTGGGCCCTCCAACAGGGCTTGCTCGCCCTGGGCCAGCACGAAACAAACCTTGAGCGCATTCCTTTTACCCAGGCCCGCGCCCGCGCCCTACTCGGCATGGGGCGCTTCGAAGAAATCTGGAAAGACTATCGCCAAGTAGAATGGGCGATGCGCGAAAGCATCAGCTACAGTGGCCGTTTCGACCAAATCCCCAACCCGGGCAACCCCGGCCCGGGCTACACCGAACTGGCCCTGTTCGGCGCCAGCGGGATCCCGATAGACGACAACAACCACCTCGCCATTGCCGGCCTGTTCAAAGGCGATTTCGCTAGCGTCGCCAGCCAACCCCTGAATTACTACACCGCATCGGCCTACATCGCCACCGGTCGCGGCGACGAAATCTTGGCCGACACAAGCGGACGCTTTGCGCGCGAACAACGGCTCGTGCATTGGCACCGCGCCCTCGACGCCGCGATCGCCGGCGACCGCGACGCCCTGGCGGCCGAACTGGCCCTTCTGCCCAGCGAAACCTTCGACCATCACTGGCATCGGGCCTGGTTCCCTGAAGTCATCTTCCGTGCTTGGCTGCCCCTGCTTGATGGCGACCGCGAAGCCGCTGCAGCCGCCTTCGACGACGCCGCCAAGCGCTACCACAATGACTTCAGCCTACGAGCCTGGCACCTGATTGGCGCCGCCCGCGGCACCCTCAGCAGCGAAGAGGTGCTCAACCAGCCCGCCGCGCTGCAAGCCGAAGGCATCCTCCACCTCGGCCGCGCTCTGCGCGCTGAGATCGACGGCGCAGACCCAGCACCGCACTACCAGGCCTACCTCGCGCTGCCAGCCCCCCAGCGCATCACCAACCGCCTCGTTATCGACACGTTCTGCGATCGCTTCGCCGCTTGGCGCAGCAGTAATAATGCCCCCTAGCAGACTGCAGGCCCAGCCCAGCCCCGCTTGCCGTGGCGGCAATGCGACTCCAAGCTAGTGCTATGTCCCATAAATAACTGTAAGAGCTAGAGGCCCCTGGCGTCTTCTTTTGCAAGGAGACGCTATGGGCACTGTGGGACGACCATCTATTGCCATTCATCTTTCAGACAGC
>JAQIBG010000281.1 GCA_027859175.1 Planctomycetota bacterium | reverse complement strand
GTATGGGGAGGGGTGCCTGGGGGTTCGATGTGAGCCCCCAGGCAGGGGAGCGGAGCTACTTGGCCGCGTCGGCCAGGGCTTGCTTCTGGGCGGTGTAGTCGACGTTCTCGATCCCGGCGCGGCTTTGCAGCATGCGCCAGGCACGACGCCGTTCGATGCAGAACACCACCAGTTGCCGTGAGCAACTGCGGATGATCGGGCTGCCATCGGCGGCGTAGTCAACGATCTTGACCTCAAAGTTGGGGATGTAGGCCGGGTGGCCCTTGATCAGGTGGTAGCGGTGCCGGATGTCGTTCATCGTGACCTTCGCCAAGATGTCTTCGATCGGCATCAAGTCGGCTCCGTCGCCCTTGACCGGCTTCACGTGGTTGCGGAAGCGGGCCTCGGTGGCGGCCCAGTGAGCGATGGTGTAGACGTACTTCTCTTTCTTCTCGCCCGGGATCCGCTTCTGCATCCAGTCTTTGGTGCGGTCGGTGTTGCCCTTGATGCTCAAGCATTCGAGGAAGCTTTCGCCGAGGGCCGGATCGTAGATGAACTCGGGTACGCAGCGGCTATCGCGGGCGGCGATGGCTTGGCGCAGCGAGGCGTCGTCACCGATGCCGTGTTCGGGCATGCAGGCGGTGTAGACCTGGAAGAAGGCGGTGCCGCGGTAGCACAGACCGTCGACCAGGGCCTTGTACAGGCTTGCCGTGTTGGCGATTGACAGCTGGGCCACGTAGGGCGAACCGTGGCCGCCGAGCAGACACTCAGCCACCGACTTCATTTCCGACAGCTTGCCGTCTGAGGCGGCGCCCACTTGGTTCATGTCGAAGCCGCCGGTTAACACCGAACTCTCGGAGTTCTGGCCGCCGGTGTTCGAGTAGACCTGGGTGTTGAGCATCAGCATCTTGACGTTGGGCCGGTTTTGTAGCACGACCTTGGACACGTTCTGGAAGCCGATGTCGCCCATACCGCCGTCACCACCGATGACCCAGACCTTCGGGATCTCAAGGACTTCGATGTCGGTCATGAAGGTGTCGGTCATATGGGTGACGAGGAAGTAGTCTTCTTCGCCGAAGCCGTTCTCCAGGCTTGCCAGCAGCGCGTCGGCGAGGCGTTCGGGCACCACTGAGCGACGGCTGTGATTCTGGATGAAGCTCTCACCAACCAGCCAACCGATGGTGGCGCCGTCTTGGAACAGGCTGTTCATCCAGGGGTAGGGGTGCGGGTTGTTGGGCGGGGTGGAGCCAAACACCGTGTTACAGCCGGTGTGGGCGGTCATCGCCATCGCGCACATGCCGTCTTTGGTGCGGCCTTCAACGGTGCGGATGTCCTTGTGGTTGGAGGCGTCGGTTTCGATGACCAGGCGCAGCGCGTCGATGATGGCGCGATCGTCACCCTGCCATTCTGCAGCGATGCGAGCGTTGGTGTCGTCTTGGTCAACACCGCCGTAACCCATCACTGCGTGCAGCACGGCCTTCTTGAAGGTGGCGGCTGCCTCGGGGTTGGCCTTCTTTGCGGCGGCGAGCAAGTCCATGCCGCGTTCGGCGAGCTGGGCGGCCTTGGCCGACAGGCGTGCCGATTTGCGGTGGAATACCGGGCGCATCAGGGTTTCGGTGAGGGTGGCTACCGGGCGTAGCACGTTCTTTTCACCGCAACCGGCGCAGGCACCGTCGCCAGACACCAGAGCGGTGTACTTGCTTTGCAGCATCAGGTGGCTGCGCAGCGCGGCGGCGCGGGCGTCTTCGATGTGCTCGGGGTCGAGCATGCCGAGGTATTTTTGCGGGGTGTCAGGCAGCAGTTCGAGGAAGCTCTCGGCGCCGAGCATTTCGGCGTGCCGTTCCTCGGTCTCTTCTTCCATCACCAGGGCTTGGTGATCGCCGCAGGCGTCAACGCAGGCGCCGCAACCCTTGCATAGGTCGCTGACGAAGATGCCAAATACACCGCCGTTGCCTTCCTGTTTCTTTTCGAGCAGTTCGAAGATGCCGCGCGTTTTGCGGAAGGCCCAGGGCACGGTGTCGAGCACAGAGGCAACGCCTTGGGCGGCGTCGTTGGAGATTGCCGCGTCGTTGGCGGCTACTTCCATCAGGTGCGGCTTGGCGATGTCGGCAAAGCTGAGGTCGGCCTTGGCTGCCAGTGATTCCTTCATTGCGGTGCGAATTGACTGCGACAAGGGCACCACGTGTAGTTCGAAGGCCTTGCGGGTTGCTGGATCGCTGACGTAGTGGCGAATCGAAGTCCGCAGCACGGTGGAGATGTCTTGGGCGGTGTTGGGCAGCGCCGTGTCAGGACACACCGAGATGCATTCCATGCACTGGGTGCAGTTATCGGCCAGCCACACCGGCACCGCGCGGCGCGCCACGTATTTACTCGAGCCGGCACCAGTGGCAGCGGCAAAGCTACCCACTGAAGACAGCGCGGTGGACGGCTGATGGTAGCCGAGGCCGGCGCGGAATTCTGCGTCGTAGCACGATTTGCTGTAGATCGGGGGCGCGGCTTCGGCCGGCTTGGCGTCGCCTGCCAGCGAGGGGCACAGCGGCGGCGCCGAGCAGTTGGCGCGGTCTTCGGCGTCAACTGCTCCATGCGGAATTTCCTGCAGGGTTTCGAGGCCCTGGGTCATCACTGCCATGTTGGATTCAACCACGGCGTCGCCGAAGCGGCCGAATTTCTTGCGGTACTGGGCTTCCACCGTGGACCGGAACAGGGCGTCGTCGATTTCAAACTCGGCTAAGAAGCTCGAGACCTTGAAGAAGGCGCCGAGGAAGCTGTTGCCTTGCATGCGGGTTTGCAGGTCAGGGCGCGAGGTCGCGGCCTTGGCAATTTTGAAGCCGTCGAGGGCGTAGAGCTTGAGCTCCTTGTCGATCACCTCTTGGCGCATGGCCGGCGGAATCCGCAGCCACAGGTTCTCAGGGCTGATGCCGTCGGCTTCCCACACGAAGGCGCCGCCAGGGCGTAGGCCGGTGAGCGGGTTGGTGTGGAGGAAGGCCTTGGGGTCACAGCACAAGACTACGTCTACGTGTTCGAGGTCGCAGTTGACGCGGATGCGTTCGGGTGCGGCAACCATGAAGTAGTTGGTGGGCGAACCCTTCTTCTCCGAGCCATACTTGGGGTTGGCGGAGATATGGACGATCTCGGCCAGGGTGCCGTCGGCATCTTTGAGGTCACGCTTCTTGGCAACCGCGTTGGACAGGGTGCCGAGGATCTCACCGAGGTTTTTACCCGTGGTGATCATACCCCAGCCACCGATCGAGTGCAGGCGCACCGCGATCGCGCCCTTGGGCAGTAGCGAGGGGGTTTCGTCGGCCTTGACCGCGTAGGGGTGGTCGATGCCAACAAAGATAAAGCGCTCGCCGTCGCTGACCTTCTTGCCGTCTTGGCGGGCGCGTTCGCCGACGGCGAACTCGTAGGCGCCGATCACGCCTTCGGGGCGGAAGTCGCGCGAGCCGAGGCCGTAGGAGCCGGAGATGATCTCGGGCACCTGGTCGGGCGTGATGGCGGTGAGGCCAGCATCGCCGGCCACGGCCTGCGCCAGCGAGGCGCGGATATCGCGGGTCAGCGGGTTGTCACCGGCGAGGGGCTCGTCGGTGCGCTCCAGAACCACGATCTGCTTCTTGCCCTTGATCGCATTGACCACGGCCTCGACCGGGAACGGGCGCAACACGTTGATGTGGAGGACACCAACCTTGGCCTGGCGGGTGTCGCGCAGGTGGTCGACGGCGGCTTCGATGTTTTCGGCAGCCGAGCCCAAGGCTACGAACACGGTGTCGGCGTCGTCGCAGCGATAGGGCGACACGAGGCCGTAGTTACGGCCAGTGAGTTTGCCGAAGTCAGCGTAAGACTCTTCGAGCATGCCGAGAATGTGTTCGGCGAAGTTATTGCGGCGTGCAGCAACGCCGTTCATGTAATGCTCTTGGTTTTGCACCGGGCCCAGCAGCAGCGGGCGCTTGAGGTCGATCATTTCCGGCACGCGGCGGCGGGTGGCACCAAACAGGGTGCGTTGGGCTTCGGTCGGGCACTCGATCTCGTCGTCGGGGCGGCCAAGGAACTCGCGGATCAGGGCCGGCTCAGGAGCGCGGAAGGTGCGCTCGAGGTGGGTCGTCAAGAAGCCGTCTTGGGCGTTCATGCCGGGGTTGAGGGCCAACTCGGTGACGCGGCGCAGAATGATGGCCTGGTCGGAGGCCTGCTGGGCGTCTTTCGAGAACAGGCTGATCCAGCCGGTGTCGAGGGCGGCGTAGACGTCGTCATGACCGCAGTGCACGTTCAGGGCGTGCTTGGTGAGGGCGCGGGCGCCGACTTCCAGCACCATGGTGCTGAGCTTGCCCGGCGCGTGGTAGTATTGTTCGAGGCCGTAGACGATGCCTTGGCCGGAGGTGAAGTTGACCACGCGTTTACCGGTGACCGAGGCCGCGATGGCGCCACCCTGGGCGGCATGCTCACCTTCGGCTTCCATGGCGATGAAGCTCTGGCCGAAGGCGTTGAGCCGGCCCTGAGCGTATGCCATCTGGAAGTTCTCACCCTGCTCGGTCGAGGGCGTGATCGGATAGAACACGCCGGCATCGGCAATCAGCGGCTCTGTATGTTGCGCCACAAGTTGGTTGCCGTTGGTGGTGATCCGCTTGCCGGGATATTTCGGTAGGGTGCTCATTGTGGGGGTCCTTTTCCAGCTGGCCTGGGGCGGGCCAGAACGGGCCCTAAACTGTACCAGGACGTCCAGAATGCATGTGCGGGGTAAAGCTTCCACACGCGGTTCGCTCAGATGGGCTGTAAGTGCTGCTCCGATGCATGAGACGCACGCTACTCATAGCCGAATGTGCATAAAAGGATGCTGATATCCTGTTCCTGGCTAGGTATGGGGCGCCCCTGGCTACGGTTTCCGCAACGAACGTGTGAGCTATTCATAAAATGCATGTAAACCCATACGCTGTGTTGGCCCTTGTCCTGGTCCTCGCGCTAGTCTACGTGGGCGGAGCGCTGATCGCGGCCCGCCTATTTGGCGAGCGCGGGCGTGAACTCGCGCGCAAACATCAGGCGGTTGAGTGCTCCTCGACCCCCATGGGTGACGCGCGGATTCAGTTCAAAGTTGGCTACTACCTGTTCGCGCTGGTGTTTATGGTGTTCGACGTGGAAGCCCTGTTCCTGTTTCCGGCCGTGAAGGCCCTGGCCGAGGGTGATACCGACACTGGGATTCTGATGCTTGAGATCGCCACCTTCGTGGCGGTGCTGTTTCTGGCCCTGATCTACGCGTGGCGACGCAAGGTGCTCGAATGGCAGTAGGCCTCGACCTGCTGCCCAGGTACCTCGATCCCTTGCCGGGCGGCAAAGGGGTGGTCAGCGCGGTTGATGTCATCGTTAACTGGGCTCGTGCACACAGTTTATGGCCTTTGGTCTATGGCACCTCGTGCTGCGCGATCGAGATGATGGCAACCGGTGCGGCGCGCCATGACATCGCCCGTTTTGGGGCTGAGGTGTTCCGCGCCTCGCCTCGCCAGGCCGACTTGATCATCTTGGCCGGTACCCTGACCGAGAAGATGGCCGACCACCTGGTCACGCTGTACCAGCAGATGCCCGACCCCAAGTGGGTGATCGCGATGGGCGCCTGCACCATCTCAGGTGGGCCGTTCTACTATGACAGCTACTCGGTGGTGCGTGGCGCCGACCGGGTGGTGCCGGTAGACGTCTACCTGCCGGGCTGCCCACCGCGCCCGGAGGCGCTGCTGCACGCGCTCACCGAGCTCCAGCAGGTGATTAAGGGCGAGACGATTCGCAATCGGCGCGCGTCCAAAGAGCTGACCACGGCGCCACCGGTAGACCGCATGGCGGTTGATTTGGCGGCCTGGGAAGAAGAGCAAGACGAGCACATCGCCGAGGTCGAGGCCAACAAGGCGGCGTGGAAAGAAGCCAACCCAGACTTCCAGGCCTATAAGCACCCCAAGCTTGATAAACCCAAGCTCGAAGCGGTGGAGCGGGTCAAGACTCCACGGCGGGGTGCGCTGCCTTCAGCCTTGTGGGCAGCGGTGGCCGAGCGTTTCGACGGTCTGAGCCTAGCCACCTGTGACGAGGTCACTGAGGACGCGTTGGCGGCCATGGACGCCGATAGCGAAGCAATCCTCGATCTCGTAATCGACCCCGAACGCTACGCCGCCTTGGTTGGCTTCCTGCGGGGCAATGAGGCCACCGGCTGCGATATGCTGCATCAGCTCACTGCCTTTGATGACGGCGAGCAGATAAGCGTGTTGGTGCACCTGTTGTCGGTGAGCCAGGGCCATAAGGTTTTTGTGCGCTGCGCGCTTGAGCGCGAGGCGCCGACGCTGCCGAGTTTGTCGGGCCTGTTTCCGGCCGCGACTTGGCACGAACGCGAGACCGCTGAGATGTTTGGCGTGGTGTTTGCCGGGCACCCTGATCCGCGCCGTCTGTTTGTGGCCGAAGGCCTTAAGGGCTATCCCCTGCGTAAAGATTGGTCTGACCCGAGCCGGGTTGTGGCGCGGGAGCTATAATGGAGCGCGAACAGCATATCGAAGTGCGCCCGCCCTCCGCCGGCGGCAACACCGAAGAATATTGGCTCAATATGGGGCCGCAGCATCCGGCCACCCATGGCGTGCTGCACTTGATTGTGCGGCTCGACGGCGAGACGGTGCGCGAGGTTAAGCCGGAGCTTGGATACATTCACCGGTCGGTCGAGAAAATGGCCGAAAACCTGACCTTGTTGCAGAATATCCATCTGACCGACCGCCTCGATTACCTGTCATGCCATATGAACAATCATGCCGTGTGCATGGTGGCTGAACAGGCCTGCGATATCGGTGTGCCCGAGCGCGCCGAGTATATCCGGGTGATCGTGTCGGAGTTGCAGCGCATTCAATCGCACCTGCTGTGGTGGGGTGCGTTTGCGATGGACATCGGCGCTCTGTCGGCGTTCTTGTATGGTTTTGCCGAGCGTGAAAAGATTACCGATATTTTCGAGCGTTTGTGCGGCGCGCGCTTGACCATGAATTACTTCAGGCCGGGCGGCGTAGCACAAGACCTGTACGATGGTTTTGAACAAGACGCGAGGCAAGCCTGCAGCGATATCCTGTATGCGCTTGATGAATATCAGCGCCTCGTGACCGGGAATCTGATCTTCCAGGAGCGCACCCGCGGGGTGGGCATCCTGTCGCGCGATAAGGCGATTGGCTACGGCTGTTCGGGTGGCACCGCGCGTGCCTCGGGCCTTGATTACGATGTGCGCCGCGACGACCCCTACGGCATCTACGATCGGTTCAGCTTTGACGTGCCGGTGGCCACCGCTGGTGACTGCTATGCGCGTTACGAAGTGCGCATGGAAGAGATGCGGCAGTCGGTGCAAATCATTGAGCAGGCGCTTAAAGACCTGCCTGTGGGGCCGATCCAGGCCAAGGCCAAGCCGGTTTTGAAGATCCCCAAGGGCTTGCAGGTGTTTCGCCAGGTGGAAACCGCGCGCGGCAGCTTTGCCATGACCGCGATCGGCGACGGCACCGCCACGCCGCTACGAGTCAGCTATCGTTCGCCGGGCTTCATGCATGTGGCTGCCCTGCACGAGATGTCGGCTGGCTTCAAAATCGCTGACCTCATCACCATCCTCGGGTCTTTGGATCCGGTGATTCCGGATATCGACCGCTGATATGAGCGAGCCCGCTGTACCTTCTGCGCTCGAGCCGGCATCGGCCACCGAAACGGTGGCTGCGCCTACGTCGGCAATCGCCGACTGGATTCGCGACCTGTGCGGCGATCAGGAATGGCTGGCCTGGGTGGTGATCACCTTGATTGGCCTGGGGGCTTTGGCTGCCTTGGCCTCGGTGTCGGCCATGGTGCTGGTGTGGATGGAGCGCAAGGTGTCGGCGCATATGCAGTTGCGCCTGGGGCCGATGCGTACCGGCTGGCATGGTGCGCTGCAGCCGATGGCCGATGGCCTGAAGCTGCTGTTTAAAGAAGGCCTGCTGCCGCGCACCACTGATCTGTTCAGCTACTTGCTGGCGCCGTTCATCCCGATGGCCACGGCCTTGCTGGCCTTGGCGGTGATTCCGTTCTCGGAGACCTGGCAATTGGCCGATCCTGAGCTTGGGATTATCTACGTGGCGGCCTTGTCGGGCATGAGTGTGTTTGCGATTCTGATCGGCAGTTGGGGATCGAATAATAAGTACAGCTTACTTGGCGGCATGCGTGCGGCGGCGCAGGCGCTGAGCTATGAAATTTCTTTGCTCTTGGTGCTGATGACGGCGGTGCTGATGTCGGGTGAAACCGCGATGCAGGCCATCGTGCAGAGCCAAGAGGGCTATTTCTGGAACTGGTGGCTGATTCGGGCCCCGGGCGTGGGCTTCATCGCCTTCATCGCCTTCATCATCAGCGCTACGGCCGAGCTCAATCGCGCGCCCTTCGATTTCGCTGAATCCGAGTCTGAGTTGACCGGTGGTTTCCATACCGAGTACGCTGGCATGGCTTTTGCCATGTTCTTCTTGGCTGAATACGTGCACCTGCTGGTGGCGGCCTGCCTCGGCGCGGTGCTGTTCCTCGGTGGCTATCTCCCGCCCGTACCGGCCTTGGCCTTCATCCCCGGCCCGGTGTGGCTGCTGGTGAAGGCCTTTGGCTTGGTGTTCTTGTTCATGTGGTTTAGGTGGACCTTCCCGCGTTTGCGCATCGACCAGTTGCTGAATCTGGAATGGAAGTTCCTGATGCCGGTGGCACTCCTCAATCTGCTCGCGGCCGGCGCGCTGCGTGGCTGGGGGTGGTTGTGAGTACGGGTGTGGAAAGCGGTGTGATGTGGGGATCGGGTTCCTGGTTCCTGGTTCCTGGTTCCTGGTGCGCGCTGCGCGCGTTGGATGCCGGCAGGTGCTCGCGTGCGTCAGCCCCGGGTTTGTCTGCGCTGCCGGTCGGGACCGGTGATCATGCCCACGACGCGCCGCAGGCGCGCACCACGAACCACGAACCACGAACCAGGAACCCCTTCACCAGGCACCAGGCACAGGCACTAAGCACCAAGCACCCCTACCAACAGGCGAGGGCGGCATGAGCAACCCGCGCGATATCCTTGGTCCGCAGCGCTTCAGTCAGAGCCACGCCGCGCCGAAGTTGATCCCGCCGAATGCCTCGGTGACCAAGCGCTATTTCATCCGCGTCGTGACCGGTGTTACCTCGCTGCTGACCGGCATGCGGGTGACGATCGGTAAGTTCTTCGATCCGCGCACCACGGTGACCCAGCAGTACCCGGAAAACCGTGATGAGCTGAAAATGGCCGAGCGCTTCCGTGGTCGCGTGGTGATGCCGCACGACGCCGACGGTGAACACAATTGCACCGGGTGTACCTTGTGTGAGAAGGCCTGCCCCAATGGCAGCATCTCGGTGCTGAACACCAAGCATGCGTCTGGGCGCAAGATTCTGGGCAAATACATATACCGACTCGACAGCTGCACCCTGTGCAACCTGTGCATCGAGGCCTGCCCCTTTGGTGCGATTGAGATGGGCACCGAGTTTGAACTCGCCACCACGCGCAAAGAAGGCTTGGTGGAGATTCTGAACAAGAAGGCGGGGCGGCTGTGATTGACGCCTTATTCTATCTCTTGGCCGGCCTCACCGTGATCGGCGCGATTGCGACCGTGACCGTGGGCAACTTGCTGCACGCAGCGATTGCCTTTATCGGTGCCTTGCTGAGCACGGCTTGCCTGTTCTTGCTCATGGGTAACGAGTTTGTGGCCCTGATGCAGATCATGGTTTACGCCGGCGGCGTGGTTATTTTTGTGGTCTACACGATTTTGCTGACCACGCGCTCGGGCGAGAACATGCCCCGGCCGCCCTTGCCGGCGGTGGTAACCGCCTTGGTGATTTCGGTGTTGTCGGGCGCGGTGCTGGCCTGGCGCGGTGCGGCTGCGGCTGCTGCCGGCGACCCGAGCATGCCCGAAAAGCTCGGTTTGGGTGACATTGGTCGACGATTGCTCGCCATCGACGGTGGGTTTTTGGTGCCGTTTGAATTGATTTCGTTGCTGCTGTTGGCGGCCCTGGTTGGGGCAACCTCGGTGGCGCGCAATCGCGCGGAACATGGCGACGAGCCGGTGACGGGGGAGGACGCGGCATGACTCTGCAGGCCTGTCTGATATTGGGTGCGATTGTGTTTGGCGCCGGTGTGTTTGGTTTGGTCACGCGGCGCAATCCGATTGCCTTATTTTTGTCGATCGAATTGATGCTGACCGGTGCCTTGATCAACCTGGTAGCTTTTGGGCGTTTCATGCCTGCCGAGGGCGATGCCCAGGCCGGCACGATTTTGCCACTCTTCATCATTGCGATCACGGCCTGCGAAATGGCGGTGGGCTTGGCGCTGGTGGTGGCTCTGCATCGTCAGCGTGGCCAGATTGATCTGAGTGAACTGAGGGACCTGCATGGCTGACTTGCTGTCTGCAGCCTGGGTGCTGCCGCTGTTGCCCTTGGGGGCGAGCCTGCTTGGGTTGCTTGTGCATCGCAAAGCCGCGCTTTGTGCCGGCATTTCAATTGGCGCCAATGCCATCGCTAGCGTGCTCGCAGTGCTGACTGTGGTGGCGTGGTTGGGCGCCGATACGCCGACCGTGATCAGCACGCTTGACTGGTTTACCGTGCGCGGCGATGTGGTGCTGCGCGTGGGCAGCATGCTCGATGCGATCTCAGTGATGATGATTGCCATGGTCAGCGTGATTGCGTTGATGGTGTCGATCTATTCGGTTGGGTATATGCGCGACGATCCGTCGCCGGGCCGTTTCCAGGCTTTGTTGTCGTTGTTTGTAGCGGCGATGCTGGGCTTGGTGCTGGCGCCCAATCTGGGTCAGATGTTTGTGGCTTGGGAGTTGGTGGGCGTGACCTCGTATCTGCTGATCGGCTTCTGGTGGCATAAGCCGGGCGCAGTGTCGGCGAGCAAGAAAGCTTTTGTGGTGACGCGCTTTGCTGACGCGTTTTTCTTGGTCGGTTTGATCGTGTTGGCGCTGGGCGCTGGAAGTTTGGACTTTGCGGTACTGTTGGCGCCGGCTTCAGCCGAGGCCCTGGCGGCGCAGGGCGGCGTATTTGGCTGCAACCTGCTCACCCTCGGTACCGGCTTGGTGTTTGTGGGTGCCTGGGGCAAATCGGCGATGTTCCCGCTGCACATCTGGTTGCCCGATGCGATGGAAGGACCGACACCGGTGTCGTCTATCATTCACTCGGCAACCATGGTCGTGGCCGGTGTGTTTTTAACCGCGCGCATGTTTCCGCTGGCCGATGCCGGCGGCAGTTTGGTTTTGGCCGAGGTGACCGGCGCGGTGACCGCGTTGTTTGCCGCGGCCGTGGCCTGCGTGCAGCGCGATATCAAGCGCATCCTCGCCTTCTCGACCCTGTCGCAGTTGGGCTACATGATGTTTGCCCTCGGCGTGGCCTCGCAGGCGCATCCGGATGGCTTTACCGCCAGCATGTTCCATGTGTTCACCCATGCGTGGTTCAAGTGTCTGCTATTCTTGGGTGCCGGTGTGGTGATCCATGCCGTTCACAGCAATGACCTCGACCATATGGGTGGCCTGCGGCGTAAGTTGCCGATCACCTGGCTGGCCTGCCTGGCTGCCTGCTTGGCGATTAGCGGTATCCCGCCGTTCTCGGGGTTCTTCTCCAAGGATGCGATTCTGGCAGCGGCTTGGGGTGCTGGTCACAAGGGCGTATTCGCACTCGGTTTGGTGACCGGCGGTTTAACCGCCTTCTACATGTTCCGGATGCTGATCCTGACCTTCCATGGCAGCTACCGTGGCGACGCGGCGCAGCTCGAACATGCCCATGAAGACAAGTGGATGGTGGCGCCGATCGCGCTGTTGGCGCTGCTGACCGTGGCGGCTGGTTGGCCGCTGCAGAGTCTGTTTGCGCATCACATGGTGCCGCCCGGTGTTGAAGCCGGTCACGCCGGGCATCCGGCCTGGCTGCCGTGGGTGGCCGCTGGCGCGGGCTTGGCCGGGCTTGTTTTAGCCTGGCTGCGCTACGGCCGTACCCCGCGCATGAGCGCGCTGGCTGGCTGGCGCAAGGCCTTGTTTGATCAGTTGGGGAGCAACTGCGCGTGGCGTTGGCTGCTCAATCGCGTGCTGATCGGCACTATCGCCAAGGTGTCGCGTCAGTGCGATGAAGGCGCGATCGATGGTTCGCTGCGTGGGGTAGCCGATGGCGCGCAGGCGCTGGGCATGACCACGCGCTGGTTACATAACGGTTTGATTGCGCGCTACCTCATGGTGATGGTGGCGGCCGCGGTTGTGACCTTGGTGGTGCTGGGAGGCATGCCGTGATGGCCTTCCTGCTGAATCTGACCTGGCTGCTGCCCACGCTCACGGTGCTGATCATCATGCTCCTGCCGCGTGATCGGCTTGCGCTGTTGCGTGGTGTCAACCTGGTGTCGGCCGTGGCTGTCTTGGCTTTGGTGATCGGTCTGCTGATTGCCTACGTGGTGCAAGGGCCTGATCCGGCCTACGCTACCGGTGCGGTACCGCGCTTGGCCTTTGTCAGTCGCTTTGCCTGGTTCCCGGCCTTGGGCATGGAGTTCTTCACCGGGGCCGACGCGATCAGCTTGCTGATGATGCTGATGGCGGCGGTGATCGCCGTGTGCGGCGTGTTGGTGACCTGGACCTTGACCGATCGTGCCAAGGAATTCTTCATTCTGATGCAGGTGCTGTTGGCGGGCACCTTTGGCTGCTTCATTTCGATGGACCTGCTGGCCTTCTTCCTGTTCAACGAGATCACCCTGATTCCGACGTATCTGCTGATCGGTATTTTTGGCTCCGGCAAGAAGGACGCCGCAGCCATGAAGCTGAACCTGATGCTGTTCGGCGGTTCGGCTTTGATCATTGTAGGCTTGTGCGGGCTCAAGGTGGTGGGTGGCTCCTTTGACATGGCGGTTTTGGCCACGTCTGAAGCCATCGCCGGTAACCCCTCGTTCCAATCGTGGGCCTTCCCGTGCTTGTTCTTGGGCTTTGCCATTCTGGGCTCCTTGTTCCCGTTCCACACCTGGTCGCCCGATGGGCATTCATCGGCGCCGACCGCGATCTCGATGTTCCTGGCGGGCGTACATATGAAACTGGGTGGCTACGGCTGCCTGCGCGCTGGTCTGTATCTGTTGCCCGAGGGCGCTGAGCAGTGGATGTGGGTGTTCTTGATCTTGGCAGCGGTGAGCGTGGTGTACGGCGCCTTGATCGCGATGCGCCACACCGATCTGAAGTTCATTAACGCGTACTCGTCCGTCAGCCATGTTGGCTTGGTGACCTTTGCCTTCGCGGCGATGAGTTTGACCGGTCTGCGCGGTGGCGTGTTGCAGATGCTGTCGCACGGTTTTGTGACCGCCCTGGTGTTCGCCTTGATTGGCATGATCTACAGCCGCACCGGCACCCGCGATATCACCAAGATGAGCGGCCTCATGAAACGCGCGCGCTTCCTGGGCGTGGCTTTTGTGTTGGCTGGCTTCGCCGTGGTGGCGATTCCGGGCACGTCGAGTTTCGTGGCCGAGTTGACGATCTTTGTGGCCGGCTTTGCCGATAACCCCACGCCCTTACGTCTGATCTGCGCCGTGGCCTGTGTATCGGCGGTGGTACTCACGGCGATCTACGTGCTGCGCGCGGTCAACCAGGTGGTGCATGGGCCGGGTGATCCAGGACAGCTGGCACCTATGACCTGGGCTGAGCGCGCGCCGGTGATCATCCTGCTGGTGTGCATTCTCGGCATGGGCTTGCTACCCGGGTGGCTAATCGCAGCCCTCGATGCGAGCTTGGATCCCATCATCATGAATATGGGGCGCTGAGACATGCTGCTTGGACTGACCCCTGATATCCTCGTTGTGGCCACCGCCTTGGTGGTGCTGGTGCTCGAATCGGTGGCGCCCAAACCGTGGCGGACGCGGGCTATTGTTCTCAGTGCCGGCCTCGGCTGCGTGCTGGCCGCAGTAGCGATGATCAGCCTTGGTGACGGTGAAGGCTCGGTTGCGGGGTATACCCTCCGGCCGTGGGCGACGCCGCTGCGGCTAACCGCCGTGCTGAGCGTATTGATGAGTCTGCTGATGATTCCCAGTCAGCTTGATCACGACAACCGCCGGATGCGGCGCTTGGTCACGCCGGGCGTGGCGGTGTTCATGTTGCTGGCATCTTTGGCTGGTACCTGCTCCTTGGCCGGTGCCAATGACATGGTGGCCTTCATTGTCAGCCTCGAGCTGGCAACAATTCCGCTATTCGCGCTGGTGGCCTTGTTCCAGGACGGCGAATCGAGCGAAGCGGGCTTGAAGTTTTTGCTGACCGGCGCTTTGGCGACGGGCTTGTTGGTGTTTGGCATGTCGTATTGCTACGGCGCCGGTGGCGCGGTTGATTTCCCCGGCCTCGCCGCAGGGCTTGATGGCCCGCTCGCGGTGACCGGGGCCTTGTTGATGGTGTTGGCGATCTTGTTCAAGCTCTCGGCGGCGCCGATGCACGTCTGGGCGCCCGATGTAT
This sequence comes from Planctomycetota bacterium, assembly GCA_027859175.1. GTDB lineage: Bacteria > Planctomycetota > UBA11346 > UBA11346 > UBA11346 > GH22. Next base: position 776 of record JAQIBG010000281.1, on the reverse strand, counting down.
ACGATGGCGCACCGAACGCGGTTGCGAGTTATCTCGCGTCTGGTTCAAAGGCGACTGGTCTGATTGCCTTGCTGCTGCTGTGGGAAGGCCCTTTTGTGCACCTGCACGAGCAGTTGCGACCCTTGCTGATTACCACGGCGATCGCGTCTATGGTGATTGGCAACCTCGGTGCGCTGCGACAAACACGCTTGCGCCGTTTCATGGCGTGGTCGTCGATCGCTCAGGTTGGCTTCTTCCTGCTGGCGGTGGGTACTGGTTTGGACGGCGTGCTCGCCATCAGCTTCTACGCCGTGGTCTACGCCCTTTCCAACGGCCTGGCCTTTTTGGTGTTCGATTGCTTGGGCGAATCGCGGCCACCGACCATGCCGGCTCTGCGTGGTCTGTCGAAGCAGAGCCCGGCGCTTGCGCTGGCTTTGACCCTGGCTGTGTTCTCACTGGCGGGCATTCCGCCGCTGGCTGGCTTTCTCGGTAAATTTGCCCTGTTGCTGGCACCAGCGCGCGAGGGCATGTACCTGTTGGTGCTGATCGGCGCCCTCAATGGCTTGGTTGGCCTGTACTACTATCTGCGCGTGGTCCGCGAAGCCTACATGGTGGAGCCAGAGACCCGTCCTGACGATCTTCGCCTCGACCTGCCCCAGCGCCTCGGCGTGCTGCTGTGCGCGGTCGCGATCCTCGGCTTCGGCATCTGGCCCGGCGTCCACAACTGGATCGCAGGGCTGCTCGGGCTGGTTTGACGGGGGTTCCTTGCAGGAGGAACGGAGGAAACATAGGAGAAC
>JAQIBG010000126.1 GCA_027859175.1 Planctomycetota bacterium | reverse complement strand
ACCCGTTCTCATTCCGAACACGGCCGTTAAGCCTCTCAGCGTCGACGATACTCTTGACGGGGAAAATAGAACGCTGCCAGACTTCTTTTTTAAGCCGGTCTTCCTTTGGGAAGGCCGGCATTTTTTGGCACAGACGTATTTTTCCCGTCAAGAGCATCGTCGACGCTTGGCGTGTAAGCGTTCAACCATTCGGGTTTGAATCTCAACCACCGTTCCTCCATCCTCATGGCAAGGAGGACGATGATGGAACCAACCACCATTATTCCGGGCGTGTTGAGACTGCGACGCTGGTCGATTGAGCATCGGCGAGAGGTTGCCGACCTGGTTCGTCAATCGGGCCTGAGCGTCGGCGATTTTGCACGCACCTATGGCCTTTGTTCCAAGCGGATCGCCCGGGCGATCCAGGCCGGCGATCATGGTGTCGGTTTTGCTCAGGTGGAAGTTGAGGAGCGCGCAGTTGATGATCATCTGGAAGTACGCGTTGGTCGTGCTTGCCTAGTGATCGATTCGAACACTGATCTGGCTCTGCTGCGATCAGTGGTGGCGGTGTTGCCATGCTGAGCATCGATGGGGGGCGACGAATCTTCCTCGCCCGGGAACCGACCGACATGCGCAAGAGTTTCAACACCCTCTCAGCGCTGGTAACCAACGATCTCGGTGAGGATCCACTTGGTGGTGATGTCTTTGTCTTTCTGTCACGTGATCGACGTCGGGTCAAGGTGTTGGTGTGGGAAATTTCGGGGTTTTGGCTGTGTGCAAAGCGTTTGGAGTCAGGCCGGTTCTCCCGCGCACCACTGGATACTGGTGGCTCTCACCGTGCGAAGGTGCAACTCTCCCCAGCCGAGATGCGTATGCTACTTGAAGGCATCAATGTTCATCATGCCACCTATCATCAGCACTACGCTCATGGCCAGTGACCGGGACGGCTCTTGGCGATCAGGCCCGGTCTATAAAATAAGGAAATGGCAGGTCAAACCGACCATGAGCAACTCCGCCGGGCTCTTGCTGGCAAAGATCAAGCACTGCGAGAGCAGTCGCAACTGATCGCCGCTCAGGCGCAGACGATTGCAGCTCTGGAATCCAAGCTTGAGCAGATCCACTTCCAGATGGCCAAATTGCTGCGACGCCAGTTTGGGCGCAGCAGTGAGCAGGTTCCCGGTCAGCAATCGCTGGATCTGGATTTGAATGATACTGTGGTGGCGAGTGGTGCCGACGATGAGGCTGAGCCCGACAACGGCACCGATGAAGACTGCGCGGCGTCACGCTCTCAAGGGCGCCGGGGTCAACGTGGTGGCCGTCTCACCATCCCCGATACAATCGAACGTCGGCGGGTGGTCATCGAACCACCTCCAGAGGCTTTAGTCGACGAGTTCGGCCGTCCGCTGCACAAGTTGCGTGAGAACATTCAAGAAGTGTTGGAGCTCATCCCCGCACGCTTTATCTGCCGAGAAATCGTCAGACCGGTCTATGGTCGTCGTGATGAGCCTGACGTTATCCCGGTGGTTGCCGAACCACCGCCGCAGATCATCCCCGGCGGTCTGGCGGGTGACAGCCTGCTGCTCTCACTGCTCTGCGACAAGTTTGCTCTCCATCACCCCTTCTACCGGCAACAGGGGCGCTTTGCCCAGACCGGTGTGCATCTGTCGCGCTCGTCGATGGTCAACTGGCTCAAAGCGACGGTCGCGTTCTTCAAGCCGGTAGTGGAGGCTATCGCTGCAGAAACATTAGCGAGCCACTGGCTCGCCATCGACGACACCACCATCAAGCGTCTGGCCCCAGGCAAGGGCAGCACACCCACACGGGGCGATTCTGGGGCTTTTTGGGGGCAGACGCTGTCATGGTCCGCTACGGCGACTCGCGCGCCGGGAAGCATGTCACCGAGTTTCTGGGCGACTGGCGAGGCCCGGTCGTCGCTGACCATTACAGCGGTCACGAGGCGCTCTATCGCGATGGCTGTCGCCATGTGCCGTGTTGGGCCCATATCCGTCGCAAGTTCGTCGAGGCGAAACGCGATGGCGGTGATCAACGTGCGGGCCCGGTGATTGCGCACATACAACGGCTCTATGCTTGGGAACGCCGATGGGTCGAGCATCGGCCCGACCGAAGACGCGATGAACGAACGCAGCACGCCGTACCAATCATCGATGCTATCCTCCACGAAGTCGATCGACTGCGCCCACTCGCCACCCCGCGCAGCCCGCTCGGGCAGGCCCTGCGTTATGTGCACAATCTGCGCACTCGGGTGGGAGCCTATCGGCACCTTCCCATTGATAACAACGCGCTTGAGCGCCTCTGGAAGCCGATCGCCCTTGGCCGCAAGAACTACCTGTTTGTCGGCAACGTGGCTGGCGGGGAGCGGGCTGCATCAGCGTACACGCTGATGCTCAACTGCCGAATCCACAAACGCGAGCCGTTTGACTATCTGCGTCGTGCAGTCGCAGGGCTGCATGCCCGGCAAGACCCCGCAACGCTCACACCCCGCGCAATGGCCCATGCCGACAAAACAAGCCAACTGACAACTGTTGGAGCCGAATGATGGCTGACCTCGACCGCCTCATCGAACGCATTGAAAAGGTCATGGCCATTTACCATGGCGCCTCCAGCGATGGAGAACGGCAAGCCGCCGAGGCAGCCCTTCAGCGCATCGAGGCAAAGATGGCCGAGCAACGAGCTGTTCATGAGCAAGACGTCGATTTTTCATTCTCAATCTCCGACCCATGGTCGCGGGACCTCTTCATCCGCTTGCTCAAAAAACACCACCTGAAGCCCTACCGGCGACCGCGCCAGCGCCGCACCACCATCATGGTGACGGCCAAGCCCTCATTGATCGACGGCGTCCTCTGGCCCGAATACCAGCAAGTGCAAAGCCTTCTCGCAGCTCACCTTGATCAGGTTGCCAATGAAGTCATCGCTCGCGTGCTCGCCGACGAAGACAACTCAACCGCAGATGAACAAGAGGCCATCACAGGCGGTTGAACGCTTACTCTGATGGTGGCCGCCCGCTGGGCGGCCGTGCTGTGCCGCCTTGGTTTATTCTATCGGTTATCGGTCGGGGAGTCGCATCGGGACGGTTTGCGCTGGAGTTCATGCCAGCAGACTGCGGCGAAACGGCGGGGCGGGCAAATAGCGGTCACCGAACGCTTACGTTACTACATCCGAAAGGCTGCATGAATATTTTGATGGGACACGCTCAAGGTCGAGTGCGTTCACCGGGACACGTCCCACACGCATGCACTGGCCAAGCTTGCCATCTTCGACAACGTAGAGACATTCCATAATCGAACCAGAAAACACTCGACCTTGGGCAACATCAGCCCCGAGACCTTTGAGCACCAGCACCAAAAGCGTGCCTAAACCACTGGTCCATTATTTAGGGGCAAGATCAGTCTCGGCTCTGCTGAGATCCTGCTTAAGCGCCTCTAGGGACTGGCATACCGTTTCGGAGCATCGACGGAATTCACCACACTCCAGTTCTGCTAGGGCCTTATCCTCGTGCTGGCCCGCCAGATTGGCGATATGGCCAATACTAGCATGGAAGGCGGCATGCTCATCTCGAAGGGTCTTAAAGGCTGCCCGATGATCATGTGCATTGCCTCCAATGCCGTAAATCCAGCGACCCAGATCACAGGCATGGTCATCACAGGCACGTGCGGTCTCGATCGATGCTCCCGACCGAATCGTGTCAATTAGGCGCTGCTTCCATGCTTGATGGATCGCTACGGAATCATCAAGAAACGACTTTGCCTTGAAGTGTCCAACTGAAACGCGGAGTGATTGGGCCAGACGCTCAAGGATCTCGAAGCTGTGCTGCAGTTGACCGGCACTTTCGGCTAGCTCAACGCTTTGAGCCGACGTGCGCTCTACCCCACAAGCGATTTCTTCTAGTCCCTTTCCGGTTTCCCTAAGGCCGAGCGCCATCTCAGCTGTTGTGGTGGACTGCTCCTCGACCGCTGCGGCGAGGCCCTGGGCTGCGACCTGCGACTCTTCCATGCCGGAATCAACGGCGTCCATGTATGGGGTAATTCCGCTGACGGTGCGCTGAATGTCGGCAGCGGCCTCAGCTGCCTGAATGGCCAGCGCTTTCACCTCACCGGCGACCACGGCAAAGCCGCGGCCATGCTCACCGGCCTGGGCCGATTGAATGGTGGCATTCAAGGCTAACAAATTTGTTTGACTGGCGATGCTTGCTATGGTCTCGGCGAAGGAATCGATAGAGCCAGATGCTTGGACCATGGCCTTGGTGGCGTCGGCTGCCTCAACAATCCGGGTTGCCATCTTTTGGCTGTTGCCAGCCACCTCACGGACACTGGTCGACAGATCCTGAGCGCATGCGGCCAGGGATTGCACCTGAGTCACGCCTTCAGTGGTAGCTGCCGCTGTCGCCGTAGACGATTCTCGCGACAGTAAAGACGCGCTGGTTAATTGCGCGCTGGTTGTCGCAATCTTGCTCGCTATGCTTGCGAGATCCTGAGATACTTCTGCTATCTCACCGATCGTGCGCTGAAGAGCCGTCACCATCTCCAATAATGCGGTTCCGATTTCATCATCCGGTCCGCGCACGTTAATCTGGACCTCAAGAATTCCTTTTCCCAGTGAGGCCGCTGCACCAGCAGCGTCAATGAGGTACTGCTGTGTGGCAACAAGATCACGTCCGAGGTCTCCGATCTCGTCGCTGCGATGCAAAATCGAATTCAGGTCTGCCAGATCGACGCTGCCATTCTCTATTCGCCCTAGGGATATTTCTTTGAGCCGTTGCGACGCCAGCCGCACTGGTCTGGAGATGCCACGAGCAAACAGCCAACCGGCGGCTATGGAGATGGACAGTGCGAGCCCTGCAATGCAGGTCAGGTAGAATTGAGACGCCCGGGCCTTGCTCAGCGTCGTATCGATCGAATCCTCAATCATGCTGTTACCGGCCGTTACGAGGCCAACCAGTTTGGTCTCCAAATTGCGGATCGTATCCTTGTGGGGAGTCAGTAACGCGTTTCCCATTTGCGGCGAGATAGCGGTATCGATGGCTTCGAGCAGGACATCGCGGGTCACCGCTAGATAGTCTTGATGGGCCTGGGTCAGGTCTTCTGATATGGCACTGCCGTGTTCATCGAGAAGATCGAGGCGCCCCTGTGTTAACTGCTCGATCTCAGCTAAACGCTGCCCTTGTTCCACCGCTGTTGCATCAAAACGATCAAGGTATCGCCGTTGCCTCGTCTCGTCGCCACAGTTGAGCAGCACGTCCTTCTCATAGCGCCGCTCGGTTAATAAACCAATGTGTGCATCCTGTATAATTCGCATCAGGGCACCGTCCTCTTGGGCTACTTTTTTCAGGGATTCACGAGCATCCATCAGGCCAAATATGCCGATGGCAGCAACGAGAGATCCGATAGCAGCGATGAGGAGAAAGGCCGATTGAAGCCGAAGGCCTAGAGAGATGCGCATTGTCTGCCTTTATTGCCTGGGAACGGTCCCATGTTGTAATAGCTATGCCTACAACATGGACCGACAGGAAACACATCTGAGTGTACACCACTGTTTAACGTGTCAATCGGTCCCGAATGGAGCCTTCAGGATCGGACGACACGGCGCGGGGGACAAAAAACCTGGAACGGCAGTATCGCGCGCTAGCTGATTCAGTCGACACTTGCCCGACCTGATGACTGTGGGGTGAGGCGAACCATCAAGGCACAGGGCGCGTGAGCCACAGATCATTTGGTATTGTGACCGGTGTTTGCTTGGCCTAGCCAAGCAAACACCGCGGACACAAACACCTCATTTCAGTGAGCAACGCTTCACATCGGGCGCGCGCGCTGACGAGGACCCTGAACTGGGTTAATCCGCAAGTGCACCGACGGCCGGGCAACGCTCACTGAAAACTCACCTCTTGTGACTATCAGGAATTGAACCACCAAGTCAGCCATGACGCCCTCCCCTCTGTGACCTTGTGCGTTGATTCCGGCCCCCTGGACCCCTGCGCGCCGCCTGCGGCGAAACGGCGGGGCGGGCAAATAGCGGTCACCGAACGCTTACCCTAGGACCCCCGCTTGTGGGTGGTTGGTGGCCTGGGCATGTAGATGTTGGTTTGGGGTTTGGCTGCCTGGCTGGTGATGCTTGGCTGAGGGTACTGGTGGGCGGGCTTCTTTTTGGGGCTCTGCCCCTTGCCCCCAGGGAGGATTGGTTGGGTTTTGGCCCGACATGGTTTCAGTGCTTTGGGGGCGTACCTGTGACGTCGCGCCGGTTTGAGTGCCGCCATTGCCTGGTACATCCGCATCATAACGAAGGTCTTTGCACCCAGAGCGTTGCCTTGGGTACGACGCCGGCGATAACCACTTGGATGCGAGCTTGGCCCATCCTGGCATCGCGGATTCATGACGGCACCTTCGACCGAAGCTTGTCGCTGGTGTTGCCATGATTTGAAGGCCGCATTGGGTGCTCCCGCCTTCGCCGATTTGGCAAGTGCAGGGCTGGCTGAGAGAATGTGTGAATAGGGAGAGCATCTCACGTGTCATATAGGCAATGAACAACACTGAGTGCAAATCAGACGAAGGCCTGCTTCAGCTATGGACCGTGAAGCGTGAGCCGGCCGTATTCGCGGATCTGGCCAATCGACATGCTGGTCTAATATACGGGACATGCCTTCGAATAACAGGGGACCACCATGCCGCAGAGGACCTTGCGCAAGATGTGCTGGTTGATTTGGCGCGGAAAGCTGGCGAGATAAGGAGGTCGGTTGCCGGCTTCCTTCATGCAGCGGCTTGTACAAGGTCGCTGAACTACATCCGCAATGCGGGGGTTCGACGGCGCCATGAGCAGATTGCAGGTATGGAGGCCCAAGCGGCTGAGAAGGGCGAACCGACGTGGCAGGGGCTCGAGCCTCTCGTAGATGCGGCCCTCGCTGAGTTGCCGGAGGACGATCGCGTCGCTATCTGCCTGCACTACCTTGAGGGCCACAGCCAGACAGAGGTGGCTGAGATGGCTGGCATTAGTCAGGCCACCGTATCACGGCGTCTGAGGCGAGGTCTTGAAGCGCTCAGAAAACGCCTCGCTGCCACCGGATTCCTGATTTCGCTTATGTCTTTGCAAGACTTATTGGCCGCCGAGGCGCCATGCATGGCCCCAGAACAAATCCTAGCCAGCCTTCCCAAGATGTCCTTGGCCCTGTCAGGCAGTGGCCCTCCCGGCGTGCGTCGGTTGAGGAGGATGCTTGCTCTGGTCACGGCCACTGCTGTTGCGGTTTCGATGGTATTATTCACCATTTGGGGCTGGCGGGTAGTGGATCACTTCGGTATTTCGGCAAGTAAACTTGGTGATACCGCCCAGGAAACGTCGATACCTCCACAAGTGCAAACGCCTCATGAGGACACGGGAGATAGCATGTCCATTTCACTAGACTTCTCGATCATCGAATTGGAGGGTGACGGGTACAGGGTTGACACGTTCTGCCTTTCGGTGGCAGCAGCAGCCAGACTGCTCGGCAGTTCTGTGTCATATGATGATGTACTGATGGCAACGGGGAACGGCTTTGCACCTGGATTTGATACGGGAAATGATTGCAAAGAATTATGGGTTGGCCAAGCCTGGGTTAGTCATCTGGGGCAGAACGATTCTGGCTGGGAGTGGCTGGGCCTTGAAGTGAGGCAGTTGCGCCACGCGGACCATCCAAACAGGCCAGAGACATACACCGCAGACCTCTGTGCCGTCATTAGAGAGTCGCTTGATGCGGGGAAGGTGGTCATCGCTGCTGGTGGGTGGGATGCGCGGAAGGTTGAGCCTTGGTGGGGCGGCATAGTCACAGAAGTGCATGATGACAACACGGTTTGGGGTGTCCATCCTTCTGGAAACGGGCAATTATTCCGTGTTGTTCCTGAAAGCGGCGAGTTGTTTGCTGTGTCCTTGGAGGGTCAGCCGTATGTGCGCCGAGCGTTAGCCAGGAAAATCCTACAGAATGCAGTAAACCGCATACGCGCGAAGGGGCCGGCTGGCTGCTATGGAAAGCATGAGTTCTGTGCGTTTGGCATGGACGCTATGGATGAGTGGATTCGCCAAATGCAGGTGCAGCGGCATTTCTGCCCTGTCTGCCAGCGCAACAATGGAGCCGGCTGGAAAAGCGCAGAGAAAGTGGCGCTAGCGGCATTCCACCGAAGTGATGTGGCTGCTTCCTGGCTTCGGGAGAATGCCGACTTATTCCCAGCGTCTGAATCCATTTTGCATGCAGCGGCATGCTATGATCGCATTGGTTTGGCGTTGGCGCCCTTTGTGCCAACACAGGGGGTGGCCAAGCGCAGCTATGAACGGATCATTGGAGATTTGGCTTTGCAGGCGGAGCATGCTCGCGGTGTTCTTGGAGTAGTGCGTGAGGAGCTGACGCAGGTGGCAGATATATTTGAGGCATCCCTGGGGATCGAGGAGGGGGATGCTCGGCGGGTCGTTACCGATGGGTTTTGATGGCGCCATCCTGGCGGCCGCGTGGCTGAACTGAGGCAATATCCACGTACGGGCGGCCCTTGAAAGCGCGCACCAGGCTTGGTCGACAATTCCGCCAAGGTCGGTGTTATGCGGGAACACTGGGTCGTGTTCTTAAGGAACAGTCCGAAGCCTACGAAATGATCGAAGACCTCCGTCTGGAGTGCGACAAGAATGGAGCCACTGCGCGCCTCGCCGATCGCCTGCAGAAGCGATTGATCGAGAGTACCTGACACGTCACCCCGGTTTGAAT
>JAQIBG010000113.1 GCA_027859175.1 Planctomycetota bacterium | reverse complement strand
CACAGGGGGCGGGCTGGACTCGCTCAGGGCCAGCGATAGCCTCCGCGCTTCATGTTTATCGGCACGCGAACTAGCACGGATGGCTCGGCCTCCTGAGCGTACTGCCCGCGAGGCGGTAGGATCACGCTCCCGCAGCCATCGTGACCTCAATTCGCCTCGCTCCCTACTACTTGGAGCATTCATGCCGACTTACACCTTCCCTGATGGTAATACCAAGGTCTACGACGAGGCCGTATCGGGGTATCAGATTGCCCACGATATCTCGCCCGGTTTGGCTAAAAACGCCATTGGCATCAAGGTTGACGACGAGATCCGCGACCTGCATCGCGTGATCGCGGACAACGCCACCGTCACCATCATCAAGGCCTCGAACGACGATCCCGACGCCCTGTTCCTGATTCGCCACAGCGCCGCCCACGTGCTGGCCGAGGCGATCTGCGAGCTGTTCCCGGGTACCCGTTTGGCCTACGGCCCGCCGGTAGATGACGGTTTCTATTACGACCTCGCTACCCCGCGCGCCCTCACCACCGACGATTTCGATGCGATTGAGGCCAAGATGAAGGAGATCGTCAAAGCCGATCGTCCGTTCACGCGCTTTGAGTGCGACCGCAGTGCCGGCATGGCCCGCGTTGCGGGTGACAAGTATAAGACTGACAACGCCGAGCGCGCGCTCGAGCGCGGTAGCGAGTCCTTGAGTTTCTACGTCACCGGTGAGCCCGGCAGCAACTGGGAAGACCTGTGCGCCGGCCCGCATGTGCCGAGCACCAAGTGGCTGGCCCACGCCAAGGTGATGTCGGTGGCTGGTGCCTACTGGCATGGCGATCAGACCTCGGATCAGCTGACCCGCGTGTATGGCACTGCCTGGGCTGACAAGAAGGGTCTCAAGTCCTACTTGCAGCGGCTCGAGGAGGCTAAGAAGCGCGATCATCGCAAGATCGGTAAGGAGATGGACTTGTTCCATCTCGAGGAAGACAACCCGGGCCAGATCTACTGGCATCACCGCGGTTGGAGCATCTACCTCACGATCGAGCAATACATCCGCGAGACCATCAGCGCGGCTGGCTACATCGAGGTGAAGACGCCGAATCTACAGCCCCAGGGCTTGTGGGAGCGGTCGGGGCACTGGGCCAAGTACCGTGAAAACATGTTCATCACCTTCGAGCAAGACCGCGGCGTTGACCGTGGCGCGGCCGGTGAACATGGTGCCTGCAGTCACGGCGCCGGGGGCGACGAGTCGGCCGGTGGCAATCGGTGCTTCTCGCTCAAGCCGATGAACTGCCCGGGCCATATCACGATCTTCAAGACCGGTCAGAAGAGCTACAAAGAATTACCACTGCGCATGGCCGAATTCGGCTCCTGCGTGCGCTACGAGCCCTCGGGTGCGCTGCATGGTATCATGCGTGTGCGTGGCTTTGTGCAGGATGACGCGCATATTTTCTGCACCGAAGATCAGATCGGTGACGAAGTCGCTGATTTCTGCGATCTGCTCAAGAAGGTCTACGACGATTTCGGCTTCGCTGCCGAGAGCGTGAAGGTCAAATTCTCAACCCGGCCCGACATGCGCGTTGGCAGCGACGCCGATTGGGACCGCGCCGAGGCCGCCTTGGAGGCCGCCTGTAAGCAGGCCGGTCTTAGTTACGAGGTCAACCCGGGTGAGGGCGCTTTCTACGGCCCGAAGCTCGAGTTCACCCTGATCGACTGCCTCGGCCGCGAGTGGCAGTGCGGCACCATCCAGGTTGACTATCAGTTGGCTGGTCCGGAGCGTCTCAACGCGCTGTACACCGCCGAAGATGGTTCGAAGAAGAACCCGGTGATCCTGCATCGTGCGATCTGCGGCTCGCTCGAGCGTTTTATCGGCATCTTGATCGAGCAGTACGCCGGCAAGTTCCCGCTGTGGCTGGCGCCAGAGCAGATCCGCGTGCTCCCCATTACCGACGATCAGTTGGACTACGCCCGCACGGTCACCGCCAAGCTGGTGGCGGCCGGGATCCGCGCCACCTGCGACGAGCAGGCCGACAAACTCGGCGCCAAGATCCGCAATGCGCGCAACGATCGCGTGAACTACTTCGCGGTCATCGGTGGCCAAGAGGCCGAAGCCGGCACCGCCGCGCTGCAGCGGCAAAACGGCGACAAGCTCGGCACCGTGACGGTCGATGAACTGGTCGCCCAGTTGCAGGCCGAAATCGCGGCCAAGAGCATGCCGGAAGCAGCCGGCTAAGGCTCTCGCGCCGGTTATGTCTACAGCAGGGCTCCATCGCCGATGGAGCCCTGCTTTTGCCCCCTGCGGACCTCTTGGCATGCCGTGTGATAGGAGCTTCCGTTAAGCAGTCATTGGGCCCCGTTCTGCCCCCAACGTGTTCACGAGACCGACCATGTCCGACCTTCCTGCCGATTTCATGATCATCGACTCCCACATTCACATGTCGGCGCGCACCACCGACGACTACGAAGCGATGCGCGACCAGGGGGTGGTGGCGGTGATTGAGCCGGCCTTCTGGCTGGGTCAGCCGCGGACCTCGGTTGACACCTATCGCGACTACTTGTCGAGCCTGGTTGGCTTTGAGCGCTTCCGTGCCAGTCAGTTTGGGATCCGCCATTACTGCACGATTGGCCTCAACTCGAAGGAGGCCAACAACGAGGCCTTGGCTGAGGGCGTGATGGAATTGCTGCCCTTGTATCTGGCCAAAGAGGGGGTGGTGGCGGTTGGCGAGATCGGCTTCGACGACCAGACCACGCTTGAGGACAAGTACTTTCGGGCCCAGCTTGAGTTGGCCAAGGAGTTCGCACTCCCGGTCCAGATTCACACGCCGCATCGCGACAAGAAGCGCGGCACGCGTTTGACCATGGATATCTGTGAAGAACACGGCCTTGCCCCGCACATGGTGATCATCGATCACAATAACGAAGAGACGGTGCAGGAAGTCCTCGATCGTGGCTACTGGGCTGCCTTCACCATCTATCCCAAAACCAAGATGGGTAACGAGCGCATGGTCAGAGTGGTGCAACAATACGGCCCCGAGCGCATCATCGTGGATTCCTCGGCCGACTGGGGCGTGTCTGACCCCTTGGCCGTGCCCAAAACCGCGCGCTTGATGGCGCGTTCTGGTGTGCCCTTGGCTCACATCAGCGCCACCTGCTACGGCAACCCCTTGGCGGCCTACGGACAAAGCGGCCAATTCGACCAGAGCGCCTGGACCGAGGGCGTGGTGGTCAATCAAACCGAGCTCTACGAGGGCAACACCGTGCTCCGCGGGCAAGAGCCGCGGGTTGATGGTGATCTGATCAGCTAGAGGTCGCTTGAGGGGGTGCGGAGGCGGGTCCTGGGTCCTGGTACGCGCCTGGCGGCCCTTGGGTCGTGGAACAGCCTGCTGGGCCGCGGCCGATCTCTGTGGGCGGCGGTAGGGGGCGCCAGACCCGCGCTCAAGCCTGCTTGCAGGCGTGGTAGGACCCAGGTCCAGTGCCTCTCGACCTCCTGTGAACGGTATTGCCAGTCAAGCCCAGGCCGGTCCTGACTGACGCTGCTTGCGCTGGGCTTCGGCGGCCCACGCTCCGGCCCATGGCCGACGATATCCCCACGTGGCAGCCCGGTGGCGGGCTGCAATTCCGGCTTCTGGCCCAGTCGGGAGTGGCCCGTCGCGGCCGCTTCGTGAGTGCGCACGGTGTGGTCGAGACGCCGGCCTTCATGCCGGTGGGTACCCAGGGCGCGGTCAAAACCGTGCAGGCCCGTGATGTGGTCGAAACCGGGGCCCAAGTGGTGCTCGCCAACACCTATCACATGTCGTGGCGCGATCGCGTTCAGTTGGTCGAGCGCCTGGGTGGTTTGCATGGCCTGATGCGGTGGGATCAAACCATCCTGACCGACTCGGGTGGCTTCCAGGTATTTAGTCTGCCCGATCGTGAGATCGACGAGGAGGGCGTGCGGTTTCGCTTCGAGCAAGATGGCGAGCAGCAGACCCTGTCGGCCGAAAGTTCGATGGACCTGCAGCGGCGTCTCGGCGCTGATATCGTGATGGCCTTCGATGAGTGCGTTGATCACCGTGCTGGTCGCAGCTACGTGTCCGATTCGGTTGAGCGCACCTTTCGCTGGTTGCAGCGCTGCGCGCAGTGTGAACTCCAGGAGCATCAGCACCTGTTCGGCATCGTGCAGGGCGGCTTAGACCTGGGCCTGCGTACACGCAGCGTCGAGTTGACCAACTCGCTGGCCTTACCGGGCACCGCAATCGGTGGCGTGTCGGTGGGTGAGGGCCTCGATGAGCTCAAGCGCGTGGTTGCGCACACCGCGCCTTTGTTGCCGGTAGATAAGGTCCGCTATCTGATGGGTGTGGGCTTGCCCGAAGACATCGTGGCCTCGGTTGAGCGCGGCATGGATATTTTCGACTGCGTGATTCCAACCCGCTACGCGCGCGAAGGCACCCTGTTTACCTGGGGTGGAAAAATGCGGATAAAAGACAAGAAATTCCGTAAAGACCGCTATCCGATCGACACCAACTGTGGCTGCGCAACTTGCACCCAGGGCTACTCCCGCGCCACGCTACGCTATCTGCTGTTCATCTCTGAGCCGCTGGCCGAAACCCTTCTCACGATCCACAATCTCTACTTCTACCAAGATCTGATGCGTCAGATCCGGCAGAGTATTGAGGAAGACCGTTTCGAGGCCTGGCGCCTCGCATTCTTGAAGCGCTACATGTAGCGCGCGTGCCCGCTGCTGCCGGTTTAGAGGGCGTCGAGTGCGGCGCGTACGGCAGGGGGGAGCGCGGTTTTGCTGCCGGCTGAATCGATGCAGACGTGGGTCTGTTTGATTGCCGCTGCGGCTGTGTTGTTGCAGTGCAGCGTCACTACAACTTGGTAGCCATGTTCGCGTTGTTCAGCCAGCGTGACGGCAACGCTCAGTTGATCGCCATGGCGAATCGGAGCCCGAAAATCGGCTTCGCAGCGAATCAGCGGCAGACCAACCTCGCCGTTGCGGATGAGTGCGGCGATATCGCAGCCAGCCGTCGCCAGGGCCTGCTCATACATGCTGTGGGCCAGGGTCACGATATGGCCGGCAAACATCACGCCGGCGGCGTCGGTTTCGTGGAGCCCTACGCGGTGGTGCATACCTACACGGTGCCAGCATATTGCATGAAGACCAGCGGGATGGATGCGATTTGATGCAGCCGGCGGACTGCGGCGAGCTTGGTCTTGCCATCGTCTTTTCCGGTCTAGCGTGTCTCGGCTCAGCCTCACCCGATGGGGCCTAATCTGCTCTGGAGAAGTGCATGTCCGATCACGCTGCGCAATGTCTTGCCGCCGCCAATGCCCTTGAGGCCGTGGCCGACGATCACCGTCCCGAAGTGGTGGTCGGTTTTGACGGTTTTATTGACTATATCATCGATGTGGTCGACAAGCGCAGCAGCCAGACCGAGTACGACGACGTGCGTACGATTGCCGACTTCGGGGCCCGCATCAGTGCCGCGGCCGGCCAGAGCGCCAATATCGAGTTGGTAGTGACGCAAACCAAGATCGGTGGCAATGGCCCGATCATGGCCAACGCCATGCTCGGCTACGCGGCCGATTTGGCCTATCTTGGCGTGGTTGGCGAGGGTGATGTGGTGCACTCGGTGTTCCAGCCCCTGGCCGATGGCGCGCGCGAAGTGATTGGTCTTGGTGGCCCGGCTTCAACCGACGCCCTCGAGTTCAGCGACGGCAAGCTGATGCTCGGCAAGCTCACGCCGATGGACATGGTGACCTACGACAACCTGCGTGCGTCAGTTGGTGACGTGAAGCTGCGTCGCCTGCTGGCCGAGGCCGCTGCCGTGGCCACCGTGAACTGGACCATGTCGATGGGCATGACCGAGATCTGGCAGGGCTTGGCCAAGGATATCCTGCCCGGCTTGCGCCAGGATCGCCCGTTCTGGTTTGTTGATTTGGCTGACCCAGCCAAGCGCACCGCGGACGATCTCCTGGGCGCGCTCGACGCGATCAAGGCCCTGCAGCAGCACTGTGATGTGGTGCTCGGGTTGAACGGCAGCGAATGCCGTCAGCTCCTGACCCTGCTCGACGAAGAGTGGACCGGTGACAAGGAAAGCACCGACCAAGCCGAGCGTGGTGCCGCGATTCTGCGCGAACGTCTCGGCCTGAGTTGGGTCATGGTTCATCTGGTGGCGTCGGCTGCCTGCGCGTGGGACGGGGGCTCGGCACAAGCGGCGGGTTTCTTGTGCCCAGACCCTGTGATTACCACCGGTGCTGGCGACCACTTTAATGCTGGCTTCTTGTCGGCCTTGGTAGCCGGCCTCGAACCTGTGGATTGCCTTCTGGTAGGCGGTGCTACGTCGGGGCGTATGTGCGCAGTGCAATATCACCCGAGCGCGCAAAAACAGTTGAATTCCTTAGGGAATATGCCGCCGGCGTGCAATCCGCCGGGTGAGTCGCCAAACAGTGATCTTGCGGCACCGAGTGCCGTGGATAGCTTTGGCTATTCCCCGCTCATGAGCGCTTTATCGGCGCCTCATCTCGGCACGGGGGCTCGCGGCAAAGCACTGTTAAAGAGCTACTTACCGCAGGGTGAAGAAACGCTTGGCGCTTTGGCGCCAATATGAGTGAACGGCTACGAGGGAGTGACAGAGTGACGGAGGCTGGGACAGACGGCGTGGGTATGCAGTTGGCAAATGAGGTTGAGGGTCAGTGGACCACTATCCTGGAGCGCCTGACTGCCTCCATCGACGAGCCTGAACAGGTTCGCAAAGCCAAGATCTGGCTCGGCTCGCCCAAGGTCCGCCCGGCGGGTGTCGACCAGGGCATGTTGGTCCTCGAGTGCCCCACGGCCTTGTTCCAAAATCAGATTCGCGACAAGTTCGGTGATCGTCTCGCTGCCATCGCCAGCGATTGCTTGGGCCATCCGCTGACCGGCGTGGTGTGCAAGGTTACTCGCACCGCTCTGCGTCATCATCGCCAACGGCTCGACGAGCAGGCCAAGAACGAAGCGCCGGCGCCGTCGCGCGGTGGCCGCCCGGCCTTTGGCCAGGGCTTCAAGATGCTCGAAGACTTTGTGGTGGGCAGCTGCAACCGCTTGGCCTTTGACTCGGTCAACCGCATCCTCGAGGGGCCGGACAACGCGGTGAACCCCTTGTTCATCCACGGCTCGTCTGGCTTGGGCAAAACCCACCTGGAGCAGGGCTTGGCCCTGGCCTTCAAGGAGCGCCTCCAGCGCTGCAAGGTCATGTACATGACCTGCGAGCAGTTCCGGAACGCCTACCTGTCAGCCTGCGAGGGCGGCACCTCAGGCCTGCAGGCCTTTCGAGTGCGCTTGCGTCATGCCGACCTTCTGCTGATTGACGACATCCACTTCCTGTCTCGCGGCCAGTTGGAGCGCACCAAGGAGGAGCTGTTCAGCACCTTCAACGAGCTCCAGGAACGCGGCAAGAAGATCGTTATCACGTCTGACGCCCACCCGTCTGACATCAAGTATCTGGAAGAGCGCTTCGTGCAGCGCTTCACCGGCGGCTTGGTGGTCGCCCTCGACCGTCCCGACCCAGCCACACGGCGCGAGGTGGTGGCGGCCAAGGTGCGCGGTCATGATGCCGACGTGCCCGATGAAGTGATCGACTTCGTGGCCGACCACATCACCGACAACATGCGCGAACTTGAAGGCGCGGTGAACAAGATCGTGGCCTACGCTGGCAGCTTCCAGCGTCGCATCGACCTGCAACTCGCCCGCCAAGCCCTGTCTGACATCATCCAGCGCGATGCGTCTGAGCCCCGGCTCAAGATCATCCTGCGCGCCGTGGCCGACTATTTTGACCTTTCGGTTGACGATCTGCTCGGCAAGAGCCGCTCGGGTCCGCGTTCAACCGCTCGCCATATCGCGATGTACGTGTTGAAGTCTTCAGGCAGCGATACCTACGCCTCAGTGGGACATGCCTTTGGCATCAAGAGCCACTCGAGCGTGGCCTATGCCTGCGAGCAGGTCGCGCGTTATCGGGCGACTGATGCTGAGATAGATCGCTTTGTTGATGATCTATTAATGCGCCTTCGGCGGCGCTAATTACATCTAAGGGGCGCTGCGCCCCTTAGGATCCCCATTTCGCCTTCGCTTCGCTGGGCTCGCGACCTTGGTCGGACCTGGCCGCTTTGCGGCCTGCGCGGCGGCGCTACGCGCCATTTTCGCCGCGCACCGGTCCTCGGGCGGTCGGCGCTCGCGTTGCTCGCTGAGGGGTTGGTTCCGTTGTTTGGGGTGCTTGGTGGGGG
>JAQIBG010000271.1 GCA_027859175.1 Planctomycetota bacterium | reverse complement strand
GCATTGATTTTCCTTCCCTGTTTGTTTTACCTGTTCATAATTACCTTGGCAAGCCGGAAACGTTGAGTCGCATTTTTGGAGGTCTTTCATGCCGCGTGGTCGTCCGTCTCTGGTGCCCGGAGTGGTGGCGCAGTTAGTTGCACAGATCGAGAGTGGGGCTTTCCCCGCCGGCGCGGCGCTGCCCGGCGAAGCCGAGTTCGCTGCTCAGATCGGCGTAAGCCGGCCGACCCTGCGCCGCGCGTTAGCAGTGCTCGACGAGCGTGGCCTGGTGGAGCGGCACCCTGGCAAAGGCACCTTTGTGCGCGATCCGCAGCAGTCGCGTGGTCTGCAGCGTGACCGGGGCGGCGTTCGCCTGATCGGCATCGACACCCAGATCGTGTCGGACAGTGACGACTACTACCGCCTGTTTCTCGATGGAATCCTTGCTGGTCTCGGTGACCTGCCGCATCGCATCGTGATGCTCGAGGGCGCGCAGATACTGGCCGAAGACCTAGACGGCATCGACGCCCTGGCGGTCATGGGTCTGAGTCTTGAGGCCGAACCGGTTTTGGCGCGTCTGGCGCATGGGGGCCTGCCGGTGGTGCTGTTCAATCGCCAGCCCAACGATGCTGCCCTCGGCTACGTGGCGGTTGATTACCGGGTTGAGGCCGAGCAGGGCACGCAGGCCTTGATCGCCGCCGGCCACCGCCGCTTGTGTTACGTTGGCAAGGGGCGGAGTGTTAAGGGGGCGCGTTTGGCTGGCTACCGCGCCGCCTGCGCGGTCCAGGGCATTGAGCCCATGGTGCTCGACAATAGCGGCAACATGCCGGCCTTCGCCGCCGCGCTGCGGGCGGCGATTACCGATAGCCAGACCGAGGCTCTGTTCGCGGAGGACATGTCAACCGCGGCGCGGATCTGCACCGCGCTGAGCGCCGGTGGGCCGCAGATCGGTCGTGATATTGAGATGCTGTGCTTCGACCGCTGCGGGCGAACCGCGACCGAGTTTGCGGTGCCGATCTCGGAGATTCGGATGCCGCAGCAGGCGATGGGTGCGCGTGCTGGCGGCTGGCTGCGTGAGGTATTCTTACACCCGGCCGCGCCCACGCCGCCGCCGCGCGAGCTGTTTGCGGCCGAGTTGCTGTTCCGGTCTACCCGCACTTTCGCGCGGCTGGGCGACACATCATGAAACGGGGCTTCACCTTGATTGAACTCTTGGTGGTGATCTCAATTATCGCGATCCTCGCCGCGTTGTTGCTGCCGGCGATCAACATGGCGCGCGAAGCGGCACGCAGCGCGCAGTGCCAGTCGAACCTGCGCCAGATTGGGCTCGGCTTGTTTGCCTATACCAACAATTGGGAGGGGCTGCTGCCGCCACAGCGGCGCTTTATTCCGACCGCAGACGAG
Source organism: Planctomycetota bacterium (assembly GCA_027859175.1). Taxonomy (GTDB): domain Bacteria; phylum Planctomycetota; class UBA11346; order UBA11346; family UBA11346; genus GH22. The sequence goes on along the minus strand of JAQIBG010000271.1, from coordinate 894 downwards.
TTGACCTGGGATTCGCACAGCGTCGCCGAAGAGCTATATGACCTATCCGGTGAAAGCATTCGCAGTGCCCTCAACTGGGGCGCGATGGGCAACAAGTCGCGCGGGGTGTTCATGTGTCCGAGCAGCGGCGCGATGCGTATCTGGCACAGCAGCAGCGAGTACGGTATCAACGGGATTCTTGCACCGGCGGTGAACTGGGACCCGCAAAAGAGCAGCAACCCAGCGTTTGGGGTGGAGAACACCACTATGATCGACAGCGTTCAGCGCAGCAGTGAGACCTACTTGGTGGGCGACGCGGCATCGATCCGCTCAGACGGCCAGTTCTACACCACGGTTGGCATCGGGATCAGTCTGCTCAAAACCGACCCGCCAACGCAGAGCAACGGCATCCATCTGCGCCACCGCGGCGGAACCAACATGCTGTTCGTCGACGGCCACGTCGAATTTCTTCAGCGCAACAAGCTCGCGGTACAAGAAGTGATGACCGACAAGCATTGGAGTTGGTTCTACGCCAACACGCCGTGGGCAGCGCGACCGGCTGAATGAGGCCATTAGCAGGCTGTTGAAGGGGGGTCGCAGACCCTCCTGGGTAAAGAGTCGCCTCAAGAAAACCTTGGGAAATGGCGACTGCAGGTCGCCCAAGGTTTCCTTGAGGCTAACAGGCTGGTGTATTAGGTGGCTGAATCCGCCCCATTGGCAATCGCGAAGGCAATGACCAGGAGCCACGAGGCCCGCGAGCGTCAGGCCGATGGCTGCGTTAACGAGTGCGCCGCCGTGTTGGCCATGGTGCCAGGTGATGCCACTGCTGAGGAGGTAGGCAGCGAGCATGATGCCTCCTATGCAGTCATTAACCGACGGTCGGTCCAATAAAATCCAATCAGGCTGGGTTTGGGT
>JAQIBG010000437.1 GCA_027859175.1 Planctomycetota bacterium | reverse complement strand
CCCCCACCCCGGCCAGCGCCCCGGTCATCACCGGAAGCAGCAGCAGCGAGATCCCGGTCGACGGTGCCGCACCCCTGCGACTGCTCCTGCGCGCCACGGATCCTGAAGCATCCAGCATCGCCCTAGTGGCCGCCAACGTCCCCGCCAAGGGCACCGTCTCGACCGGTAGCCGCACCACTGATGATAGCGGCACCGCCACCATCCCATTTACCTACACACCCCTCGCCGGCCAATCGGGCACCGACACCGTCACCATCCGTTTCGATGACGGTTCCAGCACACCCACTGACGTCGACCTCATGCTGAGCATCACCCCGGCAGACGATTTAGCGCGAGCACACCTGACCTCCGACCCCAGCTACGCACACACCGCCGCGTCTGACACCCACACGCTCTGGCTCACCTTCGACGCCCTCCCGGGAGCAACGACCTTCCGCTGGCTACCGACGGGGCCGTCGTTCCCGTCGGACCTTGTGGTTAAACGCGACCCAGAGAGCACCGGTGAGCCCGTGCTCCGCCTGACCTGGGCAGCCAAGGCTGCCGGCAGTGCCGATGAACTCTATCCGTTTGGCATCACGGTGTATACGAGCGGCGGAACGGCCACGACCGTGCCGGTGACAGTTTTAGGGCGGTCGCCACTCAATAACTGAGGCCGATCAGGGCACAGGGCATCACGAACAACACAACATCCGGTCGCCCGGGCCCAAACCCCGCTAGTCGGCAACCAGAGGAGTTGGCGTAGGAGCCTGAGCAAGAGTCAGGGAAAATGTGGCACCCACCGCGACTGTACGCAGGTTCCCGTTACCAATGAAATACCTGGTGCTTTCCGGCAAGACCCGATTCACAGCGTTTGATCCAATGAATTCGCCACCCATCACGTTGATCGCCAACCCATCCGGCCCAACCAACCGGCCATCGAGGTCATTCTTCTCAGCCGTAATCTGAGTGTAGGTCAACGTCACATCAACTGTCCCATCCACCTCGGCCAGATTCTCCACCGTCGTAAAGGTACCGTTGTGAAACGGCGACGATGCTGAGGCGGCATAGGTATCAGTAACACCAAAATCGGTAAAGCTCGCGGCCGGCAAGCGCCCCGCAACCGCCGCATCAAAGCGCGCTGCCCGACACGTACCATCAAAGGAATCCAGCAACTGAATTGTCTGCCCTTGCGCGTAAGCGGTAATCTCAATCGACCCAGAGAATAGCTGCCCATCCTGGTCGAAGGACCCCAGAATGCTCACGGCCGGCGTCTCGCCATCAGTCTCATACGCCACGATGCTCACGGCACCAGCCTGACTCACGGTTGTCTCCAGGACAAAATCTGAGCTCACAGCGAAGTCGACCGGACCATAATTACTGTTCCAGTGATAGACTGCCTTGGTGATAGCACCGGCCCCGTCGACTTCCAGATTCAATCCACCCGTCCAAGCCTGCCCATACGCATCGGTCACCCCCTGCAGCACCCACACACCACTGATATCCTGAATCGTGAACGTGCGCGGCACGGTCGTACCGTCACCAGGAGCCCCATCAGACCCACCATCGCTCCCGCAGCCACCAAGGCCGAGCGTCATGAGAATGGCAAAAACAAGGGCGATGCGATGAGACATAGCGAGCACTCCGGAGCGTTGCTGATTGGAAGGCGAAAAGTATGGACCTCGGCGAGACTATCCAACTACGAATCGGCCCTCAAAAAAGGGAACATCACCGACGCACCCACAGACCCAGACCTCAGCGCCTCCACCCCAAGCACCGCCAGCCCACCAGCCACCCCCGGCAGCATGGTGCCCACATGGACTGCCAGCCAAGCCCCTGAGAAGCCCTGGACATTCGATGTAATCGTCAGCGACGGCACCAACGTGGCCACCATCCCGGTAACGACGGTGGCGATCAACACGACGAGCAACTGAGCCGCTTCCTCGCAGCACCTTGGTCATTGACCTGACAGCCCATCCGCATCTCATGTCTACTACCCTGAGAAAACGCCGCCCCAGACTTCCTCAACAGTGGGAGTGACTATCGCGCGTTGTCATTGCATCGACGGCCATTGACAGTTACGCCGGAACCAACCTAAGCCAAACATGCTCGTTCGTCCTGAACACAGCTTCTTGCCGCGGGCCACCGGTACCATCAACCACCAACAAGCGACAGTATCTGGGCCGAAGTTGCCGCGCGAACGTCCAACCAAGCCGAGTGACACTTGACTATCCGACACATCGTCAGCATGGGATCACATTGCATACCCGCTGCACCACGGCAGGCTTAGCAGCCCACTCGCACCCCACCCTGAGGCGCCCGGAATGGACCAGGAGTTCAGAGTCGCAAGCATAGAGCTGCAAGAGGCCCAACTCTTTGACGGGGATGGTGATTACCTCAGCTACTACCTGTACGAGGCCGATGTCGAAATGCGTTCTGCCACCCTGTCGGAAACACAGGGAGAGAGCTGGCATGAAGCCGGCGAGCAGGCTGGAGTGCACGCCACCCGCGATGACTTGTCCGGTGCCCAAATCGTCGCTGCAAGTGACGGGGACGCCTTCGCAGCCAGCGACGGCGATGATGACCCCAAAAACGAAACTCGAGACCCGAGCAACTGCTACCTCACACTGGCACAGTTCCGCATCAAAGCACCTGCCGGCCCAGAGCCGCTAACAAGCTGGGCCGACCTCGACACGGCCCCAAAGCCGATTCGCGTCATTGCGCCAGCCAGCAACTGGCATGGCCATGCCGGTTCCTCATGTGAGTATCTCGATCTTCACGCTGAAAGCGCGGACGGAGCAAAACACAACTGTCCCGTTGCCACGCATCAGACAGCAATGAACCATCCCGCGTTCAAAGTGACCAAAGACGCTGACTTCGGCGTGAGGCTCCAAAGTTCTTATTCCGGCTACGAGGCCAAGCGCTCCACCGGCGAATTAGCGATGACGAGGCCGAATAAGGGCTACGAAATCCTTGGGCCGCGCGTTGACAATGAGGTTAAAGATGAACTGACTGGCCCCGTAGACAACGCTGCGATCGCCGACAAGCGCTCCGATGAAGGCGGCATCGTCAACTCATTCCTTGTCGGCCACTGGCGACCCCGAGTAACGCCGAACACCTGGAATTGTCTCGTTGACACCTGTGGCAATAAGGACGGTGAACATGCCACTAAGTCCGCCAATCTAGACCTTGAAGCATACCCCGATGATCGTTACCACCTCAAAATCACGATGCCGGCTCTATTCAGCGTTGCGCTTAAGGCTCAAAGCGAGGAGAGCGCGAAGCAACTGGCCGAGCGCGTCCTTTCGGCGTCGGAGCGCCAGACAACCCTCACCGCCGGTGGCCACGACATCAGCAAGCCCATCAGCAACGAGAGCGCGGCTTCAATGGACTGGGCACCGACCTGCGAACTCAAGCGCAACGGCCAAGACATCCACGCCGGTAGCTTTGACACGCTTCTCGGATTGACCGAAGCTGGCCTGAAAGCGATCAGCGCACTTGAGGGCGCTGTCAGTATCTACCAGAACTTCGTCCCCCAGTGGGGGTGGTACCTCGACAGCAATCTAAGCCTGCTGCAGGGGGAACTGCACGCGTCATGGGGCTGGAAAGAAGTCAGCAGCTCCAACAAACGCGAGCTCAAGGAAGTGGCTTTCGGCCACTCGCTCAAGCTCAAAGGCAGCATCCTATCTGGTAAAATCTCGGTTGGCGGCGGCCTCAAGTTCCACCCAATTAAGACGACCCGACTTCGCGACTGGGGCATCGACTGCTACGCAGAACTACAGCTCGGTGGTGAACTCGCAGTCGACCGAGTCTCGCACGATCACCAGCACCTGTTTGCCAACGAAGAAGAAGGCCGCGACATCCTGGTCTACAGCGCGGATGGCGTCTACTCACCCGCCAAGCCCCAGAAATCCAAAGCTGGCTGGTCAGTCAATGGGCAACTCGGAGCGAAGGTGGAGTCGCGCCTGATGGTTGGGCTTCCGTGGATCGTAGACATCAAGGTATGGACCGAGGGATCGGTCAAAGTCGGACTGGCGATGGCCCTGAATCAACAGTATCTCGACGCCATCGAACTGGACGCAGAACTGGCCCGTGCGCAGGGCAATGACGTTGAGGCCGAGAAGCTTGAAGAACTCACCGATGAGCAGAAAGCCAAGTGGGACGAACTCAAAGAGGTCGACACTGACGGTGATGGTGAGTTGGATGCACGCGGAAAGTTCGCCTGGCGCAGCGATGGCATCAAGGTTTTTGGGTACATCAAGTTCCTTGGGGCCACCTTTCAGCCCAAGGGCGACGCGGACGCTTCAAAGCGCGCAGAGATAGAAAGGGGCAACGCGGCGGACGAGCTTGAAGGGCGCATCGACGACCTGGAAAGCCAGCTTGCAGATGCATCCACTGCTGAACGTGCGCAGATCGAGAGAGAGATCGACCAACTAACTGAAGCCCAGGAATACCTCGAAGCCGACAGCGCCGAAAACAATGATAGTGGCAATGACTCGAAGCGAGCACCACTTGCGACTCTACTCCAGCCGGGGCCGCCCCATACCCATCACTTTGCACTGCTTGAGGAGGCCATTAGAGACGCCGACCGGAACCTCAAGGAAGCCGCGATTGCGGACAGCAGGATCACAGATCGCTATGAACCGGATGCCGTCCAGAGTATAGCCGGAACAGAGATCTACCCCGATGCACTAAGTGCACCCAGTGCCCCCTTTAACAATCACCTCACAACAACATTCTGAAATGCATACCATTAGGCTACAAAATTCACAGAACTGGCCGATCGACATTCGTGTCAATGACTTGCCGATCACAACGATCCCAAAGGTGGGCTCTATCGAAGGCCTGCCCATCGGACACCTACTGGCAGATGGCACCAACACCGTCCAGCTCTCTGCATTCCGTCGAAGCCACACCGAGCGCCCAGAGCTATCGGTCAGCGTGCTTAAAGGCGAGGACCAACTCGCCTCCCTGAGATACAACCGGACCGACCCAAACTTTGGCGAACTAGACTACGACACCTGGTTTGAGTGTGCAGACTTCTTCGCGGAGGGGACATCCTCCGAAGGCCTCAAGCAGGAGAGTTGGGAGCCACTTGATCGAGAACTGCTTCCATCATTCCAGTCACTCGTCTCGAAACTCGGTGATCAAGTGCGAGCAGGTACCTTCAACGGCGTGCTGGAGCTTATCCAAGAGGCAGATGGCCCGGAGCATTGCCAGAGACTGGCACACCATCTAAGCGCGACTTACGACCCGAATGCCATCCCGGACCGCATCCCACCGGCCGAACACGTTGGGCCGATCCCATACGGGTTCGGCAAGTGCTGGGCGCCGTGCCACCCAAAGGTTCCAGGGCCAGTGCTGCACTACACTCTAGGCCACCGTCTACCGATCTGGCTCTTTAGGAGAGCCGGGCGTTGGCAAGCAACCACACTCATGACCCTTCCCCTGCCTCCAGCCCATTGACAGATACCATGGCACAACACCTGATCCTAGAAGTAGACACCGTTTCGTGGATGTGCGAGCCGCTCCTTAATCAAACAGCACTTGGCTCCATCAAGAATGAATCGCTAAACGTCAAGACAACGGACCTTCCCCTTACCGAACTCGCTGGCGACTCGAATCAAATACGACTTGTCATCCCCCCTGGCCTCCCGGAATCAAAGCGAGGCCCGCGCACACCAGACGGCTGGGTCAAAGACATCCCTGCGCCATACGTCACACTCCGAGTCATGCACTACAAAGGCCAAGGCGTAGCTAGGTCCGGAGCGGGAACTGAGATCGCACGCCTAGAATGGATTGGCCGCCCACTCCAGCGGGGCGAACCCCTCCCCATCATCCTCACCACCAACTTCGACCGCCCCTGGCAGCAAGACCCCTGGGCATGGGAAACCGCGGACCCCGTCGATCACAATGACCCCACAGTTCGCCAAGAGATCTTCGATATCGTCCACGGCATCCGAGCAGACATGCTTGATGGCAGCACAGAGTCGCTGAAGGCCCTCTCCGCCATCAAGTTCGCAGAGATGGCTACGATCTACCAGGACTACCAGGACACCGCCGACAAGGTCATCGATATCGCCAAAGATTACCACGAGGCAGGTCAGCTCGAATTGGTCGACTTCACTGCCGAGGACTTGATCCTGAGACCCTGCTGCAACGGCCGACTGATACAGGTCCTACGCTACGATTACGGGCACTGGGCGCCTGCCCTTGGGACCACTACCCCGGATGACCCGGATGCCCCTGACCCCATCCAGTGGCCAATCGCCCTCGGCCGCATAGACGGCACCTGGCACGCCCTGCGATAACGCTCCAAACCGTTATCAGCACACCGACAAGAGCTTACCGGCTCGACCAATCCGGCCCCGGGATCGGATTGCATCTGCGCCAAGGCACGACATCCTTAGCAGCCCCTCTTTGAGGAGGGGCACGAGGAGTCCGCGCCATGAAGACCCAAGCCGGTGTCGCTTTCAATCTGACCATCCCGGGCGTGCCCCAGGAAAAACTCTTTGTCGCCCGATTTAGGGGTGAAGAGGCGCTCGGGCGTGACTACCGTTTCACGGTCGATGTCCGCTTTCGCGAAGACACGATAGACCTCGCTGACTTCGTTGATCAATCAGCAACGCTGGAACTTGAGCCCCAGCGCCCTGATCACGACGACGACATCGCCGGGCTGACCGGCCGCACCATTCACGGCACAATCATCGATGCCGCACTGCACGGCAAAGACGGACAAGACTTTTCGCTGCGACTGGTCATTGCGCCTCAGTTAAGCCTGCTACGGCGCAGCAGCCGGTCGCGGATCTACATGCTCACCGCCAAGCAAACCATCCCTGATATCATCGAGCAGGTCCTCAAAGACCATCACCTGGAGCCAGGCACTGATTTCGATCTTTCGGGCCTCAACAAGGCTGATTATCCCGTTCGCGATTACGTGGTGCAGTACGAAGAGTCAGATTTTGATTTCATCCACCGCTGGATGGAACACGAAGGCATCTTCTACCGCTTTGATCACAAGGGTAAGGCTGAGAAAATCGTATTCTGCGACTCCAAGAACCACTACGACGACCTCACCACAGACGGCACCACCAAAGTCCCCTATCGGCCACAAGGCGGCGGTGGCGTGACGCCTGGCACCGCCAGCCTATTCGCCCTGACTCTAAGCCGCACCACGATCCCCAACCACGTGGTGATGCAGGACTACAACTGGCGATCCAACACCTGGCGCGACCCCGCCGGCAGCATGCTGACCAAAAAGGCCACCGCAGCCGCCAAGGGCGCGCCCCCCGCGAACTGCGAAATCGAGCCGCGCCTACACCATGAGTTTGACACCTATTACGATACCCAAGAGCAGGCCGACTTCCTGATCGCGCGCCGGGTTGAGAGTATCAATGCCCGCGTTCAGAAGTTGGTTGGCAACAGCTCGTGCTTGGCCTTCTCAGCAGGTGTTCTCGCCAACCCGGTTGACACCGGGATGTCTGGCATCGATGAAGCGAAGTACTGCCTGCTCACGGTGGTCCACGCGGGTGAAATCACCACCGATGACATCGGTGAAAACCGCGAAGGCGCCTACGGCAACACCTTCACCGCCATCCCAGCCACCGAAACCTTCCGCCTCGAACGCAAAACCGCGTGGCCCCAAGTCTACGGCGTCATGCACGCCATTGTAGACGGTGAAAAGTGTGATGACGATGCCATGGGCATCTCTGATGAAGATCCGTATTCCTACGCTGAGATTTCGCCCAATGGCGAGTATCGCGTGCGGATGCCGTTTGATCTCGCTGGCAAGGGTAAGGGTGATACCTGCTCGTGCTGGGTGCGGATGGCGCAGTCGCACTCGGGTGCTGATTACGGCATGCACTTCCCGCTGCATGTGGGCACCGAGGTGCTGATCTCGCATATCGACGGCAACCCCGATCGCCCGGTGATCGTGGGCACCATCCCCAGCGTGCACACGCAGAGCCCGGTCAACCAGTTCAATAACCATCAAAACGTGCTGCGCACCTCCAGCGGCCACCAGATGGTGATGGACGACCTCTACAACTCGCAGCGCATCGTGATTGAAAACGGCAAGAGCACCGTGTTCGAGATGTACGGGCGCGACTTCACCGGCGCCAGCGAGTTCACCTCGTCGCCCGTGAGTTGGGCTGCCGACGGCGCCGGCGCGGTGCACCAGGCTGCCCCCAGCAGCGCACCGGCCATGCCGTATCGCCCCGGCCTCAGCACCAGCCACAACGATGGCGCCGGCTTTACTGCCATTGGTGACAGCGGCGAAGTATCGAACCATCACGATTACGAAGCGGCGTTCCGGGCCTACGAGGCCGCCAGCGCGGGCGCACCCAGCGCCAGCTTTGGCGCCGCTGCCAGTGATGCCCCCGGCAGCGCGGCAAACGCATCGCTCGGCCGTGGCGGCGGCGCCACCGAGCTCGAAAACCTCGAGAACTACGTGCCCAAGTCGTTCCCGTCTGATCGCTTCTGGCTGCACTTCCGCAAGGCCAACACCGTTGAGCACCTCAGCGTTGGCGCGTCTGGCGATGAAATCGCCACCTACGTGCATAAAGACTTCCTCGCGACCTACCGCATCGTTGACCGCGAGAAGTACCTGCTGCCCAACGGCAGCTTCGATCAAGACAACCACGAAGAAGCCAAGGCCGACGACGAAGAGAAGAACCTGCGCCGCGAGGCCATCACCAAGCCGCGCGAGCTCAGCTACGAAGAGCCGAAAACGCCCGAGCAGGGTGACCCCAACCTGCAGTGCTACAAATACACCGGTTCTATCGGCTGGCAGTGGATCAACTGCGGCCCCGAAGTGGGGCTCCAATACGGCCGCGTGCATCGCCGCACCGAGGGCGACATCCACGAATACCACCGTGGCGATCAGTTTTACAGCCACGAGCAGGGCGACGTCTACGAGTTCCGTCACAACGAAAACCGTTACATCTACCGCTCGGGTAACGACTACCGCATCGGCGGCAGTTACGAGCACCGCAACACGGTTAATGAAGACATTCTCGAAGAGCGCTTCATCAACAACCACGACAGCCAAGAAGTTAGCTTCACCTGGCGTGTCACCGAGGCCACCACGGCGCACACCGAGTTGTTCGCTACCGAAACTTTTGAATACGGCCTGTCGGCCCACAACGCCACGCGCTTTGAAGACATCGCCGACCGGCGCCTGTCGATTGTAATTGCCACGTCGAATCAAACCATGATCGACGCCGAAAACGAAACCCGCATCTCGGGTGACGACCTGCTCCACGTGGGCGGCAATCAAGAGAAGGTGGTGGCCGGCACCGTCACCACCAAGGCCAGCAACCACAAGGTTGAAGTGCCCGGCGATACCGAAGTCAAGGCGGGTGCGTCTACCTTCATCTTCAAAGACGGCTTCACCATCAAGCAGAGCAGCGCCGGCGCCAAGCCCGCGCCGCAAGACGTTGAAGGCAAGCTTTCAGGCAAGGGCGAGAAGCGCCTGCAACAAGCCGAAACTATGATCGACGATGCCTATGAGCAGGGCAAGAAAACCGACAAGCACCAGAAGCCGAAAGACATCCGCAAGCAAGAGGCCGTGAGCCCCGAAGCGGCCGGCGGCGGCGGCAACGGCATCGCGATGGAAGCCAAGCAGATCCAGGCCAAGTCGAAGGGCATCTACAAGGTCGACGCGACCAAGAACATCACCGTCGCCACTAAGATGAACTACACGCTCACCGCCAACTCGCAGGTCAAGATCAGCGGTAAATCGAAGGTCGAGATCAAGGGCGCCCAGGTCCACATTGGCTAATCGCACATGGCCTCCGAAGATCTGATCGTCAACGATAGCCTGTTCACCGTGTTGCCCCAGCCTATGCCGGGGCATCCGCGTGGGCGTATGGTATCGGTAGTGGTGAAGGGCAGCTGGGCCATCGCACCCGGCGTGGAGCCGGCGATGCTGGCCGACACCGTGATCGGCGGCCTCAGCACCATAGACGACGAGCCCGCCGCCGGCGCCCTCACCGCCGATGAGCTCAGCCCGTTCAAGCCCAAGTGCGATGTGTTGTGGGTGGGCAGCTGCCACGCCCCCGGCGGCAAGCCGGTGCCCGCGCTACGCGCCGCGATTGGCCTTGGCGCATGGCGCAAAGAGATCGCCGTGATCGGGGATCGCAGCTGGGCTGGCACTGGCGCCAACCCGGTACCCTTCGCCAGCATGCCGCTGAGTTGGGACCGCGCCTTTGGCGGCCCCGGCTTTGCCCCCAACCCTTCGGGCCGCGGCGCCGGCGTAGACGCCATGCCCAACCTGGAAGACCCGCGCCGCCTGATTGGCGGCAAGCGCGATCGCCCAGCCCCGCATTGCCCTGGCCCGGTTAACCCGCTGTGGCCCGAGCGCGATAACATCTTGCGTAAAACCAAGGTCCCGGCTGACTTCGCCAGCAAAACCCCGCGCACCTTCCCGCCCGGCTTCGACTGGAGCTACTGCCAGCAAGCCCCGGCCGACCAGCAACTGTCCTACCTGCGCGGCAACGAACCGCTGCGCCTGTCTTGCGCGCATCCCGATGCCGCCGACTGGCAGCTGCGCCTGCCCGGCGTGCGCCCGCGCATCGCGGTTAAAGACGCCGACGAGCGCGGCCAAGAACGCCGGCGCGAGATGCAGCTGCACTGCGATACGCTCATTGTTGATACCGACGCGATGACTCTGAGCCTGATCTGGCGCGGCCTGCTGCCGATAACCACGCCCGATCTCGAAAGTCTGCTGCGCGTGGCCCTACTGCCCGAATTCACCGCCGGCCCCGCCGCAGCCGAAAACGAACTCATCGACCTACTCGACCGCCCAGTCGAAGAGGACGAGCCGCCAGAGCCGCCGCCACCCTACGAGCCGCCGGCCCTGATGGATCAGGTCCCCGCTGCGCGCCCGCCCGAACCGTGGACCCGCGAGCAACTCGAAGCCTACATCGCCGCCGACAACAGCCCGGCCGGGCTCGACCTGCGCCACAGCGATCTCGCCGGCATCGATTTGTCGAACCAAGACCTCTCCGGCGCCGACCTGCGCGAGGCCAGCCTGGCCAATGCCAAGCTCGATGGCGCCACCCTCAACGGCGCGCGCTGCCAGGCCTGCGACATGCGCGCGATCAGCGCCACCGGCGCTAGCTTCCAGGGTGCGCATCTGGTTCAGGCAGACCTGTCTGGCGCCACGCTCAACGAGGCCAGCCTCGCTGGTGCCAATGCCACCGAGGCCACCTTGGATGGCGCCACCGCGCACCACGGTAACTGGCAAGGCATCACGCTCTACAACGCCAGCGCCAAGCGCCTGGAAGCCGACGACCTCGATCTCACCGGCGCCAGCGCCAACTATACCTCGTTTGAAGGCGCCAAGCTCCCGCGCGCCATCCTCGACGGCTTCAGCGCCGACGAAGCCGAGTTCCTGCACGCCGATCTCTCTGAGGCCAGCGGCGAAGGCCTGGCCCTCACCAACGGTTTGCACAGCGGCGTGAACCTACACGGCGCCACCATCGCCGGAGCCAGCCTCGCCGGCTCCACGCTGATGGAGGCCAACCTCAGCGGCGCCGACCTCAACGGCGCCGACCTCAGCGCCTGCATCCTACGCGACAGCAACCTCGAAGGCGCCGACCTCAGCGACGCCGACTGTACCAAGGCCGAACTGCTACGCGCACGTATGGCGCGCGTCCTCGCCGTGGGCACCGTGTTCGATGAAGCCCGCATGGACCATATCGACGCCCCAGCGATCGACTGCAGCCGCGCCAGCTTCGCCCAAGCCACGCTGCGCCACGCCCAAACGCCCGACGCGGTGTTTGAGCGCGCAGTGTTTGTCGCCACCAAGGCACGCGGCTGGCAGGCGCCAGATCTGCGCGCCGCCGGCATCACCGCCAGCGAGTTCGCCGATCTGTCTGAGGCCAGCCTGCCACGCCTCCAGGCCCCCGGCGCCACCTTCCAGAACACCGCGCTGGTTGGCGTCGAGCTGTCTGAAGCAGTGCTCACCGGCGCCACCTTCGCCTCCTGCCTGCTCGATCGCGCCCGCCTGCGCTCGGTAGACTTGGCCAAGGGCAACTGCGCCGGCTCCACCATCACCGGCTGCGATTTCACCGCCGCCAAACTCACCGCCGCGGTATTCTTGCAGGCCACCGTCACCAAGTGCATCTTCACCAAGGCCGTGCTGGTTGGCGCCGAATTCGCCGACGCCACCTTCGACACCTGCCTGTTCGACGAGGCGCGCCTAGCGCGAACCAGCCGTGCATAAGAGCGGACACGATCTGTTGATGACGGCTTGGGTGGGTGCGGGTGCCAGACTTGGTGCTGGTAACGCAAGGGCGCAAGGGCGCGAGGGCGCGAGGGCTTTAGAGGGGCATCGTGCCCAGATTCCGCGCTCCTGGGCACGCCGTAGCTTAGCTCGGCAAATAGGCCTGCACGCCAATACCGCAGCTGGTAAGCACACGAGCCTCCAGTCCATAAAACCAACCAAACCGTCTTCCCCTCGCGCCCTCGCGCCCTCGCGCCCTCGCGTTACCCACCCACCAACCAGCGCTGGCATCACCGCCCCAGTCAAGCGCGCTGCAGAAACCTACGGACGGCAAGGCTCATGACTGGCACTGCCCCGATCGCTGAAGTCCCTGAGCTCGCCGAGCTACGCAGCCGCATCGATGCCGCCCGGGCAACGGCTGGTGATGGCATGCCGCAGCTGCACGGCATTGAGCTCGATGGCGCGCAGGCAAGCGGCCTTGATTTTGCTGGCTGCCACCTGATCGACGCGCGGTTCCAGGGCTGCGAGCTTGCCGCCTTGAATCTCACCGGCGCCACCCTGCTGCGCTGCAAGTTTTTCGCCTGCGAGCTGCCCGGCCTCCAGGCCGCCGGCGCGCGCTTGATCAACTGCCAGCTGTCTGAAACCCACGCAGCCGATGCCCAGGCTGCGGGCCTGCGCGCCCAGCACTGCCAGCTGCAAGCGGTTGACCTCGCCCAGGCCGATCTGTCAGAAGCCCATCTCAGCGGCTGCTCGTTTGCCCATAGCACCCTGCCCGGCGCCGGGCTCGCCGGTGCCCGCTGCCAAGACTGCGACGGCACCGGCATCGGCATCGCCGGCGAAGAGCTCGTCGCCCTCGGCTGGTTTGGCGGCACCCTGGCCCACACCCGCGTCTGGCCGCAGCTGCTGCGCGAATGCCGCTTCGAAAACTGCAGCCTGCGTGCGCTCGGCAGCGGCGCCGTCCACTGGGACGGCTGCCTGCTGGTTCAGGTAGACGCCGCCGGCCTCGACCTTCACAACAGCGTCTGGGAAGCCGTTGAGTGCAGCCGCTGCGATCTCCGCGAGGCCGACTTCCTGCGCATGCAGGCCCAGGGCTGCGCCTTCGATGAGTGCGATCTACGCAACGCCCGCTGGAACGGCAGCCGCTGGGACGGCTGCGCCTGGCAGCGCTGCCCGTGGCGCGACGGCGACGCCCTGCTGGAAGACGCCAGCGACACCCCAGCCGCGATCGATGGCATCGGTAAGGCCACCTTCAACGGCTGCAGCCTCGCCGAGCAAGACCTGCGCGCGCTGCCGTGGCAAGGCGTGCACCTGCGCGGCTGCCAGTTTGACGGCTGCCCCGCCACCGGCCTGATCCTGCGCGAGGCCGAGCTCGACGACGTTGGCTTCAGCCGCAGCGACTGCAGCGATGGCGACTGGCGCCGCCTCCAGGCCAGCGAGTTCGTGGTCGACGACTGCCTCCTCGCCAACACCAAGCTCGACGGCAGCCATATCAACGGCGGCAGCTTAGCCGGGGCCCGCATCCGCGACACCAGCCTGCGCGAAGCCACCCTCACCGAGGTAGACCTCACCGGCCTCGACTGGCGCGACTTCAACCTCACCGGCACCACGCTCAACACCTGCATCGCCGACGGCGTAGACGCCACCGGCCTCGACCTCCGCGGCACCCACCTGCCCGGCACCATCTGCACCAACGCCGCCCTCGGCCGCGTGCGCCTGGATGGCAGCGATCTCACCGGCGCCAACTTCGAAGGTAGCGACCTCGCCGGCGCGGTGCTCTCAGGCGCCAAGGCCAAGGGCGCGCTGTTCACCAATGCCGATCTGCGCGAGCTCGATGCCCGCCAGGCCGATCTGAGCGATGCCCAGTTTATCG
>JAQIBG010000429.1 GCA_027859175.1 Planctomycetota bacterium | reverse complement strand
GAGGGTGAACCGGGGCGGTCTTTGGGCCGGATCCGTTCGTCGGCTCATGTTTTGGACCGGCAGTTCACGCGCCTGATCGAATTCTTCAAACTCGAAGATGGTCGCCTTGAGGCCGATCTTGAGCCAACCGATCCGTGTGCGGTGGTTCGTGGTGCCTGCGATCGCTGGCGTGAAGCGGCGCAGGTTAAAGGCTTACGCTTGCGTCAGTATATTGAAGACGGTGTCGAACGCTTGCAGGTGCGCGGCGACGAACGGCGCCTAGCCGCGGCGATGGATGAGTACCTCGACAACGCCATCAAGGTGACCACCCAGGGTTGCGTAGAGGTGCAGGCGATTCGCCGCGACGAGCGCATTGAGTTTCGGGTTGAGGATGCGGGGCCGGGTCTATCGCAGCACGATTACGAGGACTTGTTCACTGCTTTCACCGACAAGGGTGACCTGCGGCCGCGCAGCCTGATGGGTATTGGTATTGGCCTGCACATGGTGCGCCGCCTGGGTGCTTTGATGGAGGCCGAATCCTTTGTGGCCGAATCGAGTCCGCGTGGCAGCACATTTACGTTAAGCCTGTCCTTGGTTTAGCTGGCTGTTGAAATACAGCCTGCGTCGGGCTGAAGGGGGGGCGAGGCCCCCTGGTGAGCCTTAAAACAAGCAATTGCAAGAAGCCTATGCTTCTCTTGAGGACCTTAGGCTGGTGTATCGAAACAGCCTGTTTGGCCGGCCCACATGGCTAGGCTTTACCGCAACAGGTGCAGCGGATGCTCGCAGGCCTCGATAACCACGCCGGTGCCAACCGGCGTGGTCAGGGCGTGACGGTGGGCGCCGTCGAGGTAGCAGGTCATGCCGGTGGTGGTGGGCATCAGGTGGACCGGCTGCGGCGGCCGCAATACATCCTGCAATAATTGATAGCTGCCGCGCCGCTGGAACGGTTCGCGCACTTTATAGAGCAGGGCGTCGCCGCAATCGGGGCAGGGTGCCATGCCAGCGCTGGCAATGGCGCCGGTACTGCCGGCTGGTGTGCTGAGCCACATGCCGGAGCTGTACTGATTCTCTTCGTGGTCGCCGATTTGAATGCGGTAGCGCGACATCAAGGCTGGATTGCAGTTGGTGAACAAGCACTCGTTGAGAATCGCGCGCGGAGCGGCGTCACCGATGCGAATCTGCAGCCGAAATACGGTGTCGATGCTGTGGGCGTCGTCACGCCAGCGCTGCAGCAGCGCGGTGGCATCGCGGGCCTGACAGCGAGTAAAATGCCCGAGGCTGCGTTCCGGATCTGAATTCACGGCCAAAACTGGGGTGTTGGTGAGCAGGCTGTGGGCAGCGAGCACGGTGCCGTCGCCACCGACGGTGACCACGAGGTCGAAGTCGTCTTCCGACACGCCGTCGAGTTCATCGATCTGCACCAGGGTGCAGTCATCGTGGTCGAACTGTTCGCGTACCAGCGCCAAGCTCTCGGCGTGGCAGCGTGCGCCGCGCTCCATTGAGGCAAGACGGCCGGCGCTGCTGGCGGCCAAGCGTACGAGTTCGTCGCTGTCATAGCGCTCGATCGCGGCCTGCTTGGTGACCAGAAGAATGCGCATCAGAGTGCGGCGCTCAGCCGCGCGCGCGTTTCCGCGTCGGCGGCAACGATCGCTTCGAGGCTTGGGTGGGCGCAGGTTTCGTGCTTGGCCACGGCCTGCTCAACGCAGCTAAAAATGTCGACGAAGCGGCAACCGCCGTCGAGGAAACGTTCCACGATCACCTCGTTGGCTGCGTTCATGACCGCTGGTGCGAGGCCGCCGGCTTCAGCAGCGGCGTAACCAAGGTCAACCAGGGGGAAGCGTTTGCGGTCTGGCGCTTCGAAGGTGAAGTTTTGCGCGGTAAAGTCAGGCGCGGCGACCGGGCCGGTGACGTGTTCGGGCCAGGTGAGGGCGTATTGGATCGGGGTGCGCATGTCGGGCATGCCCAACTGTGCCATCACCGAGCCGTCGCGATAGTGGACCATCGAGTGGATCACGCTTTGCGGATGGATCAGCAGGTCGATCTGGCTGAGGGGTAGATCGAACAGCCAGCGGGCCTCAATGATCTCGAGGCTCTTGTTCATCAACGTGGCGCTGTCGATGGTGATCTTCGGCCCCATTGACCAATTGGGATGTTTGAGCGCTTGCTCAACGGTCACGCTGCTGAGATCGGCCACGGTGCGGAAGGGGCCGCCGCTGCCGGTGATGATCAAGCGTTCGACTTCGCTGCCGCTGTGACCGTCGAGGCATTGGAAGATCGCCGAATGCTCGCTGTCGATGGGCAGGATCGTGGCGCCGTGTTGCTTGGCGGCGGCCATGATCAGTTCGCCCGCCATCACCAACGGTTCTTTGTTGGCGATGCACACGCGCTTGCCAGCTTCCACCGCGGCCAAGGTGGCCGGCAGGCCGGCAGCGCCAACCACGGCCGTGACCACGGCGCCACAGGCGGCGTCAGCGGCAACTTCACTTAGTGCGGCGGCACCAGCGCGCAGTTCGGTGCCGCTATGGTCGGCCAGTGCCTGTTGCAGCGCGGCGTAGCAGGCCTCGTCGGCGATGACGGCAACCTGCGGCCGGTATTTGCGAACCTGGGCTGCGAGGGCGTCAACGCTGCGCCAAGCGGTGAGGGCATAGATTGGCATGTCCAGGCGGTCAACCACGTCGAGGGTACTGCAGCCGATGCTGCCGGTGCTACCGAGAATGGTGACAGCTGCGTTGCGCCAGGGTCCGCTCATGAGGCCATCAAATCTTGCAGGGCGGCAATCAGGGTCTGGTTCTCAGCCGCGGTGCCGACAGTGATGCGCAGGCGCTCACGCAATTCGGGTGTATCCCAATAGCGCACCAGTATGCCGCGCTCCTTGAGCTGGGCGTAGAGCTCCGCCGCGCGTGGCCCCACGTCGATCAGAAGGAAGTTGGCGGCCGAGGGGGCCCAGGTCCATCCGAAGCTGGTGCAGGCTTGCTCCAAGGTGAGGCGCCCGCTGAGGGTCACGTCAACTAGGTTGGCCAGATGCGCGCTGTCGCCGAGGGCCGCAACGCCGAGGGCCTGGGTCACCACATTGACGTTGTAGCTATCTTTGACCTTACGGTATTCAGCGCACAGATCGCGGTGGGCGAACAGCAAGCCAAGGCGACCGCCAGCAAGGCTGTAGCTCTTAGAGAAGGTGCGCAAGACAATCAGATTGGGATGCGCGTCGAGATACGGCAGCATGCTGCTGCCAGTTGGCGCAAAATCACCGTAGGCCTCGTCAACCACCAGAATCGCATCACCCAGACTGTCGGCCAAGCTCCGGAGCTGCTCGACTGGCGTAAGGGTGGCTGAGGGATTGTTGGGGTTGGCAACCAGCACCAGGCGGGCGCCGGTGTCGGCAAAGCCCGCCGGCAACTGCCAGCTTCCGCCTGGGCCGATGTCGGTGTAGGGCAGCTGCGCCAGGGTGACGCCCTGCAGGGCGGCTAGGGTCTTGTAGAGCCCATAGCTCGGCCACGGACAGGCTACGGTGTCGCCAGGCAGGCAGTGACTGCGGTACAGCACGGTTAGACAGTCATCGCTGCCATTGCCGGCGATGACCTGATCGGGGCTGACGCCAAAACGTGCGGCTGCGGCCTCGCGCAAGCTGGTGGCCTGCGGGTCGGGGTAGAGCTGCAATTGCCGCTCGCTCAGGTTCTGCAGGGCCTGCAGCACCGCCGGCGAGGGCGTGCACGCGCTCTCGTTGGTGTTGAGCTTGATGGTGTCGTTGACTTGCTCACCAGGCGCGTAACCGCGCAGGCTGCGGATGTCAGCGCGCACCAGCCGGGCCGGGCTGCTGTTGGGATCGCTCATCAGGCCTTAACTCGCACGGATCCGGTCGAGCACGGCCTTGGTGGCCTTGGCGGCGGCCTCGACCTCGTCGGGGCTGCCCTTGGCCAGGTTGCCACCCATGCCAACGGCCACGGCGCCAGCGGCGAACCACTGATCCATGTTGCCGGCCGAAACGCCACCAGTGGGCATCAAGGGGATGTGTGGCAGGGGGCCCTTGAGGGCCTTGAGGTAGTCGGGGCCAACCAGGCTGCCGGGGAAGATCTTGATCGCGGTAGCACCGGCTTGGTAAGCGGTGACCACTTCGGTGGGGGTAATCGCACCGGGCATGAAGGGCATGCCGCGGTCGACGGCGGCTTTGACGATGGCTGCATCGAAGTGCGGGCTGACACCAAAGCTGGCGCCGGCTTCGGCGGCGGCGTGCATCTGCTCGACGCTGGTCACGGTGCCGACACCGATAACGGCTTGACTGCCATACGCCTTGGCCATGTGTGCGATAGCGTCGCAGCAATCCGGCGTGGTGTACGTGATCTCAATGCCGGTGATCCCGCCGCGGATCAGCGCTTCGGAAATGGCGATGGCGTTGGCGGCGCTGGAGCCGCGAATCACGGCAACAACGCCGGTCTGGGACAAGGTATCGAGAAAGGCCACGATGTGCTCCTGAAACGGCTGGTCGAACCACCTGGCTGGCCGCCAACACGATGTGGCGTGGTGGTACCCGAACTGGGGGGTCACGCAAGGAGTGCGCGGCTCGGGAGCAGGGGAGTCATTGCTCCGAGCATGGGTTAGGACAAGTTGTGGCACATGAGCGACGAGAGCCCCGCTGAAACGCCGTCGAGCGATGACTCACCCAAGGCCCGAGCTAAGGCCGAGGCCAAGCGCCACGGCAAGCTGTGGGAGCTACGTCAGATGCCGGCGCAACGCTGGTTGAACCAGTTCTGTGAGAACTGGATCTTCGCCTTCATCGTGGCGATGACGATCCGGCATTTTGCCTTGGAGGCCTACCGCATCCCAACGGCGTCGATGGAGCCGATGCTGTTCGGCGACGAGGCCGTGTCGAAGGCCGACCATGTGGTGGTGGATAAGCTTCTGTTCCGGTTTACCGGCCCCGATCGCTGGGGCGTGACCGTGTTCCAGTTTCCGTGGCCCGAAGTGGCTGGCCCGGCCGGCCCGGCCCAACCTGTCGTGGCTTGGGATGGCGAAGGCGGGCGCAGTGATCGCTTCCCGTTCAACCCGCAGATGAACCGCAACTTCGTGAAGCGTTGCGTGGTGCAGCCTGGCGACGATTTTTTCATTCGTGGCGGCGACATTCACGTGCGCCAGGAGGATGGCAGCTTCAGTGTGCCGGCCAAACCGGCCGCGATTCAAGATGCCTTGTGGCTGCCGATCTACGAGCAGGGGAGCCAAAACGGCAATCTGCGCTGGCAGGCCAAGGGTGGCAGTAGCGTGGCCGATGACGGTGGGACCCTGGTGTGCCAACTCAGCGAGCAGGGCCGAATCCATTTCGATCAACCCCTGTGGAACCTGTATGTCAAATCGGGCCCGGTGAACGTGCGCCGCAGCGGCAGTGCTTCCCCGCTGACGCGGGTCGACGTGTCGCTGACTGAACCGCGCTTCAGCATCAAAGAGGGCGCCCGCGAGATCGACGGCTCGATTTGGGATCTCAATCGCTGGGAAGTCCGCCGCGTCACGACCAAGGATCTCGACAGCGCTTCGCACGGCGCGCAGCTGAATCAACGCATGACTGAATGGGTTGGCGATCTCAAGGTCGACTTCTTGTGCAGCGAGCTCACTGGCCAGGCTGACGTGGTGCTCGCTGAGGGCTCGTTGGTGGAGTTGCGTCTGCGCCTGCGCGGCGACGGCTGGGCGGTGCTGGTAGACGGCGCCGAGGTAGCTGGCGGGAGTGAAGCCCCGACGGGCAGCCGGTGGACCATGATCAACGTTGACGACCGAGTATCGGTGCTGCGTGATGGCGAGGCGGTGGCCGATCCGGTAGCCGTCAGCCCCACCAACCCTGAGGTGTTTGAGCAGCGCAGCGCTCTGTGGCTCGAGGGCTCGGGCTCGTTGCGCGCGGCACGGCTCACGGTGGCCCGCGATGTCCACTACTGCCGCTCTGGTTTCCTGGCCGACGAATCGGGCCTATGGGCGCAGTCTGGCGCGGTCGGCAAGCACAACCTGGTGGTCATGCGCCGGCAAATGATTGAAGCCCTGGTTGATGAGGATCTGAAGACACGCCTTGTGGCCGACTTGGATGCCGCCCTCGACCGCCGCCGCGCGACCGCGTGGCTCAAGCCCATCGGCGACAGCCCCGAGCGAGCCCTCCGCGCTCCAGAGGACGCGTATCTCCTGATGGGCGACAATAGCCCGTTCAGCTGGGATGGCCGCAATTGGGGCTGGGTGCCAGCTGCTAACCTGCGCGGACAGGTGCTGGTGGCAGCAATGTTGCCGCTGGGACGCTGGAAGTTGGTGCGATGAGTCGGCCAGCCATTATACCGCCAGGGAGAGCCCGCAAGAAGGTGTTCCAGTCGAGTTTTCCACAGCCTGTCCTGTGGCTAAACGCACCTACTGGGGGCTTGGCGTATCACAGTGTGGAGAACCCTTGGTTGTGAATTTCGCCGTAAACCCATGTGGCACAACGGTCTAATTCCTATGGATAGCATTTATCCTGTCTTCAAGTGTTTCCTTTCGCCCTCGATTTTGACACCAAAGCGGACTTTTCCACAATGAGCTTACTTGCAGTTGAGGGTCTCAGTAAACGTTTCGGACAACGTCAAGTTGTATCGGGCGTGGATGTTGCAATCGAACCCGGCGAGATCGTCGGTTTGCTGGGGGCCAACGGTGCCGGCAAGACCACTACCTTCCGCATGATGGTTGGCCTGTTGCGCCCTGATGGCGGTAGTATTCGCTTTGCCGGGCAGGAAGTGGCCAAGTTGCCGATGTATGCTCGGGCCCGCTTGGGAATGGGCTATTTGGCCCAAGAGCCCACGGTATTCGGTCAGTTAAGCGTGGCTGACAACATCCGTATCGTGCTGGAGCAGCACTACCCCAAGGCCGAGCACGCTGAACGGCTTGAGCACTTGCTGGCCGAGTTGGATCTGGCCCGCTTGCGTGACAGTCTCGCCGGGAGCCTGTCGGGCGGCGAACGCCGACGCCTCGAGATTACCCGCTCGCTGGTAGTAGAGCCCAAGCTGCTGTTCTTCGATGAGCCCTTTGCTGGGGTCGACCCCAAGAGCCGGGCTGATATCCGCGGGATCAGTTATGAACTGCGGCGCCGTGGGATCAGCGTTTTGATCACCGACCACCATGCTGAGGCCATATTAGGCATGGTGGAGCGGCTCTATGTGATGGAGTCGGGCTGCATCATCGCCACCGGCACACCTGAAGAGATCGTCGCCAACCCACGGGTTCGCTCGGCCTATCTCGGCGAAGACTTTGTGCTGCCGGAGGCATCGGCTGAAGTGCCAGGGCTTGGCTTTGCGGCTCAGTCAGATGCCGCGCCGGATGCCCCGCCCTCTACTTAGTGGGTTACGAGGTGTATACTGCTGCACCACGCCGGTTGCTTTCGCGGCGCTTCGATGGATTGTACACCGATGGGTCTGATGGACGCGCGTTTGCATGCCGTGGTGGGGGCCAGTTGGCGCCTGCGTGACGACGTGTTGGCTCAGCTGCTGGCTGATTGGTCGGGCCCCGTCAAACGCTTGGTCGAACCCAAAGACTTGCACGCCATTGTGTTGGGGCTCGATACCCCGTCTTTGTTCGAGGCGGCGGCGTGTTATGTGCTGAGTGCCGAAGACAAGTATCTCAGCCGCAACCGCGAGGTGCTGCTGCCGCTGTGCGAGGGCCCGGCCACGGCTGGTGTGTTGATCGTGGTGACCGGGCGTTTGCCCAAGAACGAAGCGCTCGGCAAGCGTCTCGCTGCTGCCGGTTCGTACCATGATGTCTCGGTCCCCAGTGGTCGTGAGCTCGAGGGCTGGCTGATTGGGCGCCTGATGGAGCTTGAAGACGGCGTTGATCAACCGCGCTCCGTTGCTGAGGCCCTGATTGACCACCGCGGGAGCGATATCGATGGGCTGCTGGCGGCCGTCCAGCAGGCGGTTGACTATGCTGGTGATGGCCCGCTGACGGCGGCTGCGGTGAACGCCGTGGTAGGGGGCGATGCTGACCAGCCGGTATGGGCCTTCACCGATGCCGTCCTGCAGGGGCAGGCAGCGCGGGCAATTAAGCAACTGCACGCTGGTTCTGGCCTCGAGGCCCATCAAGCCTTAGGCGTGTTGGTGGGTGAACTGCGCAAGGCCCTGTGCTGTTTGGCCACTGAAGACGACGCCGAGGCTGGCCGTTTCGCCGGCTTGCGTGGCCGTCCGCGCCTCTACCACGCCCGTCGTCGTGCCCGTGAGTTGGGTCGGCGTTGCTTGTTGCGCTTGCTCAACGGTGCGCTGCAAGGTCAGCGTGAGTTACGCCGGGGAGGCGTTGACGCGGACCAGATCATCGAAACCCTGTGCCTCAACGTACAAAGAGTCATACGGATGGGAGACGGGTTCGGAAAACCCCCGGCTCGCACCCGCCGACGTGCCTAGCATTGCGCCTCCGGAGAACTGGTCTTCATGGATATTTACTTCTGCGACGAATGCTCTGCCCGGGTCACCGCTGCTGACCTTCGTCGTGGCTTTGGCATCAGAAAAGCCGACGTGGTGGTATGCGGCTCGTGCGTTGAAGAGGGCCGTGGTGGCGAACACCTGGCTCCAGCTAAGGCCCAGCCGGTGTTGGTCGGCGCGAATGCGCTCGATGAGGCACGTGATCGCGCTCGGACCGTTCCCGAAGATGGCCCGGCTCAGGGATTCTTCGAAAACGTGTCGCCGGAAGAAGATACCGATCCGCTGAACCAAGCCGTGCCGCGTGAAGAATCCGCGGTCAATGACGACCTGGGGGCCATGGCGAGCGGCTTGGCAGCCCTCAGCCCGCAAGATCAGCGCAGCGACGACGGGCTTGATGATCTCGAGGATGCCGGCGACGTGCAGGCCAAGACCGACGAAATCGCACCGGTTCCTGAACAGCGCGACGAACTGTTTGATGATGACAGCGCCGCCGCCGCACCGGCGCCCGTTGCCGATAAGCCGGCCCTCGCCATTGCCGACGGCATGTTGGCTGGCCTCAGCGACGATGATGAAGCCTCCGATGAACCCGAATCAGGCGCGGCGCCGCTTGATCTTGATGTGGCGGATGCCGGGATTGATCTCGCTGGCGACAGTGAGCCTGAAGCCGACGAAACGGCCCAGGACGAACAAGCCGACGAGGTGGCCGACGCCAAGGGAGCCGATGAGGGCACCGACAAGCTGAGTGATTCGAGCAGCAGCACCGACGACCTCGAGCCCACCGACCTGGCGCTTGAGGGGGACAGCGACGACGAGAGCGCTGATGATGGCAGCGGCAAGGCTGAGACCGAAGAGGTCCCGGCGGCGAGCGGCCGATCAAAGGCTAAGGAAAAGGGTAAAGGCAAAGGAAAGAGCACCACCAAGCGTAAGAGCAGCACCAGCAAGCGCAAGAACGCCAGCAGCAGTAGTTCACGCAAGCCCAGCACCAGTACCCGCGTCAACAAGGCGGCCAAGCCGAGCACGCGCCGTAGCGGTTCCAAAACCCTCAGCACCAAGCGGGTGCGTTCGGTTAAGAAGAACAATTCCAGCTTGGTCTACGGCGTCAGCTTCGTCACTATTACGATTCTACTCATAGCAATTTATATGGTCGCTGGTCAAGGCGGCGGGTCGATCGACGGTGGTCAGCGCGTGATCGACCCCACCGGTGATCTGCGCAGCATGATCGATCGCGTGGAAGACCAGGCCGTGGCCGCGATTCGTGCCAAAGACGAGCAGCAACTGTTGGCGGCGCAGGAAGCCCTCAATGCAACCCAGCTGCAGGTCTACGAATGGCAAGACGAAGCCGAGGCTCAGGGCAAAACCGAGGAAGAGATGGGGCGTATCCTGCGCGCCATCCATTATGATCGCTTACAGGCGGTGGGCCTCGAGATCCGCAACGAACTGATGAAGATCGAGGGCTACAAGCTCTAGTCTTGGTCTAAGGCCGCTGCGGGTGGCCTCACAGCTTGTATTTCAAGCCCCTGAGACCAGCGTGCTGCGCGTCTGTATTCGCGTTTGGCTTGTTTTGGGCCGGGCGCGCCCCCGTTGATCGTCAAAGGATCGTGATCTGAAACCACCACGTGGAGCTGCCGCGCGTGTCGCGGCGGCCGATGCCATCATCGCTCTCGAAGAAGGCCGCGCTACTCGCGTTGCCGAAGCCCTCGACATCTCGCAAATCGAAGATCGGCGTGATGCCGGCTTGGCCCGCGAGCTCGCGGTGGGTGCCGTACGTTACCAGCGCCTCTACGATGCCATGTGCAAGCCGCACCTGCGCGGCGATCAACGCCCTCCGCCCTTGTTAGCCGCCTTGCGCATTGGCGCGCATCAGTTGTTTGCGCTCGATCGGATCCCGGTTCACGCCGCGATTTCAACCGGCGTGGGCGCTCTTGGTGGGCGCTCCGCTGGCCTACGTGGTGTGGTCAATGCCGTGCTGCGGCGCTTGTCTGAGATTCGCCTCGACGAACGCGGCCTGCAGCCTGGGCCGTTGGGGCGCATTCCTGAAGCCCTATGGCCGATCGGGCTCGGCGAGCGGCATAGCCTACCGGATGCCCTGATCCGTGACCTGCAGGACATCGCCCCCGGCGACGAGGACGCGGCCTTTGGTGCGCTCAATTTGGTACCGCCGCTGTGCACCCGCTTACGGCCCGGTGCCGAGATCGACCATCCGGCGGTGATTCGTCGCGACGGCAACTTTTTGTGGTGGCGCGACCCCGCAGCCGCGATCGCTACCGCGGTGCGGCCGGGTCATGCTGTAGTGCAAGATCGGGCCCAGGCCTCCTTGCTCGAACTCGCCGACGCCAAGCCCGGGCAGCTGGTGCTCGACTGCTGCGCTGCGCCGGGTGGTAAGAGTCGCTATCTAAGCGATCTGGGCTGCAAGGTGGTGGCAGCAGATTTGGTCCCCAGCAAGTTGGGTCGCTTGGTGCAGGGCTTGGGCGAGCGGCCGCGGGTGGCCTGCCACGACGCGCGTCGTCCATGCTTCATGCCCGGTTTTGATCTGGTGGTGGTGGATGCGCCGTGCAGCAATAGCGGCGTGGTGGCGCGGCGGCCAGAGGCCCGGTGGCGCTATGGCGCGGCCGGCCTGAGCGATCTGGAGCGCCTGCAGACTGCGATTCTGGTGGCTGCCTCGCGCTTGGTGTCGCGCAGCGGGCGTCTGCTGTACACCACGTGCAGCCTCAGCCCACGTGAGAACACCGACCGCATTGCCGCTCTACCAGGTTGGCGCGTGGTGTCTGAGCGCTTGGTTTGGCCTGACGGTTGGAATGGTGGTGGGTACGGTGCCCTGCTGGAGCGCACCACGTCTTGAGATTGAATCAACCTTTGCAACACTAGCGAGGGTTCCGCTGGCGCTGCAGCATGGCGGACCCAACGGGAGCGGCATGGCGAAAGCGGCACGCATTATTGGTGAGCGGATTCGACGTCCGATCGCAGACGCTGTGCGCGAGGCCGAAGAAAAAACGGCGGCTGAATTCGTGCCGGTGATTGCCACCAATAGCGACCGTTACGAGCGCGCCGAAGACATGGCCGGCCTGGTGGTGGCCATCATCAGCTTAGTGGTGGTGTCGTGGTTGTTTGGGATGCGTGAAGGGGTGGTGCAGCCGCTGGTGGTGCTCGCCTTGATCCTCGCGGTGCTCACCGGATTTATCGCCGGCGTGTTGTTGGCAGTGCAGATCGCGCCGCTGCGTCGCTTGTTCATCAGCCCAACCCGCCGTTTCACCGCGGTGGCCGCGCGTGCGCGCCAAGTGTTTGTGGATCGCAAGGTCCACCAAACCACCGGTGGCACCGGTATCGTGCTGTACGTATCCCTGTTTGAGGGCGCGGGCATGGTGTTGGCCGACCAAGCCGTCCGCGACCACCTGCCCGAAGGGGCCCTCGACGACCTGTCGCGGTCGCTGACCCACGGCATTGCCAGTGGCGACGTGGGCACGGCCTTGGTGGCCACCATTGCCGAACTGGGCAATCGCCTCGGCGACGTGTTGCCGCGCTACGAAGACGACGTCAACGAATTGCCCGACGCCCTCGTTCTGCTCGATTAGGAGCCAACGCGACTCCGGGTGCGCCTAGCGGCCCTGCACCAAGCCAGCGCCGGTCAGGTAGGCATGGCTCGCCGTCACGGCATCCCACATGTCGCCATCGTAGCGATCGAGTTCAACCGCTGCCGCAACCAGCACTTGCGGATCAGCGGCGGCCATGATGGCGGGGAAGTTCTGCTTGCCGGCGCCGCAGGCGAGCATGGCCTCGTCTTTCACCAGCATGCCGTCTTTCAGGTGCAGCATGGGCGTACGATCGGCAACCCGCGTCACCATCGCGGCGGCATCTTCGGTGCCATGGTTGGTGGCCCAGTACACGTCGAGTTCAAACTGCACCGCTGGGCACAGCTCAATCAGGATGTCTTGCTTGAGGCGGCCATCGATGCGCTCGAACTCCCAGGCGTGGTTATGCAGGCATAGCGTTATCCCGCTGTCGGCCATGAGTTCATAGCCGATGGCGAGGGCTTCGGCGGTGCGCTTGATGGCCTCAAGGTCGGCAAAGTGCTCGGGGCCATAGCCGCACATCGCGTGACGTACGCCGAGTTCTGTGACTTTGGTGACGGTGGCCGCCACGCTATCGGCGGTGGGCACGCCGCAGCCGCCGCACGAGATGTGCATGCCCTGGTCTTCCACCATGGCGCGCCATTCTGGCCCACTGAGGCCTTTGGGCACGCCGCCTTCAACTGCGCTATAGCCAATGGCGCCGAGGCGTTGGATTACCGACGCGGGGCCCTCAGCCGCCATCTGTTCGCGCAGGGTGTAAAGTTGGATGCTTAGAGGGACGGGCATGGTGGGCTCCAGTGCTGGTTACTCGCAGCCTGTCGTGGCGCGGCCGGGTAGCGACGCGTCACCGGGGGCGCGAGGTCGTGGCGTGTCAGCTTACTGGCGTAGGCCGATTGCCACGTCCATCACGTTGGTGCCGGTGGCGCCGGTTGTGACCAGGGCGTCCATGTGCTTGAGTAGGGGGTAGGCGTCGCAGCGCGCTAGGTGCCCGGCCGGATCGTGCCCGGCTGCCTGAGCCCCTGCCCAGAAGCGGCCATCAAGCACGGCGCCGGCGGCGTCGGTGGGGCCGTCGGTGCCATCGGTGCCGGCCGCAAATACCTGCGCCGACTCGCCATGTGGGTCGGCAGCTAGGGTGACGGCCGCGGCCAGGGCAAAGTGTTGGTTGCGGCCGCCGAGCCCATGGCCATCGGGCAGCACCACGGTGGTTTCACCACCGGCCACCAGCACGGTGCCAACCGGGCAGCGCAGGAGTTCATCGGCAAAGGCGCGTCCGGCGGCTGCCGCGTCGCCGCACAGAGGCGCTGCGATGCGGCGTACGGGGTGTCCGGCCTTGTGCGCACAGGCCTCGGCTGCATCGAGTGCCTGGGCGTTGCTGGCGACCACGTGGTACGCGGCATGGGCCAAGGCGGGATCGCCTGACTTGAGGGTTTCTGGCTCGGTGCCGGCTACCCCGGCAGTGAGCAGGGCGCGGACGGCGGGCGTGAGGCGGTCCCATATGTGGTACTCGTCGCAGATCGCGAACACCTGTTCAAAGGTGCTGGGGTCGGCGCAGCTCGGGCCAGACCCGATGCTCGCTGGGTCGTCGCCGAGGACATCACTGACTGCGAGGGTGAGCACTCGCGCGGGCGCGGCGGCACGCAGTAGGCCACCGCCGGCGATGGTTGACAGGTGCTTGCGGGTGGCGTTGACCTGCTCGATGGCTGCACCCGAGGCGAGCAGCAGTTCGGTGCACTGTTGTAGGTCAGCCAAACTGAGGCCGGGGCGCGGCGCTGGCAGCAAGGCCGACGCACCGCCAGACAGGGCAAAAATTACTAGGTCGCGTTCGGTGGCGCTGTGGGCCAGTTGGAGCAGCGCTTGGGCGGCGGCTAAGCCAGCGGCATCGGGGACCGGATGTGCTGCTTCGTGTATCTGTGCCGTGCGCAGTTGGCCGCCATGCTGGTATTTGGTGACCACACAGCCCAGAGAGAGGCGTTCAGCGATGATGTCTTCAAGCGCACGCGCCATGCCAGTGGCGGCCTTGCCGGCTGCCAGTACGAGCACGCGGTCGCAACTGGTGAGGTCAATACGGCAAGACGCCACCTGGAGAATGTCGCCCTCGCGCCGCAGATGTGCATGGATTGCTGCTTCGGCACCGGCTGCTGACACAGCGGCATCGAAGCAGGACCACAGTACGCTCGACCTCGTTGACATGTGCTGATGCTGCACCGTACTAATGGTCAGTCCAGAGCGTGGATTGGCCAGATTTTCGAAAACTCTGGTGTTTTCTAAGGCACCCTCTTGCGCAGCGAGTCCTCGTACTAGTCTCTGCGCCTTCGCTGTTTGCTCCTGGAGTTCGTGCCTTGCGCTGCCCTTTCTGTGATGCTGATGACGACCGCGTGGTCGACTCGCGACTGACCGACGACGGCACCGCGATTCGCCGTCGCCGCGAGTGCAACGGCTGCAGCAAGCGCTACACAACCTACGAGCGCGTTGAAAGCGAAGAGCAGCTGCGGGTCCAGAAAAACGATGGCAGCGTTGAGCTGTTCGATCGCCATAAACTGCTCAAGGGTTTGTTGGTGGCCTGTGAAAAACGGCCGGTTGGCAGTGAGGTCTTGGAGGCCTTGGTAAACCGCATTCATCAGAGCCTGCAGGCGGATGGTAGCCGCGAAGTTAGCTCCGGTGACATTGGCGAAAAGGTCATGGGCGAGCTGTCCAAGATCGACCAAGTGGCCTATGTGCGCTTCGCTTCGGTGTACCGCCAGTTCAAGAGTGTTGACGATTTCCTCGACGAGCTGCGCACGGTGATCGACCAGGAGGGTCCGCGTGGAGCCTAGCACCATCGTCAAACGCGATGGCGCGGTCGTCCCGTTTGATCGCGTCAAAGTTGTGCAGGCGATCCTGCGCGCGCTCGATGCCGTTGGTCGTGCCGACGAGATGCTGGCTGAGGAACTCGGGCAGGTGGTGGTGGAGCACTTGGTGCGCACTGCTGACACGGTGAGCCCCGGCATCGAAGAAGTGCAAGACGCGGTGATCTACGTGTTGCAGGAGAGCGGCGAGTACGACGTGGCCCTGGCTTACACCCGGTATCGCGACAGCCGCGAGCGGCAACGGCGGCAACGCCGGATAGTGGGTACCGAAACCAGCCAGATCAATTTGATGGTGCTAGGTCGTGATGGGCGGCGCCGTGCGTGGAGCCGCGACCTGATCGAAACGCACCTGCAGACCCAGCTCGAACTCACCAACAAGGCGGCGCTCGACGTGTGCTTGGCGGTTGAGGGCTTCCTGGCTGACAGTGTGGTAACCGAGATCTCCACCGTGGTGTTGCTCAGCTTGATCGACGCCGCGCTGGTGCGTTGCGGCTTTACCGAGGCGGCCGAAAAGCTCGCGCCCTTGCGTCTCGATCGTAGGCATATGCGGCAGAGCCTCAGCACCGCGAGCTGTGGTCGTGATGCGGTGCGCGAGGTTGGGCGGCACGCCTTTACCCAGTTGAGTTTGGTTGACGGCTTCCCGAGCGAAGTGCTGCGGCTGTACTGCAAGGGGCGGCTGTGGGTTGACGGTCTTGATGACCCTTTGCGCGGCAGCGAATTCACCGCCGCCTTGGATGGCAGCAGCAACCCCTGGCAGACCCTGGCCACCGCGTTCACGCTGGCCACCGATGCCGGCCGCCATTGGCGCGGGGTGAACCTGATTATCCCGCCGATGATCTTGGGGCATCTTGAACGCGGCGCGATGGCGCTGGTTGAGCCGATGGAGCAGTTGGCCCAGATCGCAAACTGCTATCTGTACTGCGATGGCCGCACACCCTTGCTCGACGAGTGGCCGTTCCGCTCCAAACAGATTTCCATCGCCACCTATGCTGAAGACTTCTTGCTGCTGCGGCGTTTGCAGGAGTTGGGGCTGGGGCACATGTCGGGCCCGCACTTGATGCAGGGCGGTTACCGCCGGCGCGTTGCCGTCAAACTGGCAATTAATGCGCAAGGCCTAGACGAGCAGTATTCGCAGATGGACGCCCTAGCGATGGCCCTGGTTAGCGCCGCGCGGATTCGTCAACGCAGTTTGGTTGATAACCCGGCCTTGGCTGGCGCCGATATTCGTTACGCGATCTTTGGTCTACCGCCCGGCGCACCGTCGAATGAATACCTGGAACGGCAGGTGGTGCAGGAAGGTCTGCGCTGTGGTATCGCCTTGTCGCGTTCCACCAATTTGCCGGAAGATGCCTGCGCGCATCTCGGCCGCCTGTTTGAATAACCGGCATGGATAATCCTTTCGATGGCAGCGCGGTGCAATTGGTCCCGCAAAATGTCGAAAAACTGCCCTTGTGGCATTGGCGCCCCGGGGCCCGCTTACTGGCGATTGGCAGCCGTGACGGCGCCAGCTTTGATGGCGCAATTGACGCCTCTGAGGAGCGCAGCTTCCGCCGTGAATTGGGGCCGGCCTTATTGACCGCAGCCCAAGAGCGTGCCGGCACCGATGGCGTGTTTGCGTGTTGGAGCGAGAGTCTGCTGTATCCGCGCTCGGTAGCGCAATTACGCGAGCACCGCATTGGCGTACTGGCGGTGGCAACGGCTGGCCATGGCCCCGCCGATGCGCTTGAGGGTCTGCTTGATGAAGTAGGCGCCTGGGTGCTGATGATCGGTGATAATCCGGGTCAGCACGCGGCCGCAATCATGCGAGGTGGGCGCCACGTTGAGGTGGTTTTGGGGCTTCCCAATACGCCGCCGGCCGATTTGCCCTGGGACGCGGTCGCCGCCGTGCATGTGCAGGCGCAGCGCACCATCGCTGCGGTTGGTGCGGAGTTGGCGGCCTGGGAACAGGCGGCGTGCGCGGCGTTACCGTCGGCACTGCCCTGTTACGGCCACGGCGATAACCACACCCTGTGTGGCTGTGGTGCCACCTTGGTGTGGCGCAGCAGCGGTCGGAGTCGTCGTGACAGCCTTGGCAACGATGGCTGCTGCACAGCCTGTGGCGCCCCGAGCGCGATTACCCTGTAGGGCTTTTGGCCCGTCCGAGCGGCTCATCAAGCTTGCGGAAGCGTGATGGCGATGCGATGGCTGCCGGCTGGGTAGCTTTCGCTGCCCGCGTTGCCAACAAGGTCAATCGGTACTGGGCTGGTGATGGCAAGGTTGGCCGTGTCGCCGTCGCGCGTGAGTTCGGCGTGCAGTGGCCCGCGTGGATGGGGCACCGTGGCTGAGAGGTGCTGATAGCTGCCGGGGCTGGGCTTGAGTTCGAGCCGTGCGAAGCCGGCTGCGCTCGGGCGTAGGCCCAGCAATGAGCACACGAGGTGGTAACGTGGATGTGCGCCCCAGGCATGGCAATCGCTGCGACTGGGCTCGGGGTTTTCTGGCGTGGTGGTAAAGCCTTGCTCGGCCAGGGCGCGCCAGTCGGCGAGTTCGTGTTGGATCATCTCGCCGGCGCCGCAGCGGGCGTAGGCTTCGTGGCGATAGTGTGTAAAATAATAGGTGCAGCGTTCGAGGTTTGTGGCAGCGCACATGTGCGTGAACAGAGTTCGCCGTTCATCCTCGGGCGTACAGACGCAGAGAATCGCCAAGCACTGGGCGTGCTCACTCCAGGTGGTGCCGCTGTCGTCGTCGGCGTAGAGTCCGCGTTGGTGCTTATAGAATCGCGCACGAATGGTGTCGCGCAGTTGATGGGCCCGCGCCAGCAGCGGCGCGTGCCGGGTTTGATCGCCATACCAAGCTTCGCAATCGGCCGCGGCTTCGAGCGCGAGGACATAGAATAAATTGATGATCGAGCTGATGCCATCGCAGGCGCCGGGCGGGTTGCCGACCGGCCACGAGCGAACCCAGTCAACGAAGGACCAGCCGGGTAGGGGGCCGAGGAGGCCGTCTGCGTTGGCGTGAGCCGCAAACTGATCGAGCAAGCCGCGCAGTTCGGGCAACCATGAGCGAACCAGCGCGGAGTCGTCGCGCCACAGGGCGAAGTCGCGCACCAGCAGCGGCCAGATCAGCGAGAAGGTGCAGCTGAGTTGCCATCTGTGACTGGGGTAGCGCTCGCAGATGTAGCCGGTGTCGGCTCGCGACCAAGCAAACAGATCGATGCCGCGGCGCTGCAGGCTGGCATCATGATCGAGCAAATAGTGGACCAGCATTTGGATGCGGGTGTCGCCCACGTACATGAGCTGCTCGTAGAAGGGGCAGTCCATATAGGTTTCATGGCTGCACATGGCCAAGGCGCGTTCACTGATCGCCACAATGGCGGGAATCGCTGGATCATCGCCGGCACAGGCGCCGTCTGCTGCAATCGGGAGCCGCGTTTCATGCAGCTGCAGGCCGGTGATTGTGACGGGTTCCGCTCCGCACGTCACGGTCAGGAGCATGAAGCGCCCAGCGCTCCACCACGGTGGTGCAAATACTTGCTCTGGGCTGCTGTCGCACAGGTATTGGTGGCCATGGCCGCTGAAGTATTTGCCGTCGACGGCATCGCGTTGACCCTTGCAGTGCGGGTTGCTTGGGTCGTCGAGCAGACTCTCACACCAGCTGAGATCCATACTGGCGCCAGCGCCACCGCCGCAGCGCAGTTCGGTGAAGGCGCAGCGGTATTCTTCGGCATCGATCACAATCCGATGTTGCGAGTTCGGCGGCAGGGTGAGTGGGGTGGTGCCCGCCAAGGCAGCGTCCCATGCTGGGTTTGGGCCTTCTTGAAACGGGCCGTCTTGTGCCGAGTCAACGCTGCGCACCCGCCCGTGCGGGATCGGTCGATGTAATTGTTCAGGCAGCGGGCTGGGCTCCAGGCGCCAGCCGGGCGTGCGCTCGCCCCAGAGTTGATGGGTCACCGGGCCGCGCACGCTCACGGCGGGGGACCAGCGTTCTGGTGCGCTGAGTTGTGCGTGGTCGAGCATGAAGCGCGGTCCGGCGCCAAACACGCCCTGGGGCGCGCTAGTCATGGTGATGCCGTCGATTAATGCTGCCTGCCAGGCGCCGCTACCGGTGTTCAGGGCAGGGACTTGGTCACAGGCGCAGATAAAGCCAGGGCGCCAACTGAGTTGGGCCATCGGGGCGAATGTACCGAGGTGATCGAGGCGTACATCCAGGCGGTGATCGCCGGCGGGCAGGTCGAGCTGATAACAGTGGAAGGCCCAATGGCCCAGATCGCTGCGGTCGGGCCCCATGCCGACGCGCTGTCCATCACAGCGTAGTACGAAACGTTGATCGCCGCTGACCATGAGCGTGAGCCTAGTGGCTTGATTCAGAGAGAAGGCACAGCGCAGCTGTTGGAACACCGGGCCGGCTGCGGGCGCGTCTTGATGGCAGACCCAATCAGCGATCTCTATGGGGTAGCGCGGGCGGATATTGGCGTCGGCCCAAACGTGGGCAGGAGCCGGGGCTGCGATGCGAGTCATGACCCCTGATGCTAGCGGCAGTGCCCTCAATTGCGACAGGACGATAGACGCGTGGACCAGGACGATACCGACCACAAGTAAGCGCTGCTCGCCATCCGGTCAGGGCCAATCGCCTTCAAAAACCGTGACTGCTTCGCCCTGCAGGAACACAGTACCGTGCCCGTCCCAGCTCACACGTAGGTCGCCGCCATTAAGGCGGACGATGGCCTCGCCGTAGGGAATACGCTGTGTGAGCATGGCTGCCACCGTGGCCGCGCAGGCGCCGGTGCCGCAGGCTTCGGTTTCACCACTGCCGCGCTCCCAGGTGCGTTGTCGCAGCACGCTGAGTCCATTTTCATCGGCCAGGCGCGCCACGAATTCGACGTTGGTGCGCTCGGGGAAGGCTTGGTGGCGTTCGATCACGGGGCCGGCCGTGGTGACGGGTGCGGTGTCAGGGTCGTCAACAAACAGCACCGCATGCGGATTGCCCATACCGATCACGATGGCCGCAGGGAGTTGGTCTACGCCATGGTCGATCGAAAGAGGTGGTTCGCCGCTGGCCGATACGGGAATCGCCGGTGCATCGAGGCGCGGTTGGCCCATGGCGATCCGCACCTGTTCGCAGCGCCCGCTTGCGGTCAGCAGGCAGGTGCAGTCGAGAATGCCGGCGCCGGTTTCCACGCGCACCACGGGGCTGCTCAGGTGGCCGTGATCCCAGGCCAGTCGGGTGGCGCAACGCAGGCCATTGCCGCACATCTGAGACTGGGAGCCGTCGGCGTTGAACATGACCATCTGGGCATCGGCCTGCGCACTGGGGCCGATCAAGATCAGGCCATCGGCGCCGATGCCGCGATGACGATCGCTCACCGCACGGGCCAGGGCCGCCGGGTCACTGGGGGCGGCTTGCTCCCAGAGGTCCAGATAGACGTAATCGTTGCCGCAGCCGTGCATCTTGGTGAAACGCATAGCTGGGATGCTCGCCGCCGCCTTGGCCAGTACAAGGGCACGGTGCCCTTGCGCCTGAGCAGGGCCGCTAACACTGCTGCGATGCTCCAAGGGAACATTTTCCTATGAAGCCGGCGATGCGACGCCGCGTACTCCTGGCCGTGCCGGTGTTGGCACTGCCGGTGTTGCTGGCTGGTGGCCTGGCGCTGTTTGTGCTGGGTGACGGCATCGAGCGGCGCATGGCGCACGCTTGGCAGCATAGTTATGGCATGCCGGGCAGCCTGGTGGTGGGCGATGTGGCCTTAGATGGTCTGGGCCAAGTGCAGATCACCGATCTAACTGTGCACGGCGAGCACCGCCCCGTGTTGACGGTGCCGGCCCTGCGCGCCGATCGCAGCAGCGCGCGGCTCGAGCTTGAACGTGCGGAGTTGCACCTCGGCTTGGATGACGCTGACTTCCTACGTGATCTGGCTGCAGCACTCGCGGACTTGCCGCCAGGGCGAGGTGAGGGCGGCAGTGTCACGATACGCGATGCGCAACTGCATCTGCCGGGCCTGATGCTGGCCGACACAGAGGTCGCGATCGAGCGCAGCGGCTCAGGCGTGAGTGGGCAAGTCGCCTTTGCCTGGGGTGACATCAGCTACGCTTGGACGCTTTCCGGTACGGCGGCTGCTCCGGTGTTCGCGTTGCAACAGGCCCAGCCGCTTGATCTGGCACTGCTGCGTCAGGTTCTCAGCGCGTATAGCGTCGAGGTCGATGAGGCGCTATGGCGGCAATTGCCGTCTGCGGTGGTGCTTGAGTCTGTGCGAGTGCAGCCTGATGCGGTGGCGCTACAGGTGGCTTGGCCCGGCGACCATCCCTGGCCCGTAAAGCGTTTGGTGGTGAACGCGAGTCGTGGGTCGGCCGTGCTTGAGGTCCAATGGCGCGACGCAACGCCGAGCTTGATGCTGGCACTGCAGGCATCGGATGCGGATCTGCGGTGCGAGATTACCGCCGGTTCGGCGCCGATGCAGCAACTGCTGGCACTGCTGCTCAATGACGATCCCCGACTTGCCCTTGGCTTGGCGATGGCGGTGCCGCCGCAGCCCAAGCTGCAGGGTAGTTCGGTGCGGGTGGTGTCAGCGGGTGAATACGAACTTGAACTGCGTGGCAGCTGGGACGGCGGCACCGCAGCATTCACGGGCAGTTGGAACGGTACCGAGTTGCGCCTGCGAGGGCAGCTTGACGACAATCTGCGCGGAAGCCTGAAGGGCGGCGAGTTCCTGGCTGGGCGCAATGGCGGCGAAGCCACTTGGGACAGCCTGCGCCCACCCGGTTTGTTGGGATCCCTGTTGCCAGCGCCGTGGTCGAGTGTGCCCTGGCCGGTGTTGGCTGAAGCCCTGCCCGGCGGCGAATGCCGCTGGCAGCTCGGTGACGCCTGGCAGCTCACAGGCCGGCATCATGGCGCAGACCAGGTCTTGGCCTGGCAGTATGCGGCCGATGGGCGCCTTGAATTGGCGATTGATGACATGGATGTGGCGCCTTTTGTGGCAGTCCTTCGGCCTGTTGCGATTGAGACCGGGCACATCACCAGCGCACGTTTGGTGCGGCGTGATGGTGCCTGGGGTGGCCGCGCGAGCGCGCGCAATGTCAGTCTGCGCTGGGATATCTGGGGCCTGCGCGAGGCAGACTTGGAGGTCAGCCTTGATCACGATGGACACGGCCGGCTGAGTAGTGGCGATGAGGTTGAGGCGACGTGGCGATCTGATTTGGTGACGATTCAGGCGCGCTTACCGGCGGCTCAACTGCAAGCGCCCTTGCCGCGCGATTGGACCGGCTCGGTGGGTGCCGCGCTCGACCCACGCAGTGCTGATGGCCGCTGGCGGATCGAGCTGGCGCGCGCGGCTATCCCAGGCGTGATTGCCCCATGGCGTGGTCGTGGTTGGCTCGGGCGTGCGGGGCGTGTGAACGTGCTGGCGCTCGAAACCGAGGCGCTGCCGTGGCTATCACCGGTTCTGGTGGCGGCTTTGCCGGCATCAGGCGCGGTGCGTTTGGTGGCCAATCCTGCCGAGCGGCCCACCATCGTTGTGGGCGAGGGCTGGTCGATCCGGCCGCAGGGCGACCTGTGGCGCGTGATTGCCACCTTAGATGCCGCGCGCTTGGCTGCGGTAGCCCGCGCGCTTGAAGCCAAGCCGCCGAGCCTCGACACAGCGCAGTTGCTGTGCAGTTGCGATGCCGATGGCCGTGTGGTTGCAGCGCTGCTGTTTCCGCCCGAGGTGGCGTTCGATGCCGACGCCGATTTCGCGCAACTGGCAGCCCGCGACGAAGCGATTCATATCACCAAGACCCAACTAGATGCAACGGGGCCCGTATCGGATGATGCACAGCCCACCCAAGAGGAGGAGCCATGAGTTACCAGCAACTGGAAGAAACCGCTGAAGTCGACGCAATGATCGCAGGCTCAGAGCCAGCGTGGTTGTTCAAACATTCGCAAACCTGCGGTATTTCGCATGCCGCCAAGGAGCAGGTTGACGCCTATCTCGCCGGCCAGGACGACACCATCGGGATTGTGATCGTGCAGACGCATCGCCCGGTGAGTAATCACATCGCCCAGGCCTTAGAGCGGGTGCACCAGAGCCCGCAGATATTCTTGCTGCAGGGCGGCGAGGTAAAGTGGACGGCCACGCATTACAGCATCACCAGTGCAGCCATGGCGGAGGCGCGTAAGCAACTCGCATGACGCACTATCATCTCGTGTATTTGCATGGATTCGGGTCGAGCCCGCAGAGCGCCAAGGCGGCGATCTTGCGTGATCATTTGGCTTCGAACCTGGTGACGTGCACGGTACCGGAGCTCGATGGCGGCGACTTTCCGCGCATGACCATGGAGAATTATCGGGATCGGGCCCAGGCCGCGGTGGATGCGGTGCCTGACGATGGCCAGCCTTTGTTGCTGGCTGGGTCAAGCCTCGGTGGTTACACGGCCGCGCTGTTGGCGGCCGAGGGCCGAGTTGCGCGCGCCGCAGCGTTTTTATTGATCGCACCGGCCTTTGGTTTTACCGAGCGGTGGCGCGACCTCCTCGGGGCCGATGGCATCGCGGAGTGGCGT
>JAQIBG010000356.1 GCA_027859175.1 Planctomycetota bacterium | reverse complement strand
CCCCCACCCTTCCTGATTGCAGCCCCGTTAGCCACCACACACTGCGGCGTCGGGAGACGCTGATGGCGATGGGCCTGATGGGGAAAGTGACGGCGGGGGTGGTGGTGCTGGCGCTGGCCGGCCTCGGCTGGGCTATCGCTAATCGTGCGCTGGAGGCGGGCGCTGAGGGCGGCAAGCGCGATCGCTCGCGGCCGCCGGCTCCGGTGGCGGTGGCGCCGGTGACAACCGGCACCGTGGTCGAGCGTTTGCAGGTGCCGGGCACGCTTACCGCGATCGACGCGGTGGTGGTGGCTTCGCAGGTGGCCGGGCGCTTGCAGGCGGTGCACTTCGCGGTGGGCGATGTGGTTACCAAGGGCGCGGTGGTGGCGCAGATGGAAGACGCTCCGTTCAAGCAGGCTTTGGCGGCGGCCGAGGCCGAGGTGCTGGTGGCGCAGGCTAAGGTGGGCGCGGCGCGCAGCACCCTGAGCCTGACCGAACGCGCCGCCGAGCGGGCCAAACAATTGATCGAGCGTGGCGTGATTGCCGAGTCAGAACGCGATCAGCGCGAGGCCGAGCTGCTGGCGGCACGGGCCACCATTGCGGTGGCCGAGGCCGAGGTAGTGCGGGCGCAAACGCGGGTGGCCGAAGCGACCACCGCCCTGGCTGAAACCAAGATCATCGCCACCTGGGATGGCGATGATGAGGAACGTGCCGTGTCTGAATGCTGGGTAGATGCCGGTGAGGCCGTGGCCAAGGGCGGCCCGGTGATTGCCGTGCTGCAGGTTGACCCGGTGCAGGCGGTGCTGCAGGTGACCGAGTCGAGCTATGGCCAGATTGCCTTGGGGCAGACCGCCATGTTGCATACCGACGCCTACCCCGGGCACGGCTTCCCGGCCACGGTCGCCAAGATTGCGCCCAACTTTAATCCGGCTTCGCGCCAGGCGCAGGTGGCGCTGCTGGTGCCCAATGCCGATCGTCGGCTCAAGCCGGGCATGTTTGTGCGCGCTGAGCTCGCTTTAGACCGCCATGACAACGTGCGCTTGGTGCCGGTTGACGCTTTGGTGTCGCGCAGCGGCGAGCCAGCGGTGTATGCGGTGGCGGCCGACGGCACCCATGCCACCCGGGTGCCGGTTCGCTTGGGCTTGCGCGACGCTGGCATGGTGGAGGTGACGGGTGCGGGCCTGACCAATCGCGTGGTGACCCTGGGGCATCACCTGATTGGTGAGGATGGCGCCATTGCGATCGCTGAAGGCGGCGCTGATCAGGGCGCAGAGGTACAAGCAAAGCCCGAGCAGCCCGCTGCGGCGGCGCCGGCTGGAAGCCCCGGTGGGTAAGCGCAGTCAGTACCGGGGCGCGGCGATGAATCTGCCGCGTTTTGCCGTCGAGCGGCCGATCTTTGCCTCCATGATCGGCTTGATGGTGGTGGTGCTGGGCTTGGCGGCCACGGCCCGCCTGCGCATCGACATGTTGCCCGCGGTGGAAGTGCCCACCGTGAGCGTGCGCACCAGCTACGAGGGGGCCGACCCGGCCGTGGTTGAGCGCCTGGTGACGCAGATCGTTGAAGAAATTATCAACACGGTGCCCGGCGTCACCGAGCTCAGTTCGGAGTCGTCGGAGGGGCGCAGCCAGATTCGTGCGACCTTCGCCTGGGGGACCGACCTCGACGTGGCGGTGAGCGATATCCGGGCGCGGCTCGAAGAAGAGCTCAGCGAACTGCCCGACGGCATTAATCCACCGCAGATTCGTAAGTTTGATATCTCGAGTTTCCCGGTGGTGCTGCTGGGCATATCATCGAGTGATCTCGACCCGGTGGAGCTCAATGACATCGTGGAGCGCCAAGTGCGCTATCGCTTTGCGCGCTTGCCCGGCGTGGCCCAGGTTGACCTGTGGGGTGGCTATAGTCGCGAGATTCGGGTTGAGCTCAATCCAGACCGCTTGCAGGCCCTTGGCTTGGCGCCGCAGGCGGTGATTCAGGCCCTGCGCAACGCCAATCTCGATTTGCCGGCCGGCTCGATTGAGCAGGGCCGCTTGGAGGTGGTGCTGCGGGCGCCGGCCGAGTTTGCATCTCTAGATCAGTTACGCGCAACGGTGATTGAGATGCGTGACGGCGCTGCGATCCGCCTCGATCAGGTGGCCACGGTGCATGACACCTATGAGCGCTTGACGCGCATGGTGCGGGTTGATCGCGAGTTGGGAATTCGCGTGGCGATTCGCAAGGAGGCCGACGCCAATACCGTGGAGGTGGCGCGCCAGATCTTGGCCGAGATAGATGAAACCAATCGCGCGCTGCCGCAAATCAAAGTGGTGCCGGTGATCAACCAGGGCAACTTCATTGAGCGCAGTATCGCCAATGTGGCGCGCTCGGTATTGTATGGCGGCGCGTTGGCGGTGTTGGTGCTGCTGTTTTTCCTGCGCAGCGTGCGCAGCACCGTGGTGATTGCGGTGGCGATCCCGCTGTCGATTTTGGCGACCATGGCCCTGGTGTATGCCGGTGGCTTGACCCTCAACTTGATGACCCTTGGCGGCTTGGCGCTGGGCGTGGGGATGATGGTGGACAGCTCGATTGTGGTGCTGGAAAATATTTTCAGACGTCACGACGAGAATGATGAGACCGCCCACGAGGCCGCGGTGAGCGGTGCCAGCGAAGTGGCCGGTGCGATTGTGGCCAGCACCATTACCACCTTGGTGATCTTCCTGCCCTTGTTGTTTGTGGCTGGGGTGTCCGGCCTGCTGTTTGGCGAACTGGCCTTAGTGGTGGTGTATTCGCTGATCGCGTCTTTGGTGGTGGCCCTGACTTTGGTGCCGATGTTGGCGGCGCGCCTGCTGCACGGCAGTAAGGCCACCGCGCAGATGCCAGCTGTGCGTCAAGGTTTGGTGGCGCGTTTGGTGGCGGCCTCGGGGCGTGGCCTGACGGCGCTGGAGCACACCTATGGCGCGCTGTTGGCGTGGGCTCTGCGCCACCGCTTTGTCACCCTGGGCGCCAGCGCGGTGGCCTTGGCGGCGAGTTTGACCCTGTGGCCACACATCGGCACCGAGTTTTTGCCGCCGAGCGATGAGGGTTCGGTGCGGGTGTCGGGCACGTTTGAGTCGGGCACGCGTTTGGCAGTGGCAGATCGCCAGGCCAAAAAGATTGAGCAGATCGTGTTTGATGCCGTGCCCGAGATCGAATCGGCGGTGACCAATGTGAGTGCCAGTGGCGGCCGCGGGCGGGCCTCGGCGAGCACCGATATTTCGCTGAATGTGGGCCCGATTGCCGGGCGTGACCGGTCGAACACCGAGATCGCCAACGATTTACGCAAGCGCCTCGTGGGTCAGGTGGCGGGCGTGGAAGTGCGCACGCGCGCGCCGCAGGGGCAGTTCTTGCTCGAGCGCCTGTTGGGCGGCGACACCGGGATTGAGGTCGAGATTCGCGGCTATGAGTTGCCGATTTTGGAAGACTTGGCGCAGCGCGTGGCTGCAATCGCTGAAGGCATTGCCGGCGTCACCGATACCGAAGACGACTTGGAAGACAGCGTGCCGCAGCAGCACCTCACCATCGA
Organism: Planctomycetota bacterium; assembly: GCA_027859175.1. GTDB lineage: Bacteria > Planctomycetota > UBA11346 > UBA11346 > UBA11346 > GH22. The sequence continues at coordinate 2,193 of JAQIBG010000356.1, read as the reverse complement.
TCGCGCCAAGGTGGCCGACATGGGCTTGAGCGTGCGTGAAGTGGCCGAGGTGTTGGAGGCCGCGCTGGCCGGCCGCCTGGCTGGCGACTACCGCCCGCAGGGGCAATCGGTGCCGATTCGAATTCAAGTAGCCGATATCGAACACCTCACGCTCGATGCGGTGTTGGCGCAGACGATCTCGGTGCCGGGCGGCGAGGCCGTGGCATTGCGCAATCTGATGCACGTGGAGGCGGGGATTGGGCCGGCCAAAATTATTCGTAAGGATCAGCAGCGCGCGATAACGGTGAGTCTCAACCTCGACGGCCGCGACCCGGGCTCGGTGGCGCAAGATTTGGAGCAAGCGCTGGCGGCGATGCCATTGCCGGCCGGCTATCAGGTGCGGGTGGGCGGCAGCTATGAAGAGCAGGGTAAGTCGGCGCGTGAATTGGGGCTCAGTTTGCTACTGGCTCTGCTGCTGGTGTACATGGTGCTGGCGTGTCAGTACGAGAGCCTGCGCGATCCGCTGGTAGTGATGTTCAGTGTGCCGGTGGCGGCTATTGGCGTGTTGGTGACCCTGTATATTACCCGCAGCACCATGAACCTGCAGTCGGGCATCGGTTGCATTATGCTGGGCGGTATCGTGGTCAATAATGCGATTCTGTTGGTTGATCAGGCTGGCCGCCTGCGCACCGAGGGCATGCCCACCATGGCGGCCTTGGCCGAAGCCGGGCGGCGACGTTTGCGACCAATTTTGATGACCACGGCGACTACGATTTTGGGCCTGCTGCCTCTGGCCTTGGGCATTGGCGAGGGTGCCGACGCCCAGGCGCCCTTGGCGCGCGCGGTGATCGGCGGCTTGGCCGCGTCGACCGTGATTACCCTGCTGTTGATTCCGGTGCTGTATTCCTTTGCCAACCCCGATCGCGCTGCGCGGACACAGGGGGCGTGATGCGGTGGCTTGGCGCGTTGGTACTGGTGCTAGGCCTGAGCGGTTGTGGCGCCGATCGCTGGTATCCGACTGTAGAAACGGTGCCTGCTGCGTCTGAAACTTCGGGTGCGGGGCAGGCGGTTGGCACGGAGCCCGATGCGTCTGATGATGATGCCGATCCGCGCACGGATGCGGTGCCCGTAGAGGCTGCCCAAGCCTTGCCGACGGCGACCTACGATGAGTCGGGCGGCCTCGTGATTCGGGTCGAAGACGCCGTGCTCTTGGCGGTGGCCAACAACCGAGATCTACGCGTGCGGCGCTTTGACCCGACGATTGCGGCAACCTTCGAAGACATCGAGCGCGGCGTCTACGACCCAGAGGTGTTTGCGCGGGCCAGCTTGGCGCGCGACGAGACGCAGGTTCTTGGCGCCGATATCGAGACCGACGAAACCGAGCTCACGCTGGGGCTGCGGCAGGCCTTGCCAAGTGGCACCGCTCTGGAGTTGCGCGCCGAGCAAACCGACACCGAACTCACGGGCGCGGCCGATGTTTCAGAAAGCCGTATTGGCCTGACTGTGACGCAGGCCTTGCTGCGTGGCTTTGGCCCGGCAGTGAACATGGCGCAGATTCGGCAGGCCGCGATTGAGGCCGATATTTCGCGGGCTGAATTGCGCGCCTTTGCCGAGGCCGTGGTGGCAGAAACCGAAATCGCGTATTGGCGTTTGGTGCAGGCAGGCGAGCGCATTGCGATTGTGGACGAGAGCCTGCGCGTGGCTGAGCGCCAGCGTGACGACACCTTGGCTCGCATCGCAGTGGGGGGCGCGGCCCGCAGCGACGCGGCGGCCACGCGCTCGGAGGTGGCGCGGCGCAAGCAGGCTTTGATTCAGGCGCGTAGCGAACGAGCTGGTTCCGGCCTGCGCTTGTTGCGTTTGGTGACACCCTTCGATCGCCTTGATTTTGATCGTAAGGTGACGCTCACCACCGATGCCGCGATAAGCCCAGGCGAGCTGGGTACCCTAGGCGAGCGTATTGCCCTGTCGCAGACCAAACGCCCGGAGTTGCAAGAGGCGCGGATGCGCTTTGAGCAGCGGCGGCTGGAAGTGGTGCGCACGCGTAATGGCTTGCTGCCGCGCCTCGACTTCTTTGTGGAGTTGGCGAGCTCGGGCGTGGGCGGCAGTGTGGGGCAGGCCTGGCAAGACCTCGATGGCGACCGGGTTGAACTCGAAGTGGGTTTAGACTTTTCGTATCGACTCGGTGACCGCAGCGCCGCCGCGCGCACCGTGGCG
>JAQIBG010000319.1 GCA_027859175.1 Planctomycetota bacterium | reverse complement strand
GTTTGGTGCTGACCGGCGTGCACTAGGCTAACTCCTGTCAGCAGTAGGTCGTCGCCACCTGCCACCACTTGCATGCCTTGGGCGGTGCCGGTGCAGGCGCTGCCGGCTAGCCAGCCGTGCAGGCGTACAGGGGGCTCGAGCACCAAGGGCTCGGGGCTGGTGGCGCGGTAGGCGCCCTGCTCGGCTTCCAGATACAACAGGCCGTCTTGCAGCGGCATCGCCACCCTCAGACCGTGCAATTGCATGGCATCGGGCCTTGGACCGTCCTGGAGCACCTGGCGACAGCGGATCTCAGTTGGCTTAGCAACCCCGCCCCGCCACAGGTGGATAATGCCACCCTTGGCGCCGGCTGGCGGCAGGTCTGGCGGCTCCCCGCAGGCTGACAGGGCCAGCAGGCCAAGCGTCAGCAGGGCCAGCAGCACCGGCTGAGCTGTGTCCTGCTCAACCATGTAAGGTGGCCCCAGCCTGGCTCGCACGGCCCTGCAGGCGGCACAGATCGGTCAGCAGGTCGGCCACGGCACCGCAGCCTCCTGCGACACGCGTGACGTGGTCGGCATGCCGCGCCAGACCGTGCGCAGCATCGGCCACGGCCACCCCGAGGCCGGCCTTCTTGACGCAGCTGAGATCGGGCAGGTCGTCGCCAACGAAGGCCACCTGAGGCCAATCCAGGCCAACCTGATCAAGCCACTGTTGGACCACCGCGACCTTGTCGCCAATGCCCAACAAAACCGGATCACAGCCCAATTCGCGTGCCCGACGCATGATTGCGTCGCCATCACGACCACTCACCACCCCCACTCGGAGGCCCGCTGCGATGGCCAATTTGATCGCGTGACCATCCCGCGCATGGAACACCTTGTGCTCGTCGGTGCCGGTGCCGTAACCGAGGCCCCCAGCGGTCAAAACCCCGTCTACGTCGAGTAATACCACCCGAATCGTGTCTACCTGATTGAGCACGGCTGCCTCCAAGACGAGCCATCTGAGCCCCTCCTAGCGGCGACGGAAGCACCTATCTGCGCTCTGCATAGAACAGCGAGCGCACAGGCACCGAGAGCACCTTTTCCCCCGGATGACTTGACCCCTGGTGCGCAAGCTTCAATATCCGGCCTCCGCGGGCCCGAGTGGCCCCTTACCCACTTTGACGGGAGCAGTCGTGAGCGACGTCCAGACCAAGGTTATTGAGATCATCGCCGAGCGTCTGTCTAAGGACAGCAGTGGCATCACCGAAGCTAGCAACGTTGTTGCCGATCTGGGCGCAGACAGCCTAGATATCGCTGAGATCATGATGGATCTCGAGGACGCTTTCGGCATCAAGCTGGAAGACGACCAGGCTGAAGGCCCGAAGACAGTTGGTGACATCATCACCTTCATCGAGAGCAAGGTCGCCGAAAAGAATGGCTGAGCGTCGCGTGGTGGTGACCGGTGCAGGCGTCCTCGCCTGTAACGGCAATGATACCGCGAGCTTCTGGGAAGCGCTGATCGCGGGCCGTCATGGAATCGGGATGATCGACTCCTTCGATACCGAAGGTTTCGGCACCCGCTTTGGTGGCGCCGTGAAGGCGACGAATGCAGAACTCGTGGGTGGGGATGACCGCGCCGCACGCCGGAAGGATCGTTTCGTCCTCCTGGCATTGAACGCTGCCGAACAGGCAGTCCGTTCAAGCGGACTGGATTACCAGAACTGGGCAGACCCATTCCGTGTTGCCACCATCATTGGTTCGGGCATCGGGGGTATCAACACCATCGAAACCGAGCACAAGGTCATGTTGGATCGCGGCCCACGCCGCGTGAGTCCCTTCCTGGTGCCGAAGATGATAGTCGACAGCTCTGCTGGTGACGTTTCCATCGCCTTCGGTGCCAAGGGGCCCAACTACGCCATTACGACGGCTTGCGCCACGGCTACCCACTGCATTGGCGCAGCCTTCCACCACATTCGCTACGGCCAATGCGATATCGCCATCACCGGCGGTACCGAAGCGCCGATCAGCAAGCTGGGTGTGGCTGGCTTCAACAGCATCAAGGCGCTGAGCACGCGCAATGACGAGCCAGAGAAAGCTTCGCGTCCGTTCGACGCCGGGCGCGATGGCTTCGTGATCGCCGAGGGCTCGGGCATCCTCATCCTCGAAGAGTATGAGCACGCCAAGGCCCGTGGTGCCAACATCTTAGCCGAAATGGCCGGTTACGCCTGCACGGGTGACGCGCACCATGAAACGGCGCCTGATCCAGAAGGCACTGCAGGCGCTCGCTGCATGCAGCTGGCCTTGGAAGACGCGGGTATCAACCCCGACCAACTGGGCTACATCAACGCCCACGGTACGTCGACCAAGTACAACGACATGACCGAGACCATGATCATCAAGCGGGTGTTCGGTGAGCACGCCTACAAGCTTGCGGTGTCGAGCACCAAGAGCATGACCGGTCATACCCTCGGCGCCGCTGGTGGCATTGAAGGCTTGGCGTCGATCATGGCGCTGAGAACCGGCATCATCCCGCCGACGATCAACTACGAGAACCCCGATCCCGACTGCGATCTCGACTACGTGCCCAACCAGGCGCGCGAGCAGCAGGCGGACTATGCCCTGAGCAACAATCTGGGCTTCGGTGGTCATAACGCGTCGATCATCTTCAAGCGGTTCACCGGCTGAGCCGGTAGTTCGAGAGCCTAATATGGACCGCAAGCGCATCCGCGATGAGGTGATCGAGATCCTGTGTAACAAGCTGCCGGCCCTGCCGCTGCCTACCGAGGATCCCGATTTTGATTACGATGGTCAGGTGCTGATCCCCGAAATCACCGACAACGACCTCGACATTGCCGAAGTGGTGATGGATCTGGAAGACGCCTTCGACGTACCCTTCTCTGGCCCCCAGCCAGGCGAAAAGGGCATGGAGAAGATCGCCGACATCATCGATTACATCCACAAGCAGTTGGAATAGGCCCCGCGCCTGCCTGCTGCCTGTACGCCAAGCCTCCGGATCACCGGGGGCTTGTTGCGTTACCAGGCAAACAGAAGCGGCAGCAGCAACCATGCCGCCGCCTGCGCCACCAACAGGCGGTTGCGCCAGCGCCAGCCGCTATCGGTGCCAGCACAGCATACCACCGAGCCATAGAGACCGGCCACCCACAGCGCCGCCGTGTAATCTGAAGCCAGCACCAGGCCCACCGCCGGCAGCTGCAGCAGTTGCACCACCAGCATCCGCTGCCAGTGGCGCGGCTTGTAGACAGCCTCGTCGTTGTCAGCCATCAGGGCTCCAGCAGCGCACACAACTCAGCGCACGCGCGCTCGGGATCGGCCGCCCGGCACACCGCCCCCGCCACCGCCACGCCATGCGGCAGACCCGGCTTGAGCTCGGCAATGCGCTCCGCGGTCAGCCCGCCAATGGCGAAGCTGGGCACCCGAATCACATCGCTGGCAGCCGCCAATAAGGCTGGGCCACGCACCGGCTCGGCTGGCTTGGTGCCAGTCGCAAACATCGGCCCGATGCCGATGTAGTCGGCCCCGTCTGCCTGCGACGCGCACACTTGATCGCGACTGTGGGTGGAGTGGCCAATCGCGCACAGCGGGCCCACCGCCGCGCGGACGCTGGCAATCGGCAAGTCGCTTTGCCCGACGTGCACTGCTGCCGCACCAAGCTCGGCCACCAAGGCCACGTGATCATTAACCACAAACAGAGCCTGGTCGCCGACCGCGTCGCGCACATGGGCCGCCAGCTCACGATAGGCCCGTGAATCGAGGCCTTTGGCGCGCAGCTGAATCGCACACGCGCCGCCGCGCGCCGCTGCAGCAGCCACCGCAACGGGATCATCGGTGCACCCCGTATCGACCAGCACATAGAGCCGGCCCTGCCACAAACGGGTCACCGGGAGACGCGCCAGGAGATCGCGCTCGAGATCGTAGCTGCCATAGCGGGTGCGCTCGCAACACGACGCGAGCTCAGCGTTACTGAGCTTGGCAAACTCTTCGAGCGCGCGCAGCGCCTCTTGCACGCGGGCCGCGTTGGCGCGGATGAGGGCATGCAGACTGCGGCGCGTGGCTTCATCTGCCGCTTGGATCGTGGTCCCAACGTCGCCTGCGGTATCGCGCCCCGCCACCGCCGCTGCCGGCACCGCTGCACGCAGCGCATGGCGCAGGTCTTTCGCGCGGGCGCTGAGGGCCGAATCATCGAGCACGAAACGCGCGACCTCTTCGAGCACGCGCAGGCCCTCGGCGGCCCGGTTGCCATTCGCGTCGAGAATGCGGTGGATGCTGTTCACGGCGGGATCATGAAGTCAGCAGCCTGCACTCAAGCAGGATGCCATTACCCGGAGCCCGCGATGAGCCACCGTGGCAGGACCGATGACGTGAGTCAGGAGGTGGCATGAGGACAGAGCCAACCGTGGCGTGGGCTTCAGCCCGCGATGAGCCACTGTGCCAGGACCGATGACGTGAGTCGGGGGTTGTGGCATGAGAACAAAGGCTAACCGCGGGCTGAAGCCCACGCCACGCAAGCCCACGCCACGCAAGCCGACAGCTAGTCGGGCGGCCGCTCGATTCGGGCCGTGCCATGCACGGCCGCGCTGCGGCGCAATTGCGGCAGGGCAAACTCACGCAGCAGGATGCGCGCGGTGGCCGCAATCGGCACCGCCAGAATCAAACCCAGGATGCCGAGCAACTTGCCGCACAGCAGCAAGGCCACGATGAGCAGCACCGGGTGCAGCTCCACTTCGCGCCCCATGATGGTGGGCGTGAACACCGTCATCTCCAGGGTCTGGACCAAGGCATACGTGGCCACCGCGCCGCTAAGACGCCACAGCATCATGTCGCCACCGTCTACCATCACTAACACGCAGGCCGGGACCAGGAACAGCAGGCCCGACAAGGGCACCGCCGTGGCCAAGCCGATCACGAGACCAAACAAAAGCGGATAGGGGACCCCACAGATCATAAAGCCAACCCACACCAACCCGGCGCAGATCAGACACACGATCAAGCGCCCGCGGAAGAAGGCCGACACCGCGCGTTCGATTTCGCGCAGAATCCGCTCGGTGCGCTCACGCCCCCGCACCGGCACGTAACGCTTCACCGTGCGCCGAATGCCGGGCATGGCCAAGGTCAGAAAGAAGGCGTAGATCGGGACCAAAAAGAAGTCGAGCAGAATGGCCAACACCGCGCCAACATTGGTGACCAGATCACTGGCCTGCGCCGCAATAAAATCAGACGCGTGGGTCAAACCGGTCTGGAGAAGTGCGCTAGCACGCACCAACAGATCTTGCGATAAAGCCTCGCCGCCGCTGCTGCCATGCAAACGACTCAGCAAGGCGATGGCGTAGGAGCGATCGCCCTGTTCGGCCGTTCGCAGCTGCGACAGCATCTGCAGTTGCGCCACTTCATTGACCGCCTCCTCGCTCGCAGCGAAGGAGGCCCAGCGCGCGGCCAGGGCTGCGGGATTGAACAGAACGCGCTCAGCATGCGCACGCGCAGCCGGCGCCAGAGCCACCATGTCGATGGCCGGGGCCGGAGGAGGCTCGGCACCATTCCATACCGCGAGCAGTTGCAGGTGCTGAAAGGCCCACAGGCGGCCGTACCAAGCCACCACTTGGCGCCAACGCTCACGCTGATGCTCGGGAAGCGCGGCCGCTACCGCATCCAGCTCCTCGGGCTCCACGCCGGGCCAAGAACCCTCCCAGGCGAGGTCGATCGCCGGCAGGTTTTGCGCCTGCAAGCTCTCTGGCCATTGGCTCACGCTGTGACCATCGGCTGCAACGCGCATCGCATCGCCCAACACATCGCGTAGGGCCTGGGTTTCCTGCGCGTAGAAGGCAACAAAGCGCATGCCGCGCGCGTCGAGTTCATTGTCGACCATGCGCCGCAAATCGCGGCGTTGTTCATCAACCCAAGACGCAACCGAGTGCACCACTGATGGCGCCACCTTTACCCGCGGGTCATCGGCGCGGTAATGCGTCTCGCCCACATCAGCGATCTCGTCACCGTTGCGATCATGCACCAAGGAACCGTTAGCATCGGGAATCAGCACCGGTTCGTGGCTCGCCCAGCGGCCATCTGCGTCGAGGTCGAGGAAGCGTCGTTCGGCGAAGCTGCGGTCTATGAGATCGGCCGACTGCCTGACCATGGCCGGAATTGCAAAACTCCCCACCAACACCGTCAACACCACGGCCAGGAAATAGATGGTACCGGCAGCCAGCAGACGATTGCAGCCACGGCGATGCAGCCCCTCCATCAGCGGCTGGAACACGTAGGCGATGGTAAAGCCCACCGCCACCGGCAACAGCACCTGGCTCACAGCCGTGACCACCGGCAAGGTGACATCGGCGGTTTCGCGCAGGGCCCAGGCCACCATCCCCACGGTCGCAGCCATCATCAGCACGCGGCCCCAGGCATGCGTCCATAGCTGTGCGATCAAGCCCTGCTGTCTGTCTTCGTCGCTCACGGTGGTACTGTCAGGCGCGCGCTGGGTTTTGTCTATGCCCGGCTCGTGTCACCGTGTGCAGCGCATCGCTCAGCTTGGCGGGTTGATGCCTCCCGCCTTTTGGCGCTTAGGGGCCAGCGGCGCATTCCGGTCCTGGGTCCTGGAACGCCTGCAAGCAGGCTTAGACGCGGGGCGGCTGCCCCGATACCCCGCCCAATGCGCAATGCGTCGAATCCGGCTGTTCCCAGGACCTAACAGGCTGTTGAAATACAGCCTGCGGGGGGTTGAAGGGGGGTCGCAGACCCCTCTGGGTAAAGAGCCGCCTCAAGAAAACCTTGGAAAATGGCGACTGCAGGTCGCCCAAGGTTTTGTTGAGGATAGCAGGCTGGTGTATTTCAACAGCCTGCTAAGCACCGTAGGCGCGTACCAAGACCCAGGACCTGCGCGTGCTCACACAAAGGGCACTATCTGGAGTACAACCAGGAACCGCCCACCAGGGCGCCAGATCAGCTCAAAGCCCGGCTGACGCGAGTTCGTGCCTTCTCAAGCAGCGCGGTATCGAAATCGACGCCATCGCTGAAGTCGTCGAGGCTGTCTTCGGCGCGTTTGCCAAAGATACCGTCATCGATCAGGTGGAAGGTGATGGCGCCCACGTCTTCGCTGCGGCGCAGGCCCCAGCTCCGGAGCACCTGTCGGGCCAGCAGTCCAAAGCGAGCGGTAGCTAGGTCGAGCACACCGTCTACTAACTCGGGAGCATCCAGATGACGGTCTGAGCCTTCAGCGGCATCACGCCCCAAATGCTTGGAGGCATGGCGCAAGCCCTCACCAACGAAGGCATACGCTTCAACGTCGTAGGTGCCGTGTCGGCGCGCCAAGGCAACAAGGTCGGTCAGGTCTGCCACGTAAGTAGCCTAAGGCCACAATCGCGGCTTCCAGACGCATTTGCTTGCGGCGCCGCACACAGCGGCGCGCGGTGTAAGGCTCGCCATTGCCACACTGCCCTCAGCGCGGGTGGCTGGGGTCTTGTTCCCGATCCCCAGCCGGGCGAGACTGCCGACCCAGGAGGTGGCATGGAAATCGTCAAGCTGTTCTCAATGATGGTGAAGCACAACGCGTCTGACTTGCACGTGAAGGTCGGCCAACCCCCCGTGTTCCGTGTCAGCGGCCAGCTGTCACGCATGCAGAACGTCAGCTCGCTTGAGCCTGATCAGACCCAACAGCTGCTTGAGCCCCTGCTGTCCGAAGACCAACTCGCCACCCTGCGGAGCCGCGGCAACGTTGACTTCGCGTGGTATCAGGAAGACGTCGGCCGTTTCCGTTGCAACATCTTCCTGCAACGTGGCTATCTCTCGGCCGCGATCCGTAAGGTCAACCTGGAGATCCCCAGCTACGAGCAACTTGGCCTGCCAGCCGATATCGCCAAGGTTGCCGAATACGAGGCGGGCTTGGTGTTGATTGGCGGCGTGACCGGCTCGGGCAAGAGCACCACGCTGGCCTCGATTTTGAGCGACATCAACAACAAGCGCCGCTGCCACATTCTCACCATCGAAGACCCGATCGAGTACCTGTTCCACGACAACCTCGCGATCATCAATCAGCGCGAAATCGGCATCGATGTCATGGACTTCAAAGATGCGCTGCGGGCCGCCGTTCGCCAAGACCCCGACGTGATGCTGGTGGGCGAAATGCGCGACGCCGAAACCTTTGAGACCGCCCTCACCGCAGCCGAAACCGGCCACCTGGTGTTCGGCACCGTGCACTCTTCTGGCGCCGCTCAAACCATCGGCCGTATCCTCGACCTGTTTCCGGAAGAAAAGCACGAGCAGATTCGCACCGGCCTCGGCTTCAATCTGCGCGCAGTGCTGAATCAGAAACTGCTGCGCGCCAAAGACAAAGCGGTTGGGCGGGTGCCGGCGGTGGAAACCATGTTCAACACCCCGATCGTGCGCAAATTGATCCTAGAAGGTGAAGACAACCGCCTCCACGACGCGATCAAAGCCGACACCGACAATGGCTGCAGGAGCTTTAACCAAGTTCTCGCGATACTGGTTAAACAGGGGAAAATCACCCAAGACGTGGCCCTCAAGGCAGCCCCGAACGCGGAAGAACTGCGCATGGCGATGAGCGGCATCGTGATTTCCGATGCCGGCGGCATCGTTTAAGCCCGGCCGGGTCAAGCCATCATGAGCGTTGCTGAGCAAGACGTCACCGCGGCCAGCACGCACACCAGCAGGCCCGGATGGCTCGGCCTCGGGCTCTTTGCGTGCTTTATTACCTCGATTTGGGTCGCCTGGTTCAGCGGCTACCCCGCACCCGGGCACGGCCCCGCCCTGCTCGTGATTCCGGCTGCGCTGGCCCTGATGGTGCGGCTGCGTCAGGGCTGGGCACCGGGCTGGACACTGCGCGACCCCCTGCCCTGGGCACTGCTGTTGGTCCTCTGGCCGCTCCTGGTCGCCTTCCTGCGCACCGGCCGCTGGGAGCATGGCGGCGCGCTGAGCGCCTACCGGCTCGCTGCTGTGGTGGCCGCCCTCGCGGTTCTCAGCTGGCGCGAACGCCTGCCCCACCTGCCCGCCGCCCTCGGCCAGTGCTGCTGCTGGCTGCTGGTGCTCGGTGTAATCGGCACCATCGGCACCGGCGCCAACAACTGGGGCACCCTATTGCGTCTCGGCCAGGAAGCCCCGTTTGGAAATCCCAACTTTGTCGTCGGCGCCGCCATCGGTGGCTTAGCCCTGGCCTGGGCCGGCATCGACAAGGAGCGCCCCACCAGCTGGACCGTACCCAGCCTCGGCACCCTCGCCGCGCTGGCCCTCGGCAGCGGCCTTCTCCACTACGTACGCGACCGAGTTGACGCGGTATGGGTCGCCAGCGCCGTCATGATTGGCTGCGCGGGGATCGTGCTCCTGATGCCCAAGCGCCGCGGCCTGGCCCTTGGCCTCGCGGCTGGGGCTTACTTTCTAGTGCAGTTCCTGTTTGCCATCGACTTCGAACGCGCGCTCTGGTTCGGCCCTTCTGGCGTCAGCCGCGCCGGCATGTGGCAGGGCGCCGTGCAGGCCTGGCTGGCCAGCCCGCTGTGGGGCTATGGTGTTGGCGAAGCCGGCAACGTTATCCCTGAGCAAAGCAACTTCTGGCCGGCTTGGCTCGCCGTACCTAGCTTCCCGGAAAACGCGCATCACCTCGTGCTGCAGCAGGCGCTTGATGGCGGCCTGATTCAACTCGGCTTGCTCGGTGCCCTATTGTGGCGGCTGCCGCGCCAGTTAAGCCCAGCAGCCCTGTGTTGTCTGGCCGGCGCGCTGGCCCTGCTGTGCCTCGAAAGCCACGCTGGCCAACCCGGCCCCCTGCTACTGCTCGGGCTCCTTGCTGGCGCCTGCCTGACACCTGCCCCGACGCCATCACAAGCGCGAGCACAAGCACCGGGCCTCATCCTGGCTACTGGCGCCATGCTCGCTGCTACGCTCGCCTGGAGCGCCGGCTTTGCCGAGCGCCGCCACATCACCCTGCAATGGGAACCCGCCCGCCGCGCCGCCGAAGCGGCCACCACAGCCGGCGACCACGCCAGCGCAGGGCGCATCTGGCGCGAACTTGAAACCCGCATCGGCCCTTGTGATGACATCCCAAGCCGCATCGGCATCGCCACCGGGCGTAGTGGCAATGGCGACAGCGCCGCGCGCATCCTGCTTGAGCAAGCGCGGCGCTTACCGGTGGAAGCACGCACCATGGACCTGCTGGGCAAACTCGCTGAGAGCGGACGCGTTGATTCTGAGACAATCTCCAACCTGCAGTCACAGGCGCGCGATGCGCTCAAGCAGAGCCCGGCGGAATGCCCTGCCTCCACATCGCTCGCAGACGTGCTTGGACCATGAAATGCCCTCCCCCAAAGAAATCGGAATTCCGGTCAACTTTGAGCTGCAAGGTCAGCTCCGCACGTCGCTGCCATCCTCTTAGATAAGACCCACGAGTTCACAGGCGCGCAGCGACCTGGGATCGCGGAGTTCGTGCAGCTGGCGTCAAAAATCCACCGCGGGCTCGCGTTAACCCAGAACAACCCGGCGCGCCCTCTAAGCCCCATTCGATCATCCGACCTCGCCTGGCCTTGGGACGGTCATTGCCACCAGAGCAGACGTGGCCAAGCCTTTAGGGTTTGGAAGCACCAGGCTCTGGCGCTTCCAACTCAAGCCTGGCACACATGAAAAGACCCCGCTCATAGAGCGGGGTCTTTTCGCTGAAGGCTAACTCAAATTACCGCAGCCAAGTGCGCGAGTTACTGCCGCCGCCACCCGTGGCAAGGTTGGCCATGGTTCCATCACCTTCGCTACTGAATATGTCGTCATCCTCGCCAATATCCTGGTTGAAGACCTTCTTATCCAGGGTGCCAAACACAGTGGTCAGTGTTCCACCGCTGGCGCTATTAGTAGAAGCCTTGATCGTACCAATATGTCCATCAGCAAAAGCAACGATCACACGCCCACTGTGGAAATCCAACCCACGGTCACCCAGCACGACGCGCATTGACTTCGAGTTAGACGGCAGTGACCAGTCATAAGCATAGGGTAGGCGGTCGTTCCCGGTCACGGTCGCCCAAGTGGCGGTCGTTTCATTGGTCGACTTGAGAACCGTTGTCGGACCGTAAGACGGATTGCTTGGGCACTTAAAGACCTTGTTCGGCATCTCATATCCGGTTTCACGAACCAGCAACTCAAGGCTCGCATAGGCAGGCACATCACCGCCGGTACCACCCGCATTTGGCGCGGCATATGTAGCGTTGCCGGTCTTATTCGAGAAGGGCCAGCGTTGATCATTATCAATCTGATAAGCCACCATCGACAACAGAATCTGCTTCTGATTGTTCTGGCAGTTGGCGCGACGCGCCGACTCACGAGCCATGTTGATGGCCGGGAGCAGGAGGCCGGCGAGAATCGCGATGATCGAGATCACCACCAGCAGTTCAATCAGGGTAAAGCCCTGACGGTTATGGGTACGCATGATGCGCTCCTTCCGAATGGAAGTGGAATGAATGATGCCGGGGGATGAATAGAATGGATTGCGCCAAGTCGCCCCCACGTCGACAAGGAACACCTTAGTCTACCTGAAACAATTGAAACCACAGCGTCTCGTTGGGTGGCTAGGCCAGCGACCGTGTCACACCTACTAAACATTTTATGACAAGCACTTACAGCGGATCTCCGGCACCAGGGCCCTCGCACTCAGCGCGCTGTGGGGGAATCCTACGCGCAAACCCCGAAGTTCTGGGGATCCCACACAAAACCACCCTGAGGGCTTGGCACGAACAACGCACTGCTTGGGTAGCGAACCAATTACCCATTCCTTCAAGGAGTTGTTCCATGCGCTGTTCCACCATTCTCACCACCCTCTGTCTCGCAGCCTTTGGCTTGAGCCTCAGCGGCGCCGAAACCGGCCAGTCTGCTTTGGGGCCACATGATCGCGCTGAAGACCGGCGTGATGTGCGCGAAGATCACTTTGATCAGCGCGAAGACCGGCGCGACGTGCGTGAAGATCGACGCGACCTGGCCGAAGACCGCCGTGATGCCCGTGAAGACGTGCGGGACGCCAAGCACGATGGCGGCAAGCGCGATCGCGTCGAAGATCGTCGCGACCAAGCCGAGGATCGACGTGATCACCGTGAAGACGTGGTCGACCGGCGCGAAGACCGGCGCGATCAGGCCGAAGATCGTCATGACGGGCGCGAAGACCGGCGTGAAGATCGACGCGAAGGTCGACGCGACCAGCGGCCCGGTGACGGGCATCACCCGAAGGCCAGCGAACACACCGAGCAAGGCCAGGAACGCCGCCAAGAGCACCACGAAAATCGGGCCGAACGGCGCGACGAGCATCAGGGTAAAAAACAGGAACGCCGCGAAGGGCACCACGAACAGCGCAGCGAACGCCGCGACCAACATCAGGGCCAACGCGATAACCGTCAGCAAGGCCGCGACCAGCACCAAGGCAATCGTGACGGGCGCCAGCAGGGGCGCCAACAACGCGGGCAGGGGCGCGCCCAGCGCTAGGCACTAGCCACCACAAGGCATAAACGCACAAAGGCAGGCCACGCGGCCTGCCTTTGTGCGTTTCATAAAACTGACAGCTCAGCGCTTCACGCGCGCGTTGCCTTCCCAGATGCTCCACACCTGGTCTTCATCGGCCGGCTGGCCGTAGTCGCTCAGCTGGGTTGCCGCCAGGGCGCCGCTGGCCCAACCGAACTGAACCCACTTTTCAGCGTCCCAGCCCTGGAGCACGCCATAGAGCATGCCGCCCACAAAGCCGTCGCCGCCGCCGATGCGATCGAGCACGCGGATCTCGCGCGGCTCCACCACGTGGTAGGTGTCACCGGCCGCCATGATCGCGCCCCACATGTGGGTATCGACGCTGATCACCTCACGCAGCGTGGTGGCGAACACCTCGGTGTTGGGGAAGCGCTTCTTGGCGGCTTCGATCATACCCTTGAAGCTCTCGATCTTGGCGGCCAAGTCTTGCCCACCGGCTTCCGGCCCTTCAAGGCCGAAGCACAGCTGGAAGTCTTCTTCGTTACCAACCAAGATGTCGGAAGCCTCGCCAATCTCGAGGAAGATGGCGCGCAGTTCGTCTTCGCGACCCTTCCAGAACGTGGCGCGGTGGTTGCAGTCGAAGCTGACCTTGGCGCCGTTGTTCTTGGCAGCGCGGGCAATCTCGAGGCAGAACTGCCCGGTCTCGGGCGACAGGGCGGCGATCAAACCCGACAGGTGAACGATCTTCACGCCTTCTTCGGCGAAGATCCGATCCAGATCAAAGTCTTTCGCACTCAGGGTGCGGCCCACTTCGCCGGCACGATCGTTGGCCACACGCGGGCCACGCGAGCCGGCGCCGCTATCGGCTAGGTTGAACTGGTGACGGTAGCCCCACGGGCCGCCCTGCTCCACCTCGGGGCCTTCCACGCTCATGCGGCGGCCAGCGAGGTTGTCTTTGATGAAGCGCGCAATGGGGCTGCCCTTCACGAAAGTCGTCAGCACCTTGACCGGCAGGCCCAGGAACGACGACACACTGGCCACGTTGGTTTCAGCGCTGGTGGCCTGCATGCTGAACAGGTCGCTGCAGTGCACCTGCTGGCCATTGGCCGGGGTAAGGCGGACACCCATGCTGGTTGCCACCAGAAGGGCAGTCTTGGCGTCGGTACGCAGTTCGATGCTCATGGTCATCACCGTAAGGGGCAGGGCCCACGCGGACCGCGCAGGCAGGAGACGCGGAGGCTGGACCACCCAGCAACCCCTGCAAGGAAGAACAGTCTCCTGTTTGCGACAATGCGAGCTACGCGCCCGCAACCCATGCATGCACCACGGCCCGGACCGCGAAATGCGACGGCAGAGGGCTTAAAATCCGACGGTTTCTAGCGGGAGCTAGCAAGAGCTAGCAGGAGGAAGTCGAGGAAGTCGAGGAAGTCGAGGTCCGAATGAGATTGGGAATGGTGGTGCAACTTCGGTAGCGCTGGAAACCCAGGAACGGCGGCACCACCGCGCGCCGGCTAGGGTGAGGAAGCAGAGGGCCGAGCACGGCACCTTAACCACGGACGACTGAACCCAGTAGAACACCGACCGAACCTGGCTCAGCCCCCCTTCCAATTCCCAACCTCATTCGGACCTCAACTCCCTCGACTCCCCCCTGCTAATCCACTCAAATCCACTCATAATGCAAAAACCCCCGCCAAAGGCGAGGGTTCAAGCTTAGTGCAGATGGGGTGCGATCCCCGTCCGCAGGCTACTTCGTGTGGATGATTTCGAATAACTCGTAACCCATTTCCCACTGGCGATAGTCGCGAACGCGGGGTGGGCTGAACACCACTTCGCGGGCGTTCTGGAGGTCTTCGGGGGTGAGGTCGATCTTACCTGCCACGCCGGCTTCATAGGCGCGTACCGCGTCGTAGGCAGCCAAGGCGAACTTCCAGGGCATGCCTGAGAAGCATTGGATGATGACCGGGTCTTGATCTTTGCGCGGGCCGCCCTTCTCACCGTTGGTAAGATGACGGTTGATAAAGCCATGGATGTTATCGAGCTGAGCGTTGAGAGCGCTGCCTTCGCCGCCACCCATGCCCAGGTCTTGACCATTGATGTGAATATTTTCACCGTTGATGGTCATGGTCGCGTTCTGACCGCCACCCTCTTCGTGCCACTTGGCATCGTAGTACGAGGGCTGTTGACCACGCGTGTAGCCGAAGGGGTACAGCAGAATATTAACGTTCTGCGGCTCTTCGATCGGCGTGGAGGCCGAGCTCTGACCCTTGTTGGTGGGCAGCAAGCTACCAATCACCTTTTCATCAGGGATGAACTTGGTGGTCAGGATGAAGAAGATTAGCAGGAGGAAGATGACGTCGATCATCGGCGTCATGTCTGCCTTGACCTCATCATCGTTGTCTATGTCGATAGGGGGTGCCATGCGCTATCCCTTCTTCAATCGCCCGGCTTGCGGGTGGTGAACTGGAAGTTGACAAAGGGGCGCATTTGCGCCGGCGGCTTGGTGCTGGGCTTCATGTACTGGCCCTGCTTGTCCGCGTACGGATTCACCGTATCGGTGGCAACCTGCTGGATCTCCTGGACGACCCGATACTCGGTGTCGCCGTCGGAGCGTAGCTCAACCACCACCTTGGGCAGCTTGATACCAGAAACCGGGTCGGTGTACTTGTCGGCGCGGTCGAACACTTCGTTGAGTTCGCCACGCATCTTCTGATAGCCATTGAAGGCAGCGTCACCGTGCGAACCGGTGCTGTGCCATTCGGGATTGAGGCCCATTTTGATGGTAAACCCTGGCTCACCGCCACCGACATGGTCTTGGGTGGTACCCCAGACCTCGATCTTGATGTGGCCCCAGTCGTCGGGCTTCTCCCACTTCTCAGCGGTTTTGGTGGGCGGCACCGTGATGTTCGTATTCGAAATCTCAGAGGTGATACGACCGGCCAAAATAAAGAAGATGATCAGCAGGAAGATGACGTCGATCATGGGTGTGAGATCCATGTCGATATCGGCTTGTGCCAACTTGCGCTTGCGTGCCATGTGCCGTCCTCCTGCTAATCGTGCCTATTCGTTGCCTACAACCCACTCAGCGCGGAACGCGGAAGTAGTCGAGGACCTCGCCGGTGTAGACGCTGGCATCCAGCACGCACTTGTTGACGCGAGCGCGCAGGAAGAAGAACAAGAACATCATCGGGATGGCGATGATCAGGCCGGTTGCGGTGGTGATCATGGCGCCACCGATGTTGTCGGCCAGCAGAGCCGGGTCGACGTTGCCGCGGTTGGCGGCCATCTTCATGAACGCGCCGATCATACCCCAAACCGTACCGAGCAGTCCGAGCATAGGACCGATGGCCGCGAGCAGACTGAGGTAGCTGATCTGAGTCATGTACTTGTTCTGCTCGGCAACGCCAACGGCCTCAGCCGCTTCGCGCATCGAGTCGAACCCAAAATCCTTCTTGTCGAGGGCCGCAGCGAGGACTTCACCCAGCATGCTGCCGTCGTCTTGAACCATGCCGAGGGCTTCTTCAACCGCATCATCGGTAACGCCTTCGGCGAACACGTTGTGCAGGTCGTCGACCAAGCCTTCGGGCACCAGCGCATCACGTTTGATGGTGAGCATGCGGTGGATGCCGATCGAGACACCGACGATCGAGAGCACGATGAGTACCCATTCGACCACACCGGATGCGATCACCATCTCGAACAGGCTGCGGCCACCAGTGCCACTCTGGGTGGACGGACCTTCTACTGCCGGGGCAGCGGCTTCTCCGCCTTCCGCGGCGAAGGTGATTGCAGTGCAGACGATGTTTAGCATCACGGCAGTTAGCGCGAGCCGGATAAAACGTGCCATTCAGACCTTCCTTCGCTCCTGGAGCACGGTCTGGGCGGGACTTTGTCCGCCCGGATTCGTATGAGGGGAGGAACCATAGCGCCCCCGCCAGACCACCACAGGTCCGCCCCCTTGAGGCCTCTGATGCTGTGCATCACAGGATCATTTCGGTATTTGCGACTTCGTACATTGTTGAACGATCGATTGTCTTTGAGGTTCACGACTTTGTTCAGACGTGGCTATCGTTCGATAACATGCGTGGAGCGGCAAGCCTGGCATACCGCGGCCATGCCACCAGGTGAGATGATCACGCTGCTGACCCGGGCTCTGCATGCGGCCTATGAGCAGGCCAAAGGGACTGCGGCGCCACCTCGAAGCTCGAATAAGGGCCTAAAAAGCCGCCGTAAGCGCCGCCCAAGGCCCCTTCAAGCCGGCCAGCAGGCTAGGGCCGCATGGTCGGAAACAGGATCACGTCGCGGATCGAACTCGCGCCGGTGAACAGCATTACCAAGCGGTCGATACCCAGGCCCTGACCGCCGGTCGCCGGCAGGCCATGATCGAGGGCCGTGCAGTAATCCTGGTCAACCACGCCGCCAGCCACGCCGGCCTCATCATCGCCAGCCGCCTCGGCCTCGGCGAGCTGTTCGCCAAAGCGCGCGCGCTGAGCATCGGGGTCATTGAGCTCAGAGTAGGCGTTGCCGATCTCCATCTTGGCCACAAACAACTCAAAACGCAGGGTCTTGGCCGGATCATCAGGATGCGCCTTACACAGGGGCGTCAGCCAAGTGGGCTGATCGGTAATGAAGGTCGGCTCGAGCAGGTGCGGCTCCACAATCTCTTCCCACACCTCATTCGCGAGGCGGTCGTAGGTCGCGAAATCGGCTGGGTCGAGCCCAATCTCGCGCGCCTTAGCCTCAACGGCAGCCTTGTCGTCATAGGCAATGCCACCGAGTTCCCTCATCGCGTCGTGGTAGCTATAGCGGCGGAAAGGCTTGTTCAGGTCGATGGTAACGCCACTGAAGTGCAGGGTGCGGCTGCCAACCACCTGGTCAGCCAACTCGCGGAACAGCTCTTCGGTCAGGTCCATCATCACGCAGTGGTCGGCGTAGGCCTGGTACCACTCAACCATGGTGAACTCAGGGTTGTGCCGCACCGAGATGCCTTCGTTGCGGAAGTTGCGGTTGAGCTCGAACACACGATCAAGCCCACCCACGATGAGCCGCTTCAAATGCAACTCGGGCGCGATGCGCAGGTACAGGTCGATATCCAGGGCATTGTGATGTGTTTCGAAGGGTCGCGCCGCCGCGCCGCCAAGCACGGTGTGCATCATCGGCGTTTCAACTTCGAGGAAGCCGCGATCACTAAAGAAGCGGCGCAGCCCTGTAACGATGCGCGAACGGGTCACAAAAGTCGCCAAAGACCCATCCGACATCATCAGATCGAGTTCGCGATGGCGTTGGCGGTTCTCAGCGCTCAGGCCGTCACGCGAGGCGCCGGCCTGATGCGGCGGCGGCAGCATACTCTTGCCGAGCACGGTGATCTGAGTCGCAAAGATGGAGATCTCACCGGTTTTGGTGCGCCCAATGGGGCCTTCAACGCCGATCCAGTCGGCCAGGTCGAGCTTCTTGAGCACGGCCCACTGTTCGTCACCAAGCACGCCACGCTCCAGGAACAGCTGGATCCCACGGCCCTTCTTGGCCTCGGCGCCCTCCAGGTCCTCCACGCCCTCAGCGCGTTGCTGCAGGTACAAGTCAGCCCGCGAGCGATCAAACAGCGAACCAAACATCAACTTGCCACCCGCCTTACGCAGGTTGCCGATGCGGCCAGCAATACGCACCACCTCGCCGCGCGGCTGCTGCTCCGCTTCAACTTGCTCAGGCGCCATGGCCCGTGCCGCGGCAATACTGTGGCTCACCTGGAAGGTCTGCCCAAACGGCTCCACGCCCAACTCCCGCAACGCCGCCGCCTTATCCTGACGAACCTTGCGGTACTGCTCGCTCCCCATTGCATCAGCCATAACCAACTCCTTGAAGCGCGGGATGATGCCCAGCGCGATCAGACGGCAAGCGCCTTGTCCCCACTGGGGCGTGATTGCGGCTCGATTAGCAGGAGGAAGTCGAGGGAGTTGAGGTCCGAGTGAGGTGGGGG
>JAQIBG010000203.1 GCA_027859175.1 Planctomycetota bacterium | reverse complement strand
GGGCTTTTCAGTGCCAGCCCACGCGCCCGACAGCCCGATCGCGCCACCAGCCGCCATCAGCAGCGCGGCCACTCAGAGCACCGGCGAAGTGTTGGCCGATGTCGACGCCTGGGCCCGCGCGCAACTCAAAGATCATCAAGTGCAGGTCGTCCTCAAAACCCTCACCCGCACCATACTCAAGCAAATCGCGGCCGGTGCCGTGGCCCACGAAGCCCGCAAACAACAAGGTGACTTGGCAGGTTTGCTCGTCGGGCTAATCACCTCCAGCCTTGCAACCGCATCCGAGCAGGCCGATATCCGTGGCGTCACCATGCTGCCAGACCACATCAATGGCGCCCTGCTTGATCTCCCACCGGGCACGCATCAGGTCCAGGTCACGCTCGGTGGCAGTCAGGTCAGCCTTGGCACGGTTACCATTCGTCCTCGGCGGCTCACCATCCTGCCGCTGTTCGCCGCCACCGCCCCCACCAAGCTTGCAAACCCATAACAATCGTTAACTATATCATCAGGAGCCCCACCATGCGCCATCTGATCAGCATCATCGCCACCGTCCTCATACTGGCCCTCGCCGGTTGCGGCGGCCAAACCATCGACCGCGTTGACCCCAACACCACAATCGACCTAGTCCCCGAATGGAACGACGTCGACAGTCGTCAGGTTGCCGAGGAAATGATCGCCGACTCCCTGACCCGCCCCTGGGCCAATGAGTTCATGGCCAAGCACGATAAGAAGCCGATTGTGCGCCTCGCCCCCGACGAAGTGCGCGTGCGCACCAATGGCGACGTGATCAATAAAGACATTTTCCTGAACGATATCCGCCGCGCCTTCATCAACTCGGGCAAGGTCACGGTGGTGTCATCGCGCGACGAATCGAGCGCCACCCGGGCCGAATTAGCCGAGCAGCAAGAGTACGCCACCGATGAAACCAAGCACCAGCAGCGCCAGGAGTTCGGCGCCGACTACATCCTCCATGGCACCATCAACGTGCAGGACCAGGAAGAAGGCCGGCGTTCGATCAAGTTCTACTCGGTTGACCTGTGGCTGACCGACGTGCAGACCCGCGTGCAGGTGTGGGCAGGCAACAAGAAGATCAAGAAAGACGTCACCCGCGCGAGCAACCGCTGACCGGCTTGAATCGCTGAGTTGCGAGCTATCCTTGGGGCTCGGTGCACGCGCTGCATCGAGTCCCTTTGCGTTAGGATGGCCATGACGCCCGAAGATTTTTTCAAGATCACCGAAGAATGTGGATTCCCTGATTCCACCAGCCCCGACGAGATCGGCGAAGCGGTGGGCGAGTTCCTCTGTCATCGCTCCAACAGCTTCATTCTCGATTTCGAGAATACCCGGCTGGAGATCCTGGCGTCGCTGCACACGCCCGACTTGGTCAAGATCGCCTTCATGCTGCAAGGCCACGTCAGCAAAGAGAGCTTCGAAGACTTCCGCAACTACCTGATCATGCTCGGCCGCGCCCCGGTACGCGTGGCCCTGACCACCCCCGACGACCTCGCCAAATCGATCAAAGTGGAAGACCCACTCGAAGAGCTCGACGGCTCAGCGCTCCTCTACAGCGCCCGCAGCGCCTGGATCGGCGACGAAGCCGAATTCGACGCCGGCATCAAGCACCCGCAAGAGCCCGCGCTCCCCACCAGCTGGCCCGACCCGATGGATCTGGAGCAGGAGTTTCCCAAGCTGTTTCGGAAGTACTGCGGGTATTAGGCAGGTCCTGGGTCCTGGTACGCGCCTCGCGGCGCTTGGATCCTAGGAACAGCCGACGGTGACGAGACCAACGCATTTGGGCGGGGTACCCGGGCAGCCCGCCCCGCGTCTAAGCATGTTTGCAGCATTCCCGTTCAGGTCCTGGGTCCTGGTACGCGCCTGACGGCGCTTGGATCCTAGGAACAGCCGACGAGAACGAGACCAACGCACTTGGGCGGGGTACCCGGGCAGCCCGCCCCGCGTCTAAGCCTGCTTGCAGGCGTTCCAGGACCCAGGACCCAAAACCCCTTCTACTCCCCAACCTGGCCGCCGTCGGTACGGCGAACCGCAATGACGCTGGGGCGAGGCGGAACGGCGGGATCGTAGTCGGGAAAGCGGCTGCCGGGGGTTTGCCAGCTGGCGCCGCGAACGTCGACACCGGGATGTTGGATCGCGCAGAAGAAGGTGGTTTGGTCGGGCGTGAAACAGGGCCCGCTGATTTCGCCGCCGGGCACGCCTGATAAAAACTGCTTGGGATTGCCGCGCTGGTCGCCCTTGAGCGGCACCCGATAGACGCCGTCGTTGGCGGCCACGGTCTTGGTTTGGCCGTCGGTGGTGATCCACAGATTGCCCTGGCGATCGAAGGCCAAATTGTCTGGGCAGCTCAAGGGGCTGGCATCGGCGTGGCCGTTGTAGTCGCTCTGTCCGGGCGGGCCGGCGGTCAACAGCAGAGTCCAACGGAAGGTGGTGGCACCAGCATCGCCAGCCGCCTCTTCCAGCTCAATGATGTGCCCGTAGCGATTCGGGCCGCGCGGATTGGGGCCGCCAGCCTGAGCAGGAGCGCGCCGCGTGTTGTTGGTACACGCGATATAGATGCGCCCAGTCAGCGGGCTGGCTTCCACATCTTCTGGACGATCCATCGGTGTGGCGCCAAGCAAATCGGCGGCCTCTCGGGTGCGAATCAAGACCTCAGCCTGCGAGCCAAATCCATTCTCTGCGGTAAGCGGTCCGTGCCCAAACACCAAGGGCAGCCACTCGCCACCGCCATCCGCGGTATAGCGCGCCACATACAACACGCCCTCGTTGAGCAGGTCACCATTGGCCGCGCCAAGCTCGGGATTGAAACGGCCTTCAGACACAAACTTATACACGTACTCAAAGCCCTGATCGTCGCCCATGTACACCGCCACGCGGCCCTCATCGGTCAAACGCAGGCTCGCGGCCTCGTGCTTGAAGCGCCCCAGCGCGGTGCGCTTGATCGGCTTGGCCGTGGGGTCATAGGGATCGAGCTCCACCATCCAGCCAAAGCAATTGGCCTCATTGGGCTCTTGGCTCAGGTCGAAACGCGGATGATGCGCTGGGTAATCTGGCCGCCCACGGCCAATGCCGTAACGGCGTGCCATCTCGGCCGCCACGCCGGTGGCCTTGGGGTCAGCAGTGAAGTACTGGTTGAAATTTTCTTCAGCTTGCAGCCAGGTGCGCCATGGGGTCAGGCCACCCGAACAATTATTCAGCGTGCCGCGAACCGTGGTGCCGCTGGGGTCGTAGCTGGTGCGCATCAGCGCATGTCCAGCAGCTGGCCCGGCAATCGTCACCGGGGTGTCGCCAGTCACGCGGCGATTGAGAGCCGAGTCGGGCACGTAGCGCCAGCCCTCGGGCTGACGCACCACCTCAACCACGTTGAGACCATGCGCCGCAAGGTCAGCTGCCACCTGGTCGGCATCGGCTCGATACTCCGGCCACATCATATGCGGCGAGGTGTACTCAGAGCTCACACACAGCAGTCCGCGATCGCTGGCAAAGCCATTACGCGGCAAAGGCAAGAAGCCAACGAAGTCGCAGTTGTAGCCAAACTGCAGGGCCTGCGCCGCAGCACTTGGGCCAGCCGGATCAAAGGCCGGGGCCGCCGCGCTCAGCGGGTCGCCCCAGCGCACCACCACGTCCACCTCATAGCCAGGCGGCACTGCAACGCGGTCGTCAGCACGCCACGCCAGAGGCTCAAAGCCGTCGGGCCGCGCGCTGCCGCGTGGCGCCGCCCACGCCAGGGCACCCGTCGCCAAGGAACCCACACCGAGGCGCAAAACATCCCGCCGCCGCAAGTGGCGATGGGCAAGCGCAACGAAGGGTTCGCCGTGGCTACGGCGAATTAGCTGGTCCTCACGATCCATAACACGCGCATTCTTGGCCAGCCTGCAGGCCCTGTCCCGTGAATTCTGCCGAAAGGGTCCATCAATGCTTGACGATGCACGCAGTTGCATACATACTTTATGGATACGGATATCCGATTACAGGTATGGTTAACGAGAGTTACCACTTTTGACGGGGAATGATCATGGTTGCTTTCGATTCGAACCATCCCGATGTGCATGTGTGCCGGTACAGCCAGCTCGATGATGCTTATTATGTGGCCGTCAATCGTGGCGACCCGAGCCCGCTGCTATTGGCCCTCCAGGGCAAGGCCTTCCAGAGTACTGAGGGTCTGCGTAAAGCACTGGCTCAGCTTGGCATACAAGTTGACCGCCAACTCGCGAAATGCCTGAGCGAAGAAGCTGCCACCTGCCGCCGTTCGACCAGCGGCACCTTCGAGACAATGTAAAAACAGGCCCGCCTGAGGCGGGTCAGTGCTTGGTCTTGTTAGTTAGCGTTCGTTTGTTAATTTTTGGCCATGCGCCTGCCCTCTGCCCTCCTGCTCGCCACACTTGTAACGCTGAGCCAGGCCGCCGAGGCCATCCCCGCACCACCTGGCCCGAAGCCCCCACTAGCCCCTCAAGACAGCACTCAGGACGGCCCTCAAGATGACTGGGACGCGCTGCTCGGCCCGAACTCCGTTGAACAGGTACTGCCGCCGCCCGACCACCACCGCTGGCACCGGCGCGACCCCAAATGGTGGCTGCGCCCCCGCCTCGCCCTGATGGCCGACCGCATCAGCGTGGCCAGCCTACGCGCCGGCCTCAGCCTCGGCCACGATCCTGGCAGCTACTACGGCGTGCAACAACAGCCAAGCATCACCCTCACCGGCGTCGGCGGCATCGCTGCCACTGGCGCCGATCTCACCCTTGGCTTTGGCGGCTACGCCTGGGTTCCCAACCACCTCGCCCTAGGCCTCAGCTACCGCCGCTCCCACGGCGACAGCGGCCCCATCCCCGACGGCCACGACCTCCTCGGCGGGACCATGCAGGTCATGCTGTTCTTCATCACCCTCGAAGCCGGCCTCTACCACGACCAAGACAGCGGCCGCAACGAAGCCTCCTTCGGCGCCGGCCTCCAGTGGTAGCTAGTGGTGCAGCTGTTAACGCATGACTGCCGTGTCAGGTAATGGCGGTGTGGATAACGCAAGGGCGCGAGGGCGCGAGGGTTGGGGTG
>JAQIBG010000191.1 GCA_027859175.1 Planctomycetota bacterium | reverse complement strand
CATTCCGGTGCTCAAAGGTGTGTCGAAAGAAGACGCCGAAACCGCCAAGCATCGCTTTGCCGAAATTGGTGTCCTTGCTCGCATCAAGGGCGGCTGAGGCTCGAAGCCTGCGGGCGATTTCGGCGCCGTTAAGACAGTTTTACGCCAGGACGCCAGAGAACTAAAGTTTATGTTGCCAGGTTCTGGCGGATTTCTTGGCGCTAGCGAGCTGGTGATCTCCAGCAACATGTTGAGCGCGCCGATGTAGGCTTGTTCACAGCCTGCTGGCCGAAGAACCGATTCTTGCTCTCTACCACCTTCTGCCCCAGCGTTCTAACTTGGGGCAGCGGTCGGCGACCACAGGCTCAGTCGGTGGTAATTCGCCGGCCTTTGCCTTTACCGTCTTTGTGCAAGGCCGCCGCTTCGCGGTACAATTGCTGCCCGGCCTTGGTGGGATATTTCCGGTTCACGCAGGCCAAGCACAAATGGTCGACGGGGAGACCGATGCAATCGGCCAATTCATCAATCGGCAGGTACTGCACGCTGTCAGCGCCAATCTGACTGGCCATCTTCTTACTGATCTTGGCCGGCAAAAGGCCGCGCTGAACGGGCGCATCAAGGAAACGCGGGGCAAACAACTCACCCACCGAGCTCATGTCGATGCCATAGAAACACGGCCCCATGATCGGCGGGCAGGCGATGCGCACGTGAATCTCAGTGGCTCGGCCCTCTTCGCGAATATAATCGATCAAATAGGCCAAGGTCGTTGAACGCACGATCGAGTCGTCGACCAAGAACACCTTCTTACCCTCAAGGATACCACGCAGGGCGGTAAACTTGCGGCGCACCTTGGCGGCGCGATCTTCAGATTCGATGAAGGTGCGGCCGATGTAGCGATTGCGCACCAGGCCTTCAATCGAAGGAATACCCAAGGTGAAGGCGAAAGCATCGCCGGCAGCCTTGGAGGTGTCGGGCACGGGCACCACGATGTGGTCTGCGGTAACGCTTTCCGGCTCCATGCGCGCCAGAGCACGGCCCATATTAAAACGAGCCTGATAGACCGATCGTTCGTCGATCACTGAGGCCACATTAGCGAAGTACACCCACTCGAAGAAGCAGTGAGCCGGCTTCTTATCTTTACTAAAGATGACCTTGCGAATGCGGCCCTTACGCACGTGGACCAACTCACCGGGCTTCACATCAACAATGTCGCCCACGCCAGCGTTCTGCAGCGCGATAGACTCCGACGCAAACACCAGATAGCGGCCCAGACGCCCATAGCACAGTGGCTTGATGCCGCCGGGGTCACGCGCGACCAGCAAGTCGCCGTCACCGGTAACCAGAGCCATCGACCACGCACCGTCGACCAAGCGGCCGAGACGGCGGAAGACCGTGCCCCAGTCTTCAGCCTTCTGCTTTCGCTGCTGGAAGGCGATGTAGTGCATGAACAGCTCGGTATCAGAGTCTGGCCGCATCAGGTGAAAGCCGAGGTCGTCGGCCAGATGTGCCGCCAACTCGCGGTGGTTGGCCACATTGCCGTTAAAGCAGAAGCTGAACCATTTGAATAATTTGCCGTGCACGCGCTCAAGCGGCTGTGCGTAGCTGACATCATCAGCGCCGCAGGTGGAGTAGCGGGTGTGGCCAATGGCGATGCTGCCGGACAGGTCTTCCAGCAAGCGGCGCCCGGCGTGCTTGTCACTGAGGCGGAACACCTCGCTGACCGAGCCAAGTTCCTTATGCGTGCGCAGGATCTGCCGACGTTCTTCATTGTAGCTGGTGATACCCGCCGCGAGCTGACCGCGGTTCTGGATATCCAGCAACATCGATGGCAACAGGCGGGTGGCCGAGTTGGCCTCGCCGTGGCCGTGCTCCGGCCCCAGATCGACCGCCGCCACAATGCCGCATTCGTCTTTGATCCCGTCCAACATGCTCGCTCCCCCCTGCCCACGCCCTCAGGCTGGGGCGATGACCTCAACGCCGCCTAGATACGGCCGCAGCACCTCTGGCACCGTCACGCTGCCATCGCTGCGCTGGTGGGTTTCCAGCAGCGCAATCACGCAGCGCGGTAAGGCCAAGCCCGAACCATTGATGGTGTGCAACAGGCTCGGCTTGGCGCCGGGCTCACTGCGATAGCGCAGGCCGGCACGCCGCGCCTGAAAGTCGGTGAAGGTCGAGCAGCTCGACACTTCCAGCCACGAGCCGGTTCCAGGGCTCCACACTTCCAGGTCATAGGTATGCGCCGACGAGAAACCGGTGTCGCCGGTACACAGCTCAAGCACGCGATAATGCAGGCCCAAACGCTGCAGCATCAGCTCGGCATGACCGCGCATCGTCATCAGGTCGTCGTCACTGCGCTCGGGCGTGGTCAACCACACCATCTCGACCTTGTCAAACTGGTGGACGCGCGTGATGCCACGGGTGCCAACACCGGCTGCCCCCGCCTCGCGGCGGAAACACGGCGTGTGCGCGCAGTACCGGCGTGGCAGATCGGCCACGTCGAAAATCTCACCGGCGTGCAGATTGGTCACCGGCACTTCAGCCGTCGGAATCAGATACAGCTCGTCTTCGGCACAGCGATACAGCTGGTCGGCAAATTTCGGCAACTGGCCGGTGCCCTGCATCGCTTCCGGGCCCACCAAGTAGGGCACGCCCAATTCGGTGTAGCCATGTTCGCCGCTGAGCTGGTCGATAAACCAGGAGATCAAGGCGCGGTTGAGACGTGCACCCAACCCACGATAGACCACAAAGCCCGAGCCCGACAGCTTGGCGCCGCGCTCAAAGTCGAGGATATCGAGCGCCGGGCCCAATTCCCAATGCGGCTTGGCGTCACCGGCAAAAGTGGCCGGGCTGCCCCAGGTTTCGGTCACCACGTTGCCGGTTTCATCGCTGCCAACCGGCACCGTCGTTAGGCAGGGGTTCGGCAGCTCGAGGATCTGCGCCTTAAACGCGTCCTCCAGCTCCTGCCGCTGCTCCGACAGTTCCTTGCCGCGATCACCTAGGCGTTTGGCCTCAGAGCGGGCAGCGTTGATATCGCCGCCGTCTTTAGCGACCCTACCGATCGCTTTCGACGCCGCATTGGCCTCCGCCTTGGCACTTTCGGCCTCGGTCTTCAATTCGCGCACGCGCTTGTCGAGATCGGCTAGCGCAGCCACGTCCACGTCGAGTCCGCGGTGACGCCAGGCTTCTGCGAAGCCTTCGGGGTCAGCACGGAAACGGGCGATGTCAATCATCCAACCCTCCGCAAGGGGCTGGAGGATATGGCGGTGGCCATGGGTACAAGCCCCGCGCCGCGACACAGCAGATGAAGCGGATAGTTATCGTGCTTCAACACGTCAGACCAAGCCCCGCCAGCACGGCCAACTCCAAATCAGCCAGCATCTGACTGGAACGCGCCTCGCCAACGTAGGCTGGCGCCGCCCAGCCCAGGCCCGTGCTCGCGTCGCCCAGGTCGGCCTTGCCGTACACATGCAGGTCACCAGGGCGCGGCGGATCGGGCGCGTCGGCGGGATCGAGATGGATCACCAAGTCGACCCGGGCGCGCGCCATCGCGACCAAGTCTTGCCCGGCCTGCTCGATGGCGTCGGTGGTGGCACGCAGACCGGCTGAGTCGAGCACGTGCAAACGCCACGGCCCGCAGCCGACTTCGGCCATCAGCAAATCGCGCGTGGTACCAGGAAGATGCGACACCACCGCGCGTTCATGGCCACACCAGGCATTGAGCAAGCTGCTCTTGCCGGCATTGGCACCACCGGTGATCAGCACCGTGGGAATGCGCTCCAGATACTGCGCGGCAAATGGCGGCTCGGCCGCATCATGCGCGAGGATCCAATCGCGCGCCGCCGGGCACACGCAGCGCGCCAAGCGCGACCAGCGATCATGCGCCACATCTGCCGATTCGAGGAAACCATGCTCGTGTAGCGCCTGATTGACTGCCGCGCGAATGCCAGGGCCGCCGTGGGTACACACATCACAGACGCCGCCTGCAGCCCCTATCGCCACCACCTCATCAACCGCCGCGCCGTTTGGATCAAGCAGATGGGCTAAACACGCCTGACCGAGCCCAGGGAGCGGCCGATCCAACACCGGCCGCGCGCCTGACAGACGCAGCACCGCAATGGCGGCCGGCGCCGGTGGCGTCAACCAGCGGAACGTCACCACCTCATCTACGGTCTCACTCATCACCGCCCCACACCAAATCAGAACCGGTCCAGTCGAGCACCTGATCCCGCACTCGCACCCGGTCCCAGCTGAAATCAGCAATCAGATCGTGCGGATGGCATGCGGCGGCGCTGTCACGCAGGCCACTCAGGTGCGCAAGGATACCACACAACTGCGCGCTGCCGTAATGCTCACACAAAACATCCGCGCCCACCGCTCCGTGGAACTTTGCCAACTTGGTACCGCGTCGCTCTAACACCAAGAGGTGATGCCGATACACCGGCGTACGCAGGCCTAAAGCGCGCTGCACCGCCACCTGAATCGCAGTCGAAGCCGCAAGATCGCGACCGCGCACCACGCGAGTCACGCCGCTGGCGGCGTCATCCACCACCGAGGCAAGATGATAGGCCACGGCGCCATCGCGCCGCCGCAGCACCGGGTCACCCATCGCGACCGCGACATCTTGTCCGAGATCGGTGCCATCTTCATCACGGATCGAAATCGCGCCATCAAGGCGCATCCGCACCGCACCAGCAACCTGACGCCAGTCGCTGACCGCCGCGTCGCGGCAGGCGTTGTCGTAGGCAAAGCCACCGTCGGCGGCAGGGCGGGCAAGAGCTTTGATACGCGAACGCGAGCAGGTGCAGGCGTACAGCAGACCCGCGTCGGCCAAACGGTCGAGAGCAGCGTGGTAGCGTGCTTGGTGACTGCTTTGAACGCTGACCTGGTCCCAATCCAAACCAAACCACGCCAGATCTTCACCCATCGCAGTGGCCAGGGCCGGGGTGCACCGTTGCGGATCGAGGTCTTCCATACGCAGCGCAACCTCAGCGCCGCGCGAGCGGGCATCAAGCCAGCACAGCAAGGCCGCCAACAGCGTGCCCGGATGGGCGCGGCCAGTCGTCGACGGGG
The DNA here is from genome assembly GCA_027859175.1 of Planctomycetota bacterium. Classification (GTDB taxonomy): domain Bacteria; phylum Planctomycetota; class UBA11346; order UBA11346; family UBA11346; genus GH22. The sequence goes on along the minus strand of JAQIBG010000191.1, from coordinate 16,413 downwards.
CGAATCGATTCATCGGCCAGGCGCGGGTCTACTGGTAGTGGTGGTAGGTCTGCTCGGAGCCGCCGCCGGTTTCCTGCCACAACACGCAGCCCTCTTCGCCGGCCTCGTCTACGAACACGTAGATCACTGCGCCGCCTTCACCGAGATTCCATTCCACGATGTCGTTGGTCAGGCGGTGGTGGAAGCGCATCGGCTTGCCCATCGCTGCGTCAACGTCTACCGGTGCATTGCTCCACAAGGGGTAGCCGCCGACTTTGGTGCAGTCACATCCCAGTTCGTCAACCATGTCAACCCAGGCATCCGATCGGTCGAGGTCGAGCCCAGTGGGATCAACGTCGAGGTCGACGGGTTCTTCGATTTCATCGCCCCAGTCAACCTTCATGCCGCGCCAGTCGCCCAAAGACACACCCTTGATGATCGACAGCGACACCTCGCTGCGTGGCGCGATGACAACCGCGTTATCGCCAGAGCCCGGCTTATAGTCGAAGGTTTCCACCGGATCACTGCGATCGAGAAATACCAAGACCAGCTTGTCGCTATCGGGCGCAAAGGGCAGGGCCGAGACCAAAGCCATCGGCTTAGTGGTGCGAGCTCCCTTCGGGATTTCGATCCCGGATTTGACGTGGCCAGCAAGCTGACCGATGGCCTCAAGAGGCTTTTTGGCACGAACGAGAGTGCGGCTGATCATGAACGACCTTTCTGGGAACCAGCGGAGTGTGGCGCCAAGGCGCTGGTGTCCAGTAGGGAGCTTGAACGCGGGTCGTGGTTATTGTGCATGCTCACGCGGCCCATCACGGGACCCGGGCAAGATCTTCCCAACCAATCGGAGCAGGCTCACCCCAGCGCAGCAAAAACTGCGTCACCAGATCATCGCGATTGATGCCTTGGGTGCCGTCCCAGCCGTACACAACCTGGCGATCGCCACGCCGTGTGATGCGAACGCTGAATAAGGGCCGCAAGGACGAGCGCCCGGCGATCTGATTCAGGCGCCGAGCCTCGGCTTCAATATCAAGGTCTTCGTCATGCTCCGACACCACCAAGATCCACGAACCGGCGTCGCCGCTGGCTGGCGGCGCGGCCGGCCTATCGATGTGGCGATTGCGCAGCGGCGAGATGCCAAAGCGGATCTGCTCGCCGGCTTGTGCGAACCGAGCCCAACCAGTTTGTGCGTCAACCAGCACCACTGGGTCGCGCAGGGCGCGGTGGTCACGGTAATCAACCTGCCACCAGCGACGACCATCGGCATCGGGCGAACTCGGTGGCCAGACCGCAGTTGGCGGCCCCCACACCAAATCGTACTGCTCCACCAAGGCGCCGGCCATAGCCGTCACTTGGCCTTCATTCGGTGGCTCGCGTTCCGTGCACGCGGTGGCCATCAGGGCCAACAACGCAAGGGGTCCGAACAGAAGCAAACAGCGCATGAACATCATGTTATGACGACAATCGCGGGTGTCATCGGGGATTGCGTGGCGGCCCCAAAAGCTAGGGTTCGTCGCCATGAATCCGCGCGAACTCCTGACCCTTATCCAATCTATTCGCCCCGACGCCCTGGCCCGTGTTCTCGATGCCAGCGATGCGGGTGACAACGACCAGCAGCCCGAGAGCGAAGCCGCCCTCAGCGCTCTGCTGCGCGACGCCAGCCTGCCGCTGAGCCTACGCTTCGGCGAGCACCGCGTGCTGCTTGCGGCCGGCCCGCAAGATCTGGTCAAGGGCGCCGGCACCGCCGGTGCGGGTCCGCTTGCTGGCCAAGTGGCCGTTGTCTCGGGTGCCGCCAGTGGCCTGGGCATGGGCATCGCCAAGGGCCTCTACCAAGCTGGCGCCGCCGTGCTGTTCACCGACATCGACGCCGACGGCCTGGTTAAAGTCTGCGCCGAAATGGACGACCCGGCGCGCGTCCACCACGCCGTAGTCAACGTCACCGATGAAAATTCGGTGGCCGCCGGCTTCGATGCCGCCCTCGCCCGTTTCGGCCGCGTTGACATCTTGGCCTGCTGCGCCGGCGTGGCGCCGCCCTACAACTTGGTCGACTTCCCTCTCGACAAATTCCGTTTCGCGTGCGAGGTCAATCTCACCGGCTACTTCCTGATGGGCCGCGAAGCCGCCCGCATCATGTGCGCCCAGGGCCACGGCGGTTCGATGGTGATGCTGTCGAGCAAGTCAGGCCTTGAGCCGTCCAAAGCCAACACCGCCTACAACGCCACCAAGAGCGGCGAACTGCACATGGCGCGCGGCTGGGCCTTGGAGCTCGGTGGCGAAGGCATTCGCGTCAACTGCATCGCGCCCGGTAACGTATTTGAGGGCTCCAAGATCTGGAACCCCGAATACATGAAGAAAGCCGCAGAAAAGAAGGGCATCCAGCCCGATGAAGTAATCCCCTACTACAACTCGCTCACCGCGCTCAACGCTGAGATCAAGCCCGACGACATCGCCAATGCGGCGGTGTTCTTGTGCAGCGATGCCGCGCGTCGCATGACCGGCCAAGTGCTGGTGGTAGACAGCGGCCAAGTCTGGACGCGCTGAGGAGTTGATGATGAACACCGAACAACTCGCCGCCCCCGAACCCGCCGCCCGTATCACCGCGCTGCGTGATCTGGTTGCTGCCAAACCAGCGCCAGCCCCGGCTGGCATCAACGTGCACGTTCACACCAACTACAGCTTCGCCTGCTTCCGCTCGCCTGCTGAGGCGGTGTGGCTGGCGCGCCAGGCCGGCGTCGAGATCTTTGGTATCAACGACCACTACACCATTGATGGCCATCCGGAATTCCGCCAGGCCGTTGAGGCCGCCAAGCTGCCCGCGGTGTTCTCGGTTGAAATCGTAGCCGTTGACCGCGCCGCCGCAGAAGAAGGCGCCCTGCTCAACGACCCCGGCAACCCCGGCCGTGTGTACTTGTGCGGCAAAGCGGTGACCACGCCCGGCAACGCCGAGGCCGCCGCCACCCTGGCCACGCTGCGCGAACACCAAGAGCGTCGCAATCGTGCGATGATTGAGGTGATCGACCAACACTTCCAAACCACAGCGCAGGCCGCCGGCCCGAGCTGGGCATCGGTTGCCGAGCAAACACCGCTGGGCAACACCACCGAGCGTCACATCGCGCTCGCGAGTTGTGAACGCATCGCCGCCATCGCCGCCGAACGTGGCGTGGATGCTGCCAGCGTGTTCGAGCGGGTCTGTGGCCAAGCGCCACAGGGCGACCACGCCGCGCAACAAAACCAGCTGCGCTCGTGCCTGCTCAAGGCTGGCAAGGCTTGCTACGTCGACGAAGACCCAGCCGCCTACCCCTCGGTGGAAGCGGTGCGCGAGCTGTTCCTGCAACTCGGCGCGATTCCAACTTATCCGGTCCTTGGCAACCCCCTCACCACCGGCGAAGAGCAGATCAGCGCCCTGTGCGACCGTCTCGCCAACTGGGGTATCTACGCCATGGAGTTGATCTCGAGCCGCAATACCGCCGAGCGCGTGGCTGAGGTAGTGGCCGAGGCCGAAGCGCGCAACTGGCCGGTGTTTGATGGCACTGAGCACAACACCGCCGCCATGGTCCCCCTGATCAACGAGCTCGGCGCTGACGCACGCTTCCTGCCGCGTCTGCGCGAAGGCGCCACCGCACTGCTGGGCCACCAAGCCCTGGTGGCAGCCGGCAAGCCTGGCTACGTCGACCGCACAGGTGCGCTGGTTGACGGTGGTTACGCCGCCTGCGTGGCTGCTGGCCAGGCCCTGCTCTAGGCGAGGGTCTAGGTAAGCGTCGAGGTAAGCGTCGAGGCGATGCACAGCTGCTAAGCTAGCTGCGCATTGCGTCGACAGCTGGGGCCGAAATCTGGCCCCAGCTTCGGCACGCCACGTGCTCCCCATCTCTCATGTCCAGCTACACCAGCTATCCGCAGCAGTTCAGCGTCGACTTCAGCTTCCAGCTGTTGTGCACCCGGGACGCCTTCCAACCAGGTAACGACACCCTGCTCGAAGCCCTGGCCCACCCGGCCGGCCGGCCGGCGCGGTGCCTGGTGTTTGTTGACGCCGGCGTACTCAAGGCCGACCCCGGTCTGGAACAGCGGATCCTGCGCTGGTTCACCGCCAACGGCAGCGACTGCCAACTGGCCGCCAGTCCCGAGGCCATCGCACCCGGCGAGGCCGCCAAGCGCGACCTGGCCATAGTTGAACGCATCGGCGCGCTGTGCCTGGAACACGGCATCTGCCGCCACAGCTACATCATCGCTATCGGCGGCGGCGCGGTGCTCGATGCGGTTGGCCTAGGCGCCGCGCTCACCCACCGCGGCGTGCGCCTAATCCGCATGCCCACCACTGTGTTGGCGCAAGACGACGCCGGCCTGGGCGTGAAGAACGGCGTCAACGCCTTCGGGAACAAAAACTTCTTTGGCACCTTTGCGGTGCCGCATGCCATCATCAACGACAGCGCCTTCCTCGACCGCCTGCCGCAGCGCGAATGGCGCGCCGGCATCGCCGAGGCGGTCAAAGTGGCGATCATCAAAGATCGCAGCTACTTGGCCTGGATCGCGGGTGCCGCCCCGGCCCTGGCCAGCCGCGATAGCGAAGCGATGAACGAGTTGATCCGTCGCTGCGCCCTGCTGCACCTCGAGCATATCACCGGCGCCGGCGACCCCTTTGAGCGCGGCAGTTCACGCCCGCTCGACTTCGGCCACTGGTCGGCCCACCGCATGGAGGTGCTCTCTAAGCATCGCCTCAATCACGGCGAGGCCGTGGCCATTGGCATCGCGCTCGACCTGTTCTACGCCGCCGCCATCAAGCGCATCAGCACCGAGGAGCGCGACGCCGTGCTCGACACCCTCGAGGCCTGCGGCTTTCATCTGTGGGACGAAGTGCTCGAACTGCGCAGCCGCGACGGCAAGCGCACCGTGCTCACCGGCATCGAACAATTCCGCGAACACCTCGGCGGCGAACTCACCCTCGCGATGCCCGACGGCCTCGGCCAGCGCGCCGACATCCACGATTTCGACGACGGCCTGTTCGAAGTGTGCGTCCGGCAACTGCGCAGCCGTGTCCGCGCCGCTCGACATGGCGTTGTTGGTGGCTAGTCGGGTTTGGGGTCCGTCCTGGTACGCGCCGGCGGCGCTTGGGGCATGGGGACAGCCGGAGATGGCACACGCAATCAGCGGGGTACGGGGCTACGACCCTGCCGCATGTCCAAGCTCTAACGAAGACTCGACAATTGCCTTGATCAACCCCGCTAGGGCCCGAGCAAGCGCTCGGCGCTCCCGGAGCCACAAACACGCACTGATCGCGTGATCACCACAGGCCACAGGTCCACGCTGTCTTCAGTCTTCACGCATCAGCCAGCGGACCACACAACCCCACCAGCGGAACGCAACGCAGCGAGCCCTGGGAACGCCGAGCGCTTGCTCGGCCCCCAGCGACACTGATCGCGATGCACATCACATCTTCGCTACCGGCGACAAGCACAACGGGGCGGCTGCCTGCACTCCAGTGTGCGCTGCATATCCGGTCTGGCTGTTCCCATGACCTAAGCGCCGCAGGCGCGTACCAGGATCCAGGACCCCTCGAACTACCGCCTACGGCGGCGGCGCACTACTCGGCGTCGGCGGCGGCGCGGCGTGACGCCAGACGGCGTCGCCATGGCGGCCGAACTCATCGCCAAGGTGTTCTGCGCGATCTCAGCTAACTCGTTACCGGTGGCTGGGCGCGCGAAGGGATCCTTCATCACCATCTGGTGAATCAGGTTCAGCAGCGTGGGGTTGAACTCGGGCCGGAAATCAGTGAGCGGAGCCGGCTTGCGGTTGATGTGGCAGGCCACGATCTCACGCGAACTGCCTTCAAACATCGGCTGCCCGGCCACCAAGTGGTAGAGCGCAGCGCCGAGGCCGTAGATATCAGCGCGGCCATCAATCGACCCACCCCGTGCCTGCTCGGGCGCCACATAGTGGGCCGAGCCAAACGCACGGTTCTGACGCGCCAGGCCGTCTTCCGAAATGGGCGCCGCAATGCCGAGGTCGGCCAACTTGTAGACGCCGTCTTCGTTAACCAGAATGTTGTCGGGCTTGACGTCGCGATGGACCAAACGCTGACTCTCAGCGTAGGCCAGCGCATGCCCGATATCGGTTAGGACGTGGCAGCAGGTTTCGAGGTCAATCGGGCCATCGATCCGCAGGCGGTCTGACATCGCGCCGCCGGTCATCAATTCCATAACCAAGAAGTACTGGCCATCGGCCGTCACCACGTCGTGCACCTGCACCACGTTGGGATGGTTGAGGCGGCCGGCGTGACGGGCTTCAGCCAGGAAGGCCTCAACTTTGGCCGGGTCGGTGCGGTGCTGCTCATCGAGCACCTTGATCGCCACCGGGCGATTCAGCGCCACCTGCAGGCCACGATACACCGTACCGTAACTGCCTTGGCCGAGCACCTCTTTGAATTCAAAGCCGTTGACGTTGGCACCCAACAGCGACGAACCGAATTCGCCCGAGGTGCTGCCCGAACGGATCGCGATGCGCGTGCCGCCCACCACCACTTCGTCACCGGGCTTTAACACCGACTTTTTGATTTGATCACCATTGAGCCAGGTGCCATTGCGGCTGCCCAGGTCTTCAACGGTGTAACCGGTGGGCGCGGTTGCGATCACGCAATGCGCACGGCTGACCTGCGAATCCGGCACCACCAACTGCGCCAGGTCGCGATCGCGGCCAATCACAATCGACGCCCCGGCGGCTGCCAGGTCGATCGCACGGTGTTCGCCGTCTTCCAAAAACACGAGCAACTTGAGCATACGTAAACTGCTGTCCTCACCGGTCGTGCGTCGGCAACGCAGAACTAGTCTGGGCCTGCGCACGCGTAGGCAATGGCCTACCAGTCTCCCTGAGGGCCAGCAACACCAGATTTACCTTGAACCGATACGGTGGCGCAATGATGACGCACCCCAAACCCACCCATCGGCGCGGCTTGCCGGAGCGTGGCGTTCGTCAAAATCCGTCAACCACGCACATGGTAGGCGGTCAAACCCCCTTTGAGGGGCCGTGAAGGAGCTGTTTGTGAGTTGCGATGCTTGGTTCCGCGATGCGATTACCCGTGAGGGTCGCTGGGAATTGGATCAGATCGTGTATCGGTCGGATGCCGGCAACCTGCTGGAAGTAACCCACGATCTCGACGCGCTACGGGCCCAGCACGACGCCGATGGCTGGCGCGCGCTGTGGGACCAGCGCTACCGGCGCGCGCCCTACCCCCTTCAGAGCGGCGTGTGGGGCAAGAAGGAGCTGGTCTTGCCGGGGATTCCCGACGAGCACGTCGTCAGTCTCGGTGAAGGTGCCACGCCCCTGGTCCACACCGGTCGCTACGGCGAGCAGCTCGGCCTCGACGAGCTCTACCTCAAGCAATGCGGCACCACCCACACCGGCTCATTCAAAGACCTGGGCATGACCGTGCTGGTGAGTCAGGTCAACCACATCGTCAAGAGCAGCGACAGCGGCATCTTGGGCGTGGCCTGCGCCTCCACCGGTGACACCTCGGCCGCCCTCGCGGCCTACTGTGCCGCCGCCGGCCTGCCGTCTGTGGTGCTGTTGCCGTACGCCAAGATTTCACCAGCCCAGCTGATCCAGCCCATCGCCAATGGCGCCCTGACCCTGGCGCTGGATACCGACTTCGACGGCTGCATGCGCCTGATCCAGCAGCTGACCGAAGACCGCAAGCTGTACCTCGCGAATTCAATGAACTCGCTGCGGGTTGAAGGTCAGAAGACGGTCGGCATCGAAATCATTCAGCAGCTCGACTGGAACGTACCCGACTGGGTGCTGATCCCGGGCGGCAACCTCGGCAACGTGTCGGCGCTGTATAAGGGTTTTGAGGAACTGCTCGCCCTCGGCGTGATCAAGCGCATGCCACGCGTGGTGTGCTGCCAAGCCGAAGCCGCCAACCCGCTGTACCGCGCGTACCAAAACGACTGGGCTTTTGAGGCCATCACCGCCGGCCCCACCCAGGCGTCTGCGATTCGTATCGGCGATCCGGTGAGCCTGCCCAAGGCCGTGGCCGCACTGCAAAAGCACGGCGGCATGGTTGAGCAGGCCTCGGAGCAAGAATTGGCCGACGAATGTGCACTGGCCGATCGTTGCGGCCAATTCACCTGCCCGCATACCGGCGTGGCCCTGGCCGCGCTGCGCAAGCTGGTAACAGCCGGCACCATCCGCAAGCACGAGCGCGTGGTGGTGGTATCAACCGCGCACGGCCTCAAGTTCTCCAACGTCAAGGCCGACTACCACGGCGACGGCATCGCGGGCATCGAAGCCCACCACGCCAATCGCCCGGTGCGGCTCGACGCCACCCGCGACGCGGTGTACGACGCCGTGATGCGCCACATCGATACGACGCTGGCATGAAACTGAGCCACCTCGCGGTGGCGTGCACTTTGAGCCTGCTGGGGCTACGCGCCAGCGAGGCCCAGATTGATTTCGTGGCAGTGGCCCAGCCGGCGAGCCAGGTCTGCGCTGGCCTGAGCGAATTGCTCGGTGCCGAACAGCGCATCGACACCGACCTCGTCAGCAGCCTCGCGAACCAGCCGTGCCACCTAGCGCTGGTTGCGGCCAGCCCGGAACAAAGCGCCCAGGCCCTTGGGCACGCACTGGGCGCGTGGTGGGTGCCGCTCGCCGCGGCCGGCGAACGGCGCTACACCCGAGCGGTGGGGCTCCCGCCCACCGGCCGGGTTCAGGTACGCGCTTTTCCATCTCGGTTGTCACGCAACCCCGGCTTGGAAGATACGGTACGCGCACTGATGCTGCCGTGGCTGGGTGGCGAGCGCGGCTTGGCCCTACATGCCCCACTCGGCCGCTGGAACGCCACCTTGGATGCCGGCGGTCACAGCGAATTGCTTGCGCTCATCGGGCGCATCGAACGCCCCAAGCCCGGCATCCCCGCCCTGATTCCGCACCCCAACAGCATCGCCGGTGACGAGCAACTCAGCACCACCGTGAAGGCCGCAAGCTGGAGCGACCTGGTGCGCCGCATGGCAGCGGCATCGGGCCACAGCATCGCCCTCGCGCCCAAGCTCACCGCCCAGCGTCTCGCCAAACCGATCACCGTGCACCCAGCGCCGCTGGATGAAATTCCGCTGCAGTTAACTGCGCAAGGCATCCCCAGCGCCTGGATTGCCGGCGTGTTGTGCTGTGGCGGCCAAGCCCAAGAAGCCCTCCATCCGGCTCTGCGCCGGCAATGGGCCACCATTCCCGTTGGTCACCTTGCGGCCGACCCAGTGGCCCTCACCGCCCTGGTTGCACGCCTCCAGCACGAGGCCGCGCCGGCCTGGTGGAGCCAGCCCGGCGCCGGCATGGTGATTCTCGAAGACCAAGGCCTGTTGGTGGTCGCGGCGGACCAAGCGGCCCTGGCCGCGGTCATGAACCGCCTGCGTCACATCGACCACAACGGCGGTATGCAGCCGTGATCGATCGGCTCGACCTCATCGCGGGCACCGCATCCACCGCGTGCCACATCATCGTGTGGCTGACCCTGGCCGTTCTCAGTGGGCAGGCGATGATGCCTGAGGCCGAACCAAGCCCTGAGCCCAGTGCCGCGTTGGTGCCGGTGCCAGAATCCCAACCCGAACCAGAGCCGCTCGCCGCGCTCGTGCTCCCGGCTGAAGCCAGTGCGCCCGAGCTGCAGCTCGCGGCCGACACCAGCCCCACCGAATTACCGCCGCTGAGCCACGATGATTTCCTCAACCCGCCGCAACTGATGAATGCTGAAGTTGGCGCCGACTCGAGCGGCGGCGATGCCTTCGCCAATGACCTCGCACTCGAGCTGCCGCCGCTCCCCGACGCAATCAGCGCCCTCCAAGCCAAGCACCACAGCGGCGCCGACCGCACCAGCGAACTCGAGCGCGATCAGCGGCAAATCAACGAGGCCAAGCACGTGTTCGAAGGCTGGTTACGCCAGGCCTATCGCAGTCGCTGGCAACGCGAGTTTGGTCCGCGCCTGCGAAATCGGCAACTGGTGCTGCTGGTCACCGTTACCGGCCAACACCGCGTCACCGATGCCAGCTTCATCACCGGCACCGGCATCGACGAACTCGACACCCGCATGCGCCTGTTCCTGGAAGAGCGCGCCCACCAGGGCAAGTCGTGGGGGCTGCCCCCGCTACCCAATCACAACACGGCCAGCTACACCTTCACGGTCACCCTGCCGAAATAATTAAATACGGCGCTGATCAACACAAAAAGCCTCGTGTTACCACGAGGCCTTTCAAATAATTCAGTCCAGCGAACTCAGCCGATAACCAAGTTCACGATCCGACCCGGCACCACAATCACCTTGCGCAGACTCTTATCGCCAACAATCTCGGCAATCTCGGCGCTTTCAGCCACCAGGGCCTCAAGGGCCGGCTTGTCGAGACCATTGGGCAGACGCACTTTGCCGCGCACCTTACCGTTGACCTGCACCGGGTATTCGACCTCATCTTCCACCAACTCCGCGTCATCGAAGCTGGGCCACCCAGCCGCCTCAATCTGCCCCTCGTAGCCGAGCAGGGTCCACAACTCACTGCAGATGTGCGGCGTGATTGGCGCCAGCACCCGCACCAAGACCTCGAGGGCGTAGCGCAGTACGGCCGGGTTCTCAACCGGAGTCGCGAGCTGGTTGAACAAGGTCCGGCACTCGGCGATCGCCACGTTGAAACCGAAGTCGTTCTCCAGGGCCGAGGTCGCGCGCTTGACGGTGGCATGGCATTGCCGCAGCAAGGCCTTATCGGCGTCGCCGCTGAGCTCGGCCAGCTTGCCCGTATACGGCGCCACATCGGCGCAGCGCTCTTGGGCCTCAAGGACGCCATTCCACAAACGACGCAAGAAGCGAAACGCACCGGCCACACCGGCGTCGTCCCACACCAGATCCTTCTCCGGCGGTACGTCTGAGAGGATCATCAAGCGTGCGGTATCAGCGCCGTACTCATCGATGATCGCCTGCGGGTCAACGCCGTTGTTCTTCGACTTGGACATCTTCTCAATGCGTCCAACCGTCACCGCTTGGCCATCGGCCTTCAGGGTCGCGGCTGTTACCTGGCCCTTATCGTCGGTAACAACGTCAACTTCATCGGGGTTAAAGTACTGTTTGGTGCCGTCGGCCTTGGCGCGGTAGAAGGTACCTGCCACCACCATGCCCTGGGTCAGCAAACGCTTGAAGGGCTCGCGCACCGTGGAGTAGCCCACGTCGCACAGCGCCTTTTGGAAGAACCGAGCGTAGAGCAGGTGCAGGCAGGCGTGTTCAATACCGCCGACATAGAGGTCGACCGGTAGCCAATGATCGACCTGCTCCTTGACCAAAGGCGCGTCGGCCTGGGCGCAGCAGTAGCGCGCGAAATACCAGCTCGACTGCACGAAGGTATCCATGGTGTCGGTTTCACGCCGCGCGGCTTCGCGCCCGTTAACCGTTTGCACCTGCAAGGCGCTGCCATCAGCCGCGGCGGTGGCCCAGGTCGCATGCTTCTCCAGCGGGTTACCGACACCGTCGAAGGTGACGTCTTCCGGCAAGGCCACCGGCAGATCCTGCGGACGCACCGGCACCGCGCCCATGGTCTCACCATAGACGTAAGGAATCGGGTTGCCCCAGTAGCGCTGACGCGACACCAACCAGTCACGCAGGCGCCAGGTTTCCTGGCGACGCCCGAAGCCCTGCTCGGCCAGCCAGTCAATAATCGCGCTCTTGGCGGCATCGCTGCGTTGGCCGTTGAAGGCACCGCTCGCCACCATGGTGCCAACACCAGTGAAGGCCTCGCTGAGTTCGGCGTCGGCCTGCGCGCCATCAGGCACAATGACGGTGCGAATCGGGATGTCGTAGGCCGTGGCGAAGGCAAAATCGCGGGTGTCGTGGGCCGGCACTGCCATCACCGCGCCGGTGCCGTAATCAGCCAGCACGAAGTTGGCAACGTAGACCGGCACCTCGTCACCATTAACCGGGTTGACCGCATAGGCGCCGGTAAACACCCCCTTCTTCGGGGCATTCTCGCCGGTGCGGTCTTCCTCGCTTTGGCCAGCGAGTTCGGCTCGGAAGGCCTCCACGGCGGCGCGCTGCTCGGTAGAGACAATCTGATCTACCAAGGCGTGCTCGGGCGCCACCGACATGAAGGTGACGCCAAACACGGTGTCGGGCCGGGTAGTGAAAATATCGATGCTGACATCGTAGCCCGTGACCGCGAAGCTGATCTCGGCGCCTTCAGACTTGCCGATCCAGTTGCGCTGCATGATCCGCACCGCTTCTGGCCAGCCGGTCAGATCGTGGGTGCCATTGAGCAGCTCATCGGCGTAAGCAGTGATGCGGAAGAACCACTGCGGCAATTCTTTTTGAATCACCGGCGCACCGGTGCGCCAGCACTTGCCGTCGATCACCTGCTCATTGGCGAGCACGGTATTGAGGCCGGTTGACCAGTTCACCGTGGCCGACTTGCGGTACACCAAGCCCTGCTCAACGAAGTCGAGAATCAGTTGCTGCTCTTTGGCCGCGTAGCTGTCGTCGCTGGTGGCGAACTCGCGCGACCACGCGTAACTAAAGCCCATGCGCTTGAGCTGGCCACGCATGTTGGCGATGTTGTCGTAGGTCCACGACTTGGGGTGCAGACCACGATCGATGGCAGCCTGCTCGGCCGGCAAGCCAAAGCTGTCCCAGCCCATCGGGTGCAGCACGTGCAAGCCGCGCTGGCGCTTGTAGCGCGCCACCGCGTCACCAATCGAGTAGTTGCGCACATGACCCATGTGCAGCTTACCAGAGGGATACGGAAACATCTCGAGCACGTAGTAGCACTCGTCACGCGGCAGGTCGTCGCGCACTTCGAAGATCTGCTCGGCCTCCCAACGCTGCTGCCAGGTGGTCTCTATCGTATGCGGCTGGTAAGTTGGTTGGCTCATGCTGGGTCTCGGGGAATACGCAAAGGCGTGGCAGAGTAAGTTGGCCCCCCCGGGAGCAAGGGCGGAGCGCACCGCCAGCTTGGCTAGCCGATCTCGCGCCGCAGCGCCGCCACCGCCGCCTCCAGGGCCTGCATCCGCAGGGCCGCTTCAGCGCGCGCCGTGGCGGTATGCATGGCGGCTGGGAGCTTGCGCATCTTGGTCGCCACGTGATCGAGCGAGTAATGCCGATCATCGAGCTCGCGTGCCGTGGCATCGGGATCAGCTGGATCATAGAAGGCGCCGGCACGGGTGCGCGCGCACATGCGCTGACCGGTGGCGAAGCACCGCGCCAGACCGATTACGCCGATCGCGTCGAGCCGGTCGGCATCTTGCAGGACACGTCCCTCGGCCGCGCTCGGAGTCAAGCCGCGCGACCACGAGCAGGTGCGCACCGCTTCCACAATCGCCTCGACCTCAGTGCGTTGGTAGCCCATCCCCGGCAGGAGGTCGGCCGCCGCTTCGGCACTCCGCTCGCCGCCCAAGGGCCGGTCGGGGTGATCTTTGGGAATGTCGACCAAATCATGCACCAGGCCAGCTGCGCCCACCAACTCAGGATCAGCCCCACCTTCTTCAGCAAGGCGCAGGCACCACCGGTACACCCGCGCCACATGCTCGGCATCGTGGGCGATGTCATCCTGCGGCATCTGCGCCGCTACTACCTGCCACAGTTGTTCGTGTCGTTCGCTATGCCACATGGGCGACGCAGGATAGCGCCCGTTGCCGCCGTGCCAGGGCTTCACCCGCGCCAACAGATCGGCATGCTGGTGCCATGGACCAACAGGTCATCACGCTCCTCGCCAGTATTCTGATTCCGCTCGGCTTCGTGGCGCTGCGACGCCTGACCCGCGAACGCCCCCACCCCCGCGAACCAGCCGGCTTTGTGGTCAGCACCGGCACCCACGCCGCCTGCCAAGCCCAGGTCGACACCCTCGCCGACGCCGGGGTAGCAGCCTGGATCGAGCCGCATAGCGAGGGCGCAGCCGTGCTGGTTGATCCCGATCAGGCGCCTGAGATACCGGCACTGCTACGAGCCCCGCGCGAGAAGAATCCGGACGCGCCCTTGAGCCCTGGCGCCGGCGCGGACACTCGCGCCCCATGATCCGCTGTTTCGTCCTGCTCGTCCTGGCCTGCGCCGGGCTAACGCCCACTGTCTCCGCCGAAGGCGTCACTAACCAAATCATGGGCCAAGACGAGCTCGACGCCAAATACACCGCGCGTCGCAAGGAACTCGCGGCTGATTACCGCGTCGAGCGCACCAGAATTCTGCCGACACTCGACAGCGACTACCACCGCAAGGCCCAGCAACAGCTGAGCCGGGTGCGCGAACTGCTGCAAGAACACCGCCTGCCAGAGGCACGCGCCCTGGCCGAGAATGCCTACGAGGCCTACCCCTACAGCTACGCGGCCGACGATCTCCTGCACTGCTTGGTGCGCGCTTACGCCGTCAGTGGCGACCTGCGCGAAGCTCGCATGTACACGCTCGACTTGTGGGAACGCTTCCCAGCCTACGAGCACTTCCGCGACCTGCTCGACGAACTGCTCGTGGTGGCCGAATACGTGCAGCAGCGCGGCCGGTTGTTCAATTTCGACGCCGAAACGCCACGCGAGGTGATCAAAGACGAGAACCTCGGCGACATGCTCAACGCCAACTACCTGTTGTTCTTCCTGATGCGCGCCGGCGACCAGCACGTGGTGGCACCACGCGCGACCCTGGGCCTGGCCCGCGGCATGTTGATTCAAGCTGGCACCAGCCAAGACGACCTCATTGAGGCGCGCCTAGCCTATGACAACTTCCTCGACAGCTACCCCGATTCACCCCTGGTGTTCGAAGCCCTGGTTGAGCAAGCCGTCAGTTACCTGCTCAGCTACCGTGGCGACCGCTACGACATGGGCTCGCTGATCAGTGCCAAGCAGATCATTGAACAAGCAGACCTCTACACCCGGGGCGACCCCGACCGCCAGGCCGTGATCAGCAAATTTCGCACCCTGATTCGCCGTTGGCACCAAGAGCGCGACCTGCAAATCGCCAACTGGTACGAAGACAAGGGCCACTACGGCCCGGCGCGGCACTACTACAACGAGGTGATCGGTCGCGACGCCACCTCCAAAGCCGCCGCTGAAGCGCGCCGCAAGCGCGCCGAATTGCCCCAGGCTGAATCCGGTTTGGGCAACGAGCAGCCATGAGGTTGGCCGGCCTGCTGCTGGTGCTGACCCTCGCGATTCCGGCAGGCTGTTACCGTGGTGAAGCACCGCCGCCACTCGATGAAACCGTGGCCGTTCGCATTGGCAGCAACCGCGCACGGCTCGTGCGCAGTCAGGCCTACCTGCAAGACGCTGTAGCCGACATGCTGCGCCTCGACATGGGCTGGCAGACCGGCCCGCTCGGCCAAGCGGCGTTCACCATCGACATCGAAGACGAAAGCTTTGATGTGGTGGCATCGGGCGACCTCGGCATCCCCGAACGCTGGCGCGCCGTGCTCAGCGGGGCCTGGACCTTCGACAGCACCGCCTACGGCACCGTGCGCGGCCGCTTTTCTGCGACCGCCTACTTTGACGATCGCATGGCTGAGGCCGAAGCACTGCGCCGCGCCGCGCTGTCTTCGGCGCGCGATATCAACATTGCCCTGCGACGCGAACTCGCGCGCTCAGCTGTGCCCGTCGCTCCCGAGCCAGGCGCGCAGCCCCGCTAGCGAGGCCGGCACCGGCGTGCCGCCACCACACGCCGCCAACACCGGGTCGCCCTCAAGCGCTGCCCACGGCCCAACCGGGCCGGGCTGCAAACTGCTGGCGTGCAGCACCGACAGCGCGCCACCACTCTCGGCACCAAGCCGTTGGGCCTGATCCAGATAGCCACAACTCGCCACCAACAACGGGCCCTTGCCTGCCATCACCGTGCGCTGCGCGCCCGGCTCAGCCCAAGGGCCAGGCTCCGTGAGACCCTGGCACCAGCGTGACGGCACCCGAAGGCACCACAGACCCTCAACCCACAAGGCGGTGCGCAGCTGGGCCAAGGCCTGCGCTTGATCGGCCGCTTCGGTCCACCACCAGCGATCATCTCCGGGCGCTTCTGGGTGATCGGTCAACACCACGCAATGCAGCTGTAAGTCGGCCAAGCGCGCAGCAAGGCTTGCCAGCACTGCCGGATCGGGCCGCAACAGCACCACCCGGCGCCCCTCGGCCGCCACTTGCGCCAGGGCCACAAGCGCCCACTGATCCAGCGGCTGCCACGGAGCGACGTCGCCAGCGATCACCAAGGCCGGCTCCACAGCAGCCAGCGCCTGGAGTGCCGCGCGGCACGCGTCCCACGGCGTCTCGGCCGGGCCCTGAGCGTCCCACGGCGGCACGCATTCGGGTGCAAGCTGGAGCAGATCAACCGGCATCGGCTGGAGCGCGCTCGGCGGCTGGTGCTGTGGGCACTCGGCCTCAGGAGCGAGCTCGGAGATGCGCACTCGATCACCAGCCAAGATGCGGGCGCGGCTGAGCGTCTGCGCCGTAGCCGTGCCCGCTGCCACCACCCCTACC
>JAQIBG010000178.1 GCA_027859175.1 Planctomycetota bacterium | reverse complement strand
CAGCAAAACCCACCAGAGGCGGAATGATCACTAGGTGCGGGAAGATATCCTCCTCCTGCCGCTCCAACTCAGCCAGGCGCTGATGATCAGTGCCCGGCATCGCCACCACAGCATGCCGGATCCCACATTCCCGCGCCAGTCGCGGCGCGAGATCCAAGCCGCCCAGCACCGGGATACCCTCAAGGGTTCCCCATTTTGACTCATCGTCATCAAGGATGGCCACCGGCCTAAGGCCCGTCGTGGGAGTATCCTGCAACTGCCGTGCGACCAGCGCCCCAGTCTTCCCTGCCCCCAAGATGACAGTCGGACGGCCATACCACGGCTGCGAAGACAACCCCATGCGCAAACCGGCACGCGCAACCGGCACCAGCACAATACTGAACAGCCACGCAAGAACATACACACCGCGCGACCATGCATCCGCGCCGCCCATCAGGAACACCGCCGCACCAGCGGCAAGGAACACCAAACTCAGGCTACGAACCGTAAACCGCAACTCTTCAGCCGGCGACCGTGCGCGAGCCCCATAGAGCCCCTGGACTGTCATCACAAGCGGAAAGCTTACCAGAATCGGCCAAAGCTGCAGATATTGCTGCGGATCATATTCGCCCCCAGCCAGCAACCGCACAAGCACCGCCGCAACGATTGCGGCCAGCAAGGTCAGCAGGTCAGAAACGAGCAAAATCAGCCAAACGCGGGAGCGCAAATGGCACCCGGCCAATGCCGAAGTATCGCCCAGGCCAGACGCCGCAACCGGTGGGCTCCGAACAACCCCACTCATGCCAGTGACTCCCTCATCCCCGCAGGCTAGTGCCTTCCGACCAACCGCAAGGAGCGGGCATGATCAGGCTTGATCCCCAGCAACGCGTGCCTTGACCACTGCCCATCGCATGAACACCAGCCCAAGCCAATCAGCGTCAAACAAGATTCCGCTCTACGTTGACTTAGACGGTACGCTAATTGCCACCGACTCACTCGACGAATCGGTACTGCGCCTCGTAGCCGAAAAGCCAGCAAGTCTCGCTGGGGCAGGCTTGGCGCTCCTTCGAGGACGCGCCCACTTCAAGGCGTGGGTCTGCGATCACATCGCCATTGATCCGGCCAGCCTGCCTTAAAGTGCCGAAATGCTTGCGCTGTTACGTCAGCGCAAAGAAGAAGGACACCGCATCATCCTCGCGACCGCGGCTGACCAACGAATCGCAACGGCCGTAGCCAACCACCTGGGCCTCTTTGACGGCCCCATTGCAAGCAACGCCACCCAAAACCTCAAAGGCCAGGCCAAGCTGCGCGCGATTCAAGAAGACGCCGCTGGCCCATTTGGATACGCCGGCGATGGCACTGCCGACGACGTCATTTTTGCTGAGGCCCACGAGGTCATCCTCGCAGGGCGGGCCGCCAAGCGCAACCGGCCCTTCGCACGCGGCGCACTAAGCGCTAGGGCCGGCGTGCTCGTCTCCGCCGCCCTTCTTGCCCTCGGCGCCACAACAGCCGCACTCTTCACGCCGCCGCTCGCGACCCTCCTTATTGTCGCCTACCCCTTGGCGAGCATGGTTTACTCGTTCCGCCTCAAACGTTTGATTCGTACCTGTCACGTCACCCCGATACCGCCGCTCAACAGGTACGCCAGGTGCCAGGCATGGTCAAGCTGCGAGCACTTGGTTCTGTTGACGGGCGTAGGCGGCTGGGGTCCAGGGCCTGAGGTCGGGGAGAGCGAGGCCGAGTTTCTTGGCGCGCCGATGCTCGAAGAGAACCGGCAAGACGGCTTGGAGGTAGGCCATTGGGCTGAGGTCGAGCAGGCGGCAGGAGCCGGTGAGGCTGAGAGCGGTGGCCAAGTTGGAGCCGCCGTTTTCGGCGACGAAGAAGCGGCGGTTGTTGCGCAGCATCGCGTGGCGTCGCAGGACGCGTTCGGCGAGGTTGTTGTCGGGCGGTAGACTGCCGTTATCGAGAAAGCGGCGCAACTCGGCGCGGTGCTTGATGATGTAGCGCGCGGAGCTGGCCATCTTGCCGGTGCGCGTGGCAACGATGGCTACGGCGCGTGCGTGAATCTCGTCCATGATGGCGACGCTGTGGCGACGGCGCAATTCCAGCCGGTGCTGCGTGAACACCGTGCCGTGCAGGCCGGAGCGTTCGACTGCGTAGAGCTTGGCGTAGAGGTGCACCATGGCGCGCGCGTCGACGTCGTCCTGATTGGTGGCGAAATAACGGCGTGCGTGGGCGTTGCAGCCGATGTGGGTCACATCGGCCTTCAGGCTCGACCAGCCCTCCCATTCATCGCGCACCAGATAGCCGCTGTAGCCGGTGATGAGGTCGGCGGCGGTTTCGTGTCGCTCATTTTCTCGCCAACGAAAGAGAACCTGATCGCCATCGCAAATGGCATACACCGGCGAACGGGTACATCGTCGTCGACGTTTGCCATCGTGCCGAAACATGAAGCTGCCGTCAACGTGAAGCAGTTCTGATTCCAGAAGGTCTGACTCCATCGCCCCCAAGAGCGGTTCGGCAAAGGAGCAGAACGCGTGGAAATTCTGGGTGACCAGCTGCCGGTCGACCGGCGCGCCAGCACGGCGCATGATCTCGGCAATGCGATTAAAGGGCAGGCAGTCTGGACTTCCCCCCGTTCCGTGGACACCCTTTTAAGTGCAATCGCACGGACAGGATGTCATCATGGCACAACGCAAATCCCAACCGAAGCAGGCCGACAAGCGGCGCAGCTTTGACCCGC
>JAQIBG010000144.1 GCA_027859175.1 Planctomycetota bacterium | reverse complement strand
TTGCCGTCAGCAGCAAAATAGCCAGGCACCGTGTAGACCAAGGACCCCTTGGTGAAGGTCACGGTCATGCGGTAGTCGGTGAAAGGATTGGTTCCCGTGGTTTCATCGGCCCACGGACCTTCAAGATTGAGCGTCACTCTGTGCCAGCGCTGCTTGATGCCGGAAATAGTGATGCTGCCGTCGCCATCGTTGCCGGAACTCGGCGGGGGCGTGGGATCTGGATCAGGCGGGGTGGTTCCGCCGTCGCTCTCGACCACGCTAAAAGACACACTCAGGGTGCCGGTGCCATCGCAATTGGCGCTGAGGCTGTAATCGCCCACAACGGGTGTCCACGCATTGTAGTTGCCGCTGCTGTCGCCGAACAGCGCGTAGGGTGCCACGCCTTCGCTCTGGGTATGGCTCATCGCGCCACTCAGTGCGAAGTTGACCTTGGCGGCGGTGCCACTGATCGAAGCGCGGACATTGAGTTTGGTGCTAGCGAGGCTGGTGAGATCAAGCACATCGCCATCAACCAACTGCCCGATATCGGCATTGGTGTCGGCATTCACCAAAGTGAAACTCGTCACCGTGGCGGCCGATACGGCCGACACCGCGCAGGCGATCACGAGTGCGATGCGCAGAAGCTGAGCGTGAATCATTGGGGGTCTCCGAAAACGGGGTGTGGCTCGGGGATGCGAACCAGCGTGGGAACAGCAGAGTGATGCGTTACCACCGCCTGCCGGAAGCAAATGCAGCTCGGGCTGGGGATTGGGCGCCTGAAATGTTTGGAATCGAACAGCGACTCACACGGGTAGTCGCAACCAGTGCACTCAAGGCAACTTGCGTCTTAGCGAATCTCGAGCGCAAGGGTCACAGCAGGGCCCATCGAATGGTGGCCCGCGAAATCACGGAACGGCTCAACCACGATTTGGAACCGACCCGGGTCCGGTCGCCACGACATCAACTCGCCGGTAAATCTATCATCACCAGGTACACTAAACGGCAGATATTGCTCAAGACGATCTCTGCCGTCATAGTGGGCTAGGATCGCCGCCACCTCGCGCTGCGCGTGAACCCGAATGTTGAAAGAGCGAATCCCGAGGCTGGCACGGTCGATCACCATGCCGCTCTGGAGCTTTTCAAAGCCCGGCACCACGGCGCCGCTCTTCGCATCGTACAGCGTGAAGCCGGCAATGAGCGTATCGCCACTGCTTGGCTGAATGGCCAAGTCGAGATAGCGCGCTCCGTTGGCATCCATCACCACGGCCTGCTCGGCCGCTACCGATAGCATGCCGCCGGCATGGGCCGCGGCCTCAACCACCCCCTCGCTTACCGCGAGTCGCGTTTCATCGGCCCAACTACGAACGTTGAATGCCGTGCCCACCACCGTGCACACGCCATGCTCGCTACGAACCCGCACCCGCTTGCCGAGAGCCTGCTTGCTGACCTCGGCATCAAGATTGGCAAGCCCGTGCAGTCGTAACCGAAGCCCGTCGGCGGCCGCTAATTCAACAACACCATCAAATACAAAGCGACTGCCGTCGGTGCTCCTGATGACCAAACCATCGCCACTGAGTACGTCACCAGCAAACAACGCAGTGCCCGCAGCGAGCTCCACACTGGCGTCGCCGCGCTGAGCCAAGCCAACACCAACCACAACCTGCGCCAGGGCGGCCTGGGCCGGAACGACCCGTGGCTGAGGGCGCACATTGTGCTGGGTAGCGCCGTGCTGCGTCGCGACCGGCACTGCGGCCGGAACCTGTCGCTGCGTAGCCGCCACGCTGAGCCATCCGAGAATGCCAAGCAGAAGTGCCGCAGCGACCGCAAACAACACCACCGGACGCGTGGCCTGGGTGCCGCGCCGGCGCGCTGCACGCCGACGGCGATGACTGCGCGTGATCGTTCGGTGCTGATCTGCCGGCAACGCAGCCGTTCCCTCGGCCCGCAACAGCGCGCTGGTGCCCGAACCGACAGCGCAGTGGCGATTCATATCGATCACCTGGTGCAGCATCATCTCCTGACGGCACTGCGTTGCGAAGTAGCGCTGAGCAGCGGGATCAGTGAGGAGACGCTGCTCCATCGCACGCAGATCGGCCTCATCGATGGTGCCGGTCTGCCAAGCGGCCACGAGCTCTTCAAAGCTGGGCGCGGTCATAGCGACTCCACCGGCCGCCCAAGGCGCTGCTGGACACAGCGCGCTAGCGACACCCGTAAGCGCTTGAGCATGCTGTACACGCCCTGCACCGAACGGCCAACCTGCTCCGCCAACTGTTCGCAGCTAAGATCCTCACCATAGCGGCCCGTAATCACGGCCCGCGCCTCGTCAGGCAGCTTTTCGACGCAACTGGCCATGGCGCCACGCAAGTCACCGACCTCGTCAACCGGGGCCTCGTCGAACACCGGCGCCATCTGATCGATCACCTCATCCGACAGCAGCAGGCCAACCCGACGTGAACGTCGGCGCAGCTCGAGGCTCTTGCGGCGGGTGATCTCACGCAGCCAGGGGCCCAAACCGGCATCGTCTGGCAAGCGCTCGCCACGCGTCGCCACGATAGCCGCCACCTCTTGGTAGACGTCTTCCGCTAGGTGGTGATCGCGCACGATGGCGAAGGCGTAGCCCTGAATCATCAACTGATTCTCAGCCAGAACCTTGACCAAACGCAAGCGGATCCGGCCGCTTTCGCCGCAGATCACATTGGTCAGAGGCGTTAGATCTTCAGACATGTCTCACCCCCATAATGCGCTTCACGCGGCACATTAGGCGGGCCTTTTTTCGCGAAGACCGAAGTCACTGGCATTATTGCGCTTAGCGTAGGGCGTAATCCCACAGTGGGCCAACGGCGCCACGCTTGCGGAGCTGGGCCAGAAGCGGCCCTAGGCTGCTGGTGCGACGGCTGTCGAGCCAGCGCTGCGGCCGTCCAGGCCAGGCATCAAGAATCGCCAAGAGCTCGTCGCGCGGCAGCGCCGGGCTGTGGTAGTAGTGGGGCTGCAACAGATCCTGCCCGGCGCTGATCTGCCGATCAGCAAGCGCCTGGTCATAGAGCGGCGTACCCGGATAGATCCGCAGCGAACTGAAGGGGAAGAACACGCTGCCAGGCAGCTCACTGGCGCGCTGGACGCTTTCGGTGGCAGTGGCGGCGGTCTCCCCGGGCGAGCCAAATACCAAATAGTGGGCGCAGGCCAAGCCGAGGGCGTGACAATCGGCGCTCGCCTGCTGCACGTCAGCCACGCTAAAGCCCTTGCCCAGGCGCTGCAGAATCGCATCGCACACGCTGTCGGTGCCAAACTCAACGTGGCGTAAACCGGCCGCCTGGAGCGCCGCAAGGTAAGCGCGATCGATACCACGAGGGGCAAAAAACGCGCCCCAACTGATGTGCAGACCGCGCGCGCGAATCGCCGCAGCCAGGGCCAACTCGTGGCTGCGATTCAGGTTGAACACCGAATCGACAAAGAACACGTAGCGAACGCCATGGTCCGCTTCGAGCCTGGCGAGCTCATCAACCACGTCATCAAGCTGGGCCGACGCGGCACGACGACCGTCGATCTGCGGATAGGTACAATAGCTGCACCGGCGCGGGCAGCCGCGCTTGCTCTGCACGCCAATCATCCCGCTGTGCTGCCAATAATGGCGCAGCAAACGCGGCTCATGATGGCTCGGCATGGCCCAGGTGGCTGCCGTTACCAGCGGACCCGTATACGGCTGGCCCAATCGCATTATCCCGGGTCCGATTGCTGCCGGGTTGGCCGCGAGCGCGCATATGGTGTCCTCGCCTGGCCCCACCACGCCGATATCAGCGCCGCAGGCCGCCAAGATTCGCTCTGGAAACAACGAAAACCCGGCGCCGCCAACCACGATCGGCGCCGCGCTCACGGCGCGCAGGGCGGCTATTAGTTCGGCGTAGCCAGCGATGTAGCTGCTGCCCCGCCGCTCGTCGGTGTCGTCTACATTGCGCAGGCTCACCACCATCAAGCCCGGCTGAGCTGCAGCGGCGCTGGCCACCACGGCATCAAGTCCGTCAACCAAGCGGTCTGCCTGGCACACCTCGTGGCCAGCCGCCTGCAGCGCCCCCGCCAAGCGCCCCAGTGCAACGGGATACACCGGCGACGGTCGCAGCTCGAGATTGGCGCTGATCAAGACCACTCGCATGGCCGCAAGTGTTCAGCCCCGACCTCGGCAACCAAGGGCCGCGCGTCGCAAAGGTCGGCGTATCCGTCTCAAGCATGCGACTTGGCCCCAGCCGCTGCCCTGGTATCACCCCTGCCCACCACCACTGGAGCCCGTACTATGCCCGCCATCGAAGGAATCACCGGCCTGCGCCCCGATCCAGCCCGCGTTGCCGACGTTGCCTCTCCCCCCTACGACGTGATCAAGCCCGGCAGCGGCATCGAAAGCCTGCTCAAGAGCCGCGCCGATTCGCTGTACCACGTCATTCTTGGCGATGATCCGGTGAAGGCCCTAGAAACGCTGCAAGGCTCTGGTGCCCTGATCAGCGACGACGAGGCCTGCTTCTACGTGATGGAACAGCGCTGGAGCGGCGGCAGCCGCCTCGGCGTGTACGCCGCCACCGCCACCAAGCCCTACGACTCGGGCTTCGTGCGGCGCCACGAGAAAACCTTCGACCATAAGGTCAAAGGCCGCGTCGCCCTGACGCGCGCCACCAGCCTCACCATCGGCCCAGTGTTCCTGTTGACCAAACAGCCGCTCGACACCGTGCTGGCCGCAGTAATCGCCTCTGAGGCACCGCTGTACGACTTCAGCTCCGACTTCGGCGGCCATGGCGACCTGCACGGCATCGCTACGCGCGTGTGGCGGGTACCGGTAAGCAGCACCCACGGCGGCGCCATTGCCAGCACCCTGGGCGATCACCCCCTCTACATCGCCGACGGCCACCACCGCTATCATGCCGCGCTGCTCAACGGTCAGAGCCACGCGCTGACCTACATTACGAGCGGCGCCGAGATCCTTGGCTACGACCGCGTGGTACGCGGCACCGTGCCCTTTGCCGACATCAAAGATCAACTCAAGTTGACGCCGGTTGACGCTTTCGTGACCCCGCCGAAACATCAGTTCTGCCTGTACCATCAGGGCCAAGCCTACCTGCTCGCAGCCCAAGAAGTTCCTGACGACGTGGTTGGCGGTCTCGACTGCTCAATCCTCGAACGCGAACTGTACGGCAAGCTCGGCCTGAGCCATGACATGATCATGGATAGCGCCCACTTCGACTACTACCCCGAGTCTGAACTCGACGCGATGCAGGCCGTGGTTGACGACGGCAGCTACGACCTCGCAATCGCGCTGCACCCAGTTGCCGTTGACCAGTTGATGGCCGTTGCCGACGCCGGTCTCGAAGACCAAGACGTGGTGATGCCGGAGAAGAGCACCTTCTTCGCACCCAAAATCTTGACCGGTCTGGTGCTGTACCGGCACCGGTAGACCTCCAGTTCACGCTCGGATTTCCCAGCAGGTCTGCCAAACGGCAGGCCTGCTTTTTTACCGTCAGTCTTCAGCGACCCCGATGTGCCAGCACACGCCAGCCAGATCAATCAGGTGCACTTCACGGCCCCAAGGGTAATCGGTCGGCCCCTTGATGCGGCAGCCAGGGAAGCGCTCAGGGAGGTCTTTGAATGCCGCCCACCAGGCGTCGAGGTCGGCCACATCGAGGCGGAACATCAGATTCTCAGCGAAGCCTGGCTCGTCGTAGCGCTGTAAAATAATATCAGCGCGACCATTGCGCAGCCCCACGTAGTCATCAACCGCCCACAGTTGCTCAAAGCCAAGCGCGATGAACAAGTCACGCGCGCCTTCGAAATCGGCGCCGCTCGGCACAAATGGGCGCAGCGCTACAATCGAACGATCAACCATATCTTACTCCGCAGCCGGTGGCGGCACATCCTTGGAGTCGCCAACCGGGGTGTTCTGTGTCTGCCTCTCGGCCTCAAACCCTGCTCCTTGCCATTGCGGCTTCGCTCATGTCACGCAGCTTGCGCTGTGGCGCCAACGGCTGGACCACGTCCAGTACCTGATTGAGCATCTCGTTTTCGACTGAGCCCTTGGTGGCCGACAGGTCGTGCACCGCGAGGATCAACTCCTCGGCCAGCACCTGAACCCGCTGCATAGACGCGTCCATGCCGCTGGCCGCAGCCAGGGGGCTCAACAAACTGCACAGCATGGGGCAGACCCGGAGCATGAGCGTTTATGCTAGCCCCCTGCGGCCAGGGTCCAGCACTGGACCCCCAGCCGCCAGCGCCAAGCTTCGGCTATGAACCTGCCCTGGGTTGCCATCGATACCGAGACCACCGGCCTCGAGCCGGGCTCGCGCCTGATCGAACTGGCGGCGGTGCGCTTTGCGCTCCACGACGCTGACGAGGCAGCCGAACCCGAACGATTCACCGCCCTGGTGCGGCCGCCGTGTTCGGTGCCGCCAGATGTGACCACCATAACCGGCATCGATGACGCGATGCTGGTTGAGGCCGAAACCGCTGAGCAGGTGCTGCCGCGCTTTCTCACCTGGCTTGGCGACAAGGCCATGGTGGTGGCGCACAATGCCGGCTACGACGTCAACCTGATCGGCTGGGAATGCGACCACGCCGGGCTGTCGCTGCCACGCTGGCGGGTCGTTGACAGCGTGGCCTTCGCGCGGTCGCTCGGCACCCCGGGTGGGCTGAGCCTCGCGGCCCAGGTTGCGCATTACGGCATCGACACCGGCCCGGCCCACCGCGCCCTGCCCGATGCCGAAGCAACCATGGCGCTAACCAAAATTGCCCGTGCCCAGCTCACCCCCGAACGCTTCGCCGCCATCGCCCAAGGTAACCGCCTGCGCGGCCGCTGGCGCCACGTGCGCGAGCTGCCGGCGCCGTTTGATATCATACCTCGCCTGATGGCCGATCAGCAGCGCCTCCGATTTCGCTACACCGATCGCGCGGGCCGGGTGAGCGAACGCGAGATCAGCCCGTACGGCTACGCCATGGTGCGCGGGCGCCTGCGCTTTCACGGCTACTGCCACCTGCGCCACGAGCGGCGCAACTTCGCGGCCGAACGCGCCGAGCTGTGTCCGTGACCATCAACGCCGATGACTTTGAAGCCCTGCAGCAACCCGCTATTCGCGATGCCCTGCGCACCCACGCCGCCCTCCAGGGCGACGCCTTCATGCTGCGCTTCGGCAGCACCGCGGGCTGGCCCAGCCGAGCCATGGCCGAGCAACTGCGGTGCCGACACAAGGCCCGCGCCAAATTGCCCGACTGGCCGATCGACGAACTCCTGTTCACGCTCCAGGCCATTGAACAATGCTCGTCGCTCGCCACCGCGCGCTTCAAGGCCAGCCTCGTCAACGGCCGCATTCTTGACCTGTGCTGCGGCCTCGCGGTTGACGCCATCGCCATGGCGCAAGCGGGCTGCAGCGTAACCGCCCACGAACTCGACACCGACCTCGCGCGCTTGGTACGCCATAACGCCGCCAAACTGACCGTTGACCTCACGTTGCTTGAGCGCGACAGCATGCAGGCGCTTACCGATTATCACGCCGAGGCCTTTGACTGGATCTACGCCGACCCCGACCGTCGCGCCGGTGGCCGTACGCGTGACCAACGCGCGCTGAGTCTCGCCGAGTGCAGCCCCCAGCTCGACACCCACCTGGAAGCGCTGGCGCGCGTAGCGCCGCGCATGCTCATCAAGCTCCCGCCCGGCCTCGACCTCGCCAGCCTCCAGCGTGAGATGCCCAGCTGCCAACGCGTGCTGTTTATCAGCCACGGCGGCGAGTGTCGCGAGGCCTTGGCCGTGTGCGATCACCACGCCGCCGCGCGCCACCATGCCGTCACCGAGGCCGTCATCCTGAATGACGACGGCAGCGTCCGCTATGCGCTTGCCGATGACCGCCGCCCGGTGCCGAGCGCGGTGCCCCCAGCGGCCTGGCTCTATGAACCCGACCCGGCCCTGCTGCGAGCGCATGCCTTGGCCGCGCTAGCCAACGCACACGGCTTGCATCCACTACACCCAGATGTTTCGGTGCTCACCGCCGCGCAACGCGCGCCAGACTTCCCCGGTCGCGTCAGCCGCGTTATTGACCACGGGCGCTATGAGCCGAAGCGCCTGCGTAAGCACCTCAAACAACTCGGGATCACCACGGCACAAATTGCCCGACGCCACTTTCCCTACCCGCCTGACACAATCGCCAAACAACTGCGCATCGGCAGTTCAGGCAGCCGCCGCCTGCTGTGCTACCGCGACTGCGATGATACCCTGTGCTACGTGCTGTGTGTGCCTGAATAGGCAGCACACAAATAAATGGGCGCCAGCTCGGCCAGGGTCACGATGGGTGCGATACATGACCCTGGTGGACCCGAGCCGGCGCGAAATGGGTGATGCGCATCACGGCCTTCGAACGCGCGTGCAAGGGTCAGGCAACCGCCGTCTCCACTTCGGTTTCAACGGTCACGGTGCTGTCTTGCCCAACTGCCGCGACATCGGCCACTGCTGAGGTAAACTGCGGCGCCACGCTATCCCAGCCGTAGTTGGCCTGAATCATGCGCTGGGCCTCGAGCCCCATGCCCTTGGCAAAACCGCGATCGTAGAGCAAGCCGGTGACCGCACCGGCCATGCCAATCGGATCCGTCGCGAAACGCATATTGTGATCGTCGCGCACACCCACCAAACCCGACACCACTGTGGGCGGCGTCACCAAGGCCCCACCAGAGGCCATCACCTGCAGGGCGACATTGCGCATCCCGCCGCCGCTCCCCCAAGGGATCACCACAGCAGTGGCGCCGCTGTAATAGGGCGCCGGGTTGCTCGGGATACCCAGATCGATCACTGACTGGTCACGCTGCGCGAGCCCGATGCGCCCGGCACGCGCGCCAATCACACCCAAGTGCACACCCGGCAAAGCCGAGGTCACTCGCGGCCACACCTTGGTCATGAACCAGCGGAAGGCCTCCTCGCCGCGTGCCATCGAACGGCCGAGATCCAACACCACATCTGGCGTTTCAACCGTGGGGTCTGACGCGCGGCACCAGAAGTCGCTGTCGATACCATTGGGAATATGCACGCATTCGCCCAGGCCGCGCTGCGCCACCGCGTCATGCAGGTGGATCGACGGCGCCACCACCAACATCGCCTCGGCGATCGCTTGGAACGACGCGCGAATAAACTTGGTGGTTGTTTCGCGATGGGTGAGTCCGGGGGTGTCAGCCGTCGGCATCCGTGCCACTGGGGCCTCATCGGCATCGAGGCGCCACAGGTCGAGCACACAGGGCCGATTGCGTGACAGCGGCATGTCGCTGAGCTTGTGGCCCGACACCACCACGGCATCCCAGCTGTGGCGATGGCGACGGATCCAACGCGTTAAACTTGGCCGCGGTGCGGCGATATAATTATCGTCGGCGGTGCTGTCCAACAAAGCCCGTGCCAAGTGCTGACGCCAGTCATCAGCCACCTCCCATACCCGCACGCTGCGACACGTGTCGCGCAGCTCAACCGGGAAGCTTGCTTGCCCGTCGACCAAACACACCACATCCACATGATGATGCTGCGCCATATGGTGCATGAAGTGAAAGGCGCGGCGTTCAAACCAAGCACCGGTGCGCGACGGCATGACCGGCAAGGCCCATAGGATATTCATGGCTGAGCTCCTCATGCCGACTTCTGCCACATGCCGATGGCGGCATCGATGTTGGAACAACAGGGAATACAGGAATCCATGCGTAAGATCGACAAGATCACGCGCACCGCATCGGTCAGACCCACCAGCATCATTTCAGTGCCGGCGGCGGCCAACTCTTGCTGCCAGACCAAGAGCTGCGCCATCTCACTCGAGGTCACCAGATTGCGTCCGATCAAATCCAACAAGAC
>JAQIBG010000088.1 GCA_027859175.1 Planctomycetota bacterium | reverse complement strand
GCAGCGGCGGGCGCAAGGGGCGGGCCCCGGGCGACAGCACCAGTTGGTCGTAGGCTTCTTCGTAGCTACGCTCATTGGCGAGGTCGCGCAGTTGGACCACTTTGCGGTCGCGGTCAATGCTGACCACTTCGGTACGGATGCGCACGTCGAGTTCAAAGCGGTCGTGCAGGCTTTGCGGCGTGGTGACCAAGAGCTTATCCTCGTCGGTGATGACATCGCCAACGTAATAGGGCAGGCCGCAGTTGGCGAAACTCACGTGCGGGCCGCGCTCGCACATCACGATTTCAGCATTCTCATCAAGGCGGCGCAGACGTGCGGCGCAGGACGCGCCACCCGCAACACCGCCAACGATTAGGGTTCGTCCGGATGTCATGGTCGATACCTCAGTTCTTGGCCTTGGGGACAACGCAGGAACTGCAGTCGCCACTGTTCCAGGGGAGCTTGGCAATCAGGCTCGCGAGCGGGCACAGACCGGTGGTGCCGGCCATCATCAGGCCAGCGCCCATGAAGGCTGCGATGTAGCCAAAGCGTGGGTCGACAAACATGCCGAGCAGGCTGCCGGCGAGAACGCCGATGCCGATGGTCAGTTGGGTCTGCCGTTGTACGTCGATGCCGCTAGATTTGGTGCCAGTGACCACCGGCAGGCCAGCCTTTTGCCAAGCCAGGGTGCCGCCTTCAACAACGACGGCGTGTTCGCAGCCAGCGGCGGCCATTTTAGACGCAGCGTCATTGGCGCGGGCGCCGGTGTGACAGATGATATACAGCGGGCTGCCGGCTTCGCTTTTGCGGTCGGCCAAGATGGCGCCGGGGTCAAGGCGATCGAGCGGTTGGTTGATCGCTGGGGTTGCATGAACCTGCGCGAATTCTTTGGGGGTGCGAACGTCGATCAGATCGACGGTTGCGCCGGCATTGATTTCGGCAAGCAGGGCGTCGGGGCTGATGGTAGCGGGCATGGTGGTATCCTAGGGGAGCGCGGACCGTGTCCGCAGATGAGAGAGGTGTGTTTGATGGGTGCTAGCAGGCAAAATGCTGGCGGATGCAGTTGATCAGTGATCCCAGGTGGGGGCCGGCAACGCGGTAATACACGTGGCGGCTTTCGCGTTCGGAAACCAGCATCCCGCAGCGTTCCATTAAACGGAGATGCTCGCTGGCCACATTGGGCGCCAGGTCGCAGGCTTCGGCGAGTTCGCCAACGCTGTAGCGGTCTGACAACATCAACTCGATGATGCGCAACCGCGCCGGGTGGGCGACGGTTTTGAGGCATTCGGCCGCATGGGCGAGCGACTCATCGGAGAGCAGTTTGTCCGTCATGAATATCGATATATCGGAAGGTAGCGATATGTCAAGATCTCCCGCCACGTGGTCGCCACACGCGCTCAATGGGGGGCTGGTCCGGAATGCCGTACGGCTATGGGTTAGATGACTGCACGGCCGTTTCGCCACCAGCGCTGCCCTTGGAGGATGACAGCGGCCTAGTGGGCCTAGCATGCCGCCATTGTTCAGGAGCTCGCCGCCACGGTGAGCAGGGAAGCCGGTGTGAATCCGGCGCGGACCCGCCGCTGTAACCGGTGACGATGCACACACAGACCACTGCCCGCGGGCGGGAAGGGTGTGCCAAGTATGACCCGGGAGCCAGAAGACCGACCTGATCTGATACCAGATTCCCCCCGGGAGATGGGGGAGGATGGCTGCATGTTCCGGGAAACGGCCGGAGGGTGACGGCGTCCGGGGAGGAGCTCCGTGAACGATCCTGCGGTCACCCACGGCGGCAATATTCGCGAACTGCGCGCCCAGGCTGGTGACGACCTGATTGACGCGTCGGCCAATATCAATCCCTGTGGGCCACCCGAATGGCTCCGGCCGGTTATCGCGCGGGCGGTAGGTGAGCTCGTTCATTATCCCGACCCTGACTGCCTGGCCCTGCGTGAGGCGATTGCCGAGCGGCATGGAATTGCAGTCAGTGAAGTTGTTGTTGGTAACGGCAGCTCAGAACTGTTCAGCGTTTTGCCGCAGGTGCTTGCGCCGACGCGCTGGCTGGTGCCGGTACCGTGCTACGGCGAATACCGGCGTGCACCGGTGGTGGCAGGTCGCGAACTCGTAGAGGTGCCCGGCTGTGGTCTTGAGGCCGATTGGGATGCGATTGAGCAAACCCTCGCGGCCGAACCGGCCGTGGTGATTGTAGGGCACCCCAACAATCCAACCGGCCGCCTGGCCGACACCAAGCGCATCCGACAGGCTGCCGCGGCATATCCCGCGAGTTGGTTCGTGATCGATGAGGCCTTTGCCGAGTTTGTTACCGATTTCCAAAGCTTGGTGCACGAGCGGCCGAGCAATGTGGTGGTTATGCGCTCGGCGACCAAGATCGCCGCGATCCCCGGCTTACGCCTCGGCTGGTTGATTGCTGCGCCAGCGCTGACTAAGGCGGTGCAGCGCGCCTTGCCACCGTGGTCGGTCAATACCCTGGCCCAGGCCGTGGGCTGTCGTTTGATGGACGATGCGGACTTTATTGCTGAGAGCCGTGCGCAGGTGCAGGGCTGGCGCAGTGCACTCGTTGAGCGTTTGACGGCGATTGACGGCGTGCGGGCTTTGCCGGGGCAGGCCAATTGGGTGTTGGTGGAATTGCTCAAGGCGACGGCCGCTGAGGTTGTGGCTCGCTGTCTCAAGCAGGGGGTGGCACTGCGCGACTGCAGCGACTACCCGGGCTTGGGAGGGCGTTTCGTGCGCATTGCGGTGCGGCGTCCTGGTGAAAACGATAAAGTGGCGACGGTGTTGGCTGGAGCGTTGGGGGTTCCGCAGCGCAACTCTCGCCCCGCCAAACAACACCGCGCGATCATGCTTCAGGGCTGCAGTTCCGATGCTGGCAAGAGCGTGTTGGTGGCGGCGTTAGGACGCTGCCTGGCCCAAGACGGCGTTGCGGTTGCCCCGTTCAAGTCGCAAAACATGTCGAATAATTCTGGGGTTGATCGCGACGGGCTTGAGCTTGGTCGTGCTCAGGTCATGCAGGCCATGGCCTGTGGGGTAGAACCCGATGCTCGGATGAATCCGATCTTGCTCAAGCCGAACAGCGATACCGGATGCCAGGTGGTGCTGCGCGGGCGCCCGATTGGGAATCATGACGTGGCTGGCTATCACGCATCACGGCAGCGCTGTTTGGATGGTGCGCTGGCCGCCTACGATGAGCTCGCGGCCGATTACGATGTGCTGGTATGCGAGGGCGCAGGCTCGCCTGGCGAGGTCAATCTCAAACGCCGTGATATCGTGAATATGGGTTTCGTGCGGCATCGCGAAATGCCGGTGGCTTTGATTGGCGACATCGATCGTGGCGGCGTGTATGCCAGCTTTGTCGGCCACATGGAAGTGCTCGACGAGTGGGAGCGCTCGATGGTGCGCGGCTTTCTGGTCAACCGCTTCCGCGGTGATCAGTCTCTCTTGGCCCCGGCTCACGAGTATGTTGAAGCGTATACCGGGGTTCCGGTTCTGGGTACCGTGCCTTTCTTGCATGACCTGGGCTTGCCGGATGAAGACCGCGTGGCCTTGTCACGCGGAGAACGCAAAGCACGTGGGCGGCTTGATGCAGCCATTGATATCGCGGTGATTGGCTTTCATCACATCAGCAATTTTACCGATGTAGACTGTTTCACGATCGAACCCGATGTCAGTCTGCGTATTGTTGAGCGCCCGGGCGAGCTCGGCACGCCTGACGCAATTATTCTGCCAGGCACCAAAAACACGATCGGCGACCTGACCGACATGCGCTCCGAGGGTTTGGCCGACGCGGTTTTGGCGCGGTTCCAGGCTGGCGCCGAACTCGTCGGTCTGTGCGGCGGCTATCAAATGCTGGGGCGGCGCATCGCCGATCCTGAGACCACCGAATCAAGTGCGAGTGTGGCAGAAGGCCTTGGTTTGCTGGCAATCGATACGGTTATGGCGGCTGATAAGTGTACCCGCCAAATCAGGGCCCGGCATGTTGATGCGCAACTTCCGGTGCACGGCTATGAGATTCACCATGGCGTCACGGTTGGTGATGGGGCCCAGGCCCTGGTGGTGGGTGAAGACGGTCAGGTGCTGGGAGTGCGCAGCACCAGCGCGCGGGTGTGGGGCAGCTACATCCATGGTTTATTTGATGACGATGCATTTCGCCGTTGGTGGATTGATCAGTTGCGTGTGGCCAAGGGCATGGCGGCGTTGGCTACCGTTCAGGCCAGCTACGACCTGGAACCGGCCTTCGATCGATTGGCCGCGTGTTTCCGTGAGTCGGTCGACCTGCCAGCGATCTACCGCATGATCGGGATCGACTAATGCTCGCATCATGGTGCTGGTCAAAAGCAGGTAGCACCGGCGCCACGGCGCCCAAGCTTCCGGGCTCACAAAGGCAATGCGGTGTGGGATCACCAGGGGTACGGGCATGACAGCGGTGGTGTATTTGGTGGGTGCAGGCCCTGGCGATGCGGGTTTGATTACCGTGCGTGGGCGTGACTTGATCGAGTCATGTGATTGCTTGGTGCATGACGATCTGGTGAGCCCAGAACTCGTCGCCTTGGCGCCCGCGGGGGCCACGGTGCGCTGCATGGGCAAACGCGGACATCGCGATTCGTGGCGCCAAGAGCAGATCAACGAGGCCTTGGTTGAACTGGCGCAGAGTCATCACTGCATCGTGCGCTTGAAGGGTGGCGATCCTTTTGTGTTTGGTCGTGGTGGTGAAGAAGCGCGTGCGCTGGCCAAGGCCGGCATTCGGTGGGAGGTCGTCCCGGGGGTGACGTCTGGCATTGCGGTTCCGGCCGGGATTGGCATCCCAGTGACCGACCGCGCCTGTGCGGCCTCGGTCGCTTTTATTACCGGACACCGGCGCAAAGGGCAGGAATCTGATGTCAGCGGTGTGGCCGGGGCAGACACCATCGTTTTGTACATGGGCATGCGCAGCTTGCAGCGCAGCGTAGCGCAGTTGATCGAAGCGGGCCGCTCGCCCGATACGCCCGCCATGGCGGTGAGCTGGGGTGGTTGGCCGCAACAGCGGCAGTGCATCGCAACCCTGGCAACGATTGAAGACGCGATTGCCGCAGCCGCCTTGGAGTCACCGGCGATTGTGGTGGTGGGCGAGGTGGTGGCGATTCGCGACGAAATTCGCCCAGAGGAGACATCTGATGGACTGGCACGTCCCTGAGATTCCAGCGCTGTGTGCGCAATCACGCGTGGCGGCGCATGATCGTCAGAACGATCTCACCAAGCCCCCGGGGTCTTTGGGCCGCCTGGAGAATTTGGCCACGCGTTTGGCCGCGATGCAGGCCCGTAGTCGCCCACGCATCGACGACCCGGTGGTTATCGTATTTGCCGCCGACCATGGCGTGGTTGTCCACGGGGTCAGTCCGTGCCGGGCTGAGGTGACGGCCCAGCAGACGGTCAACTTCGGTCACGGTCGTGGAGCCGTTGGCGTGTTGGCCAAACTGATTGGGGCCCGCTTGGAAGTGGTTGATGTTGGCGTTGATGCCGACCTGCCGAGTGCGCCTCGTCTGCTTGATCGGAAAATCGCCCGGGGCACCGCCGATTTAACCCAAGGCCCAGCTATGAGCCTGGCGCAGTGCCAGCAAGCGCTGGCAGTTGGCTGCGAACGGGTTGCCGCATTGGCACCGATGGATTGTCTGGTTGTCGGTGAGATGGGCATCGGCAATACCACGCCGAGCGCTGCCATGATGGCTGCGTTCTTGGGCCTCAGCCCAGAGCGCTGCTGTGGTCGTGGCGCAGGGCTCGATGACGCCGGGGTAAGCCGCAAGGCAGCAACGGTGGCGCGCGCTTTGGCAGCAAATGCAGACCTTGGTGACGACCCGATGGCGATATTGGCCGCACTCGGCGGGCTCGAGATTGCGGCCATGACCGGCGCCATGCTCGCTGCCGCCAGTGCACGCATCCCGGTGGTGGTGGATGGCTTTATCGCCAGCGCCGCTGCCCTTGCTGCGACGCGGCTGGAACCACGCGCGCGCGATTACCTAGTGTTTGGCCATCGCGGTGCGGAACAGGGGCATCGCTTGTTGCTGGAGGCGCTTGAGGCCGACCCGCTGCTGGAGCTCGAGCTCCGCTTGGGCGAAGGAACCGGAGCCGAACTGGCGGTGCCCTTGCTACGCGCAGCCTGTTGCTTGCTTGATGAGTTGACGACCTGGGATGAAGCCGGCGTGGTGCGACAAGACGGCTGCTGAGCCGGTCAATCGATCGTGGTGAAAGCCCAGTCTGTAAACAGCCACTGGCTGCTGTCGTCTCTAACTTCAACGCGAAGCTGATAGGTGCTGGCGCGTTCGAGCGGTATCGTTGGAATGATGAATATTTCGCCGACTTTGAGGTCGGTATCGCTGTAGCAGCCTGGCGCCGACGGCGCTCCGCCGTGTAACACCACCGTGCTGACGATGCCGCCTAGGGGTCCACGGAGTTCAGCGCTGACTGTGTGTGGCGTCACCGCGGTGGGCACCACCACGTGGATGGGTGGCCCAACGAGTCCGTAGCGTGGTGCTTCATTGCTGCCCAGGCCGGGGCCCGCGAGTGGGTTGGGTGATTCGCTGGTGCAGTTAAACCAGGTGGGTACGTCGCGCGCACCAGCATTCGGCCAGGATGAAACCCCGCGTGGTAGGCGGTTGTCGCCGGTGAAATCGATCGTGGTATAGCCGAAGCGTTCGTCGGCGGCGGTTAGCCCGGTATTGCCAAAGGTATCGCGTGCGGTGTTCAAATCGGCGAAGCCAGCAGCCAGGACATGTGACCGCATCATTGGCAGGCGGTGGTAGACAGTGTTCCACAGTAGGTCGATGGCGCTGAAGCCGTAACTTGATGCGACATCTTCATATTGAACCGTGACCCCGTTTGGCCATATGCCTGGACTACCAGTAGCGGCGATGTTAACCCGTTGGTCGGGAAACTCGGCGCGATAATAGGGGTTATCGATATTGAACTCGCCGTGACTGAGGACGGCCTCACTGCCAAGATAGGCGCTGTGCCAAGTGGCTGCTTCAACAAGATACTGTTCGCTATGCAGCGCAGGAACGCCGCTGGCGGCACGCAAATCGTTGATAGCTGTCAGGGCATCAGTCTGGGTCGTGCGGGTTTCGGTGGTTTGCTCGACGACACCGCAGGCACTACAAAAAGCGCACAAGGTGATGATGAGCAGGCGAGTCATGGATGTAGTCTAGTTACTTGGCGCGCAATCCAAGGGCGTGATTCAGCAGGCTCCGCCGGGACAGCAGTCGGCGGGGCGAATCAAGCATAGGGTCCAGACTGCAAACAGAGCGCCAATCGGCGTGGCGGCAATATAGACGAGGCTGGTGACCGGGATCCCAGCCAGCAGTGCCGGGGCAAAACTGCGCGCCGGGTTCATGCTCGCACCGGTGAGAGGGCCACCAAACATCGCCAGTAAGCCAACCGTGCCACCAATGGCGATGCCGGCCATCAGGCCTTTCTCTTTGCCACCAGTGCTGACGCCAAGGATCACCAGCATCAGCATCCAGGTGAAGATGACCTCGAGTCCGAAGCAGCGCAGCCAACCTCGCAGGTCGGTCTCAATCGGTAGGGTTGAACCCAGGTCTGCGTTGGTGCCGATCAGCGCCCACACAGTCGCGCTGGCGCTGAGGGATCCGGTGGTCTGCGCCATGAGATAGCCAGGGACCTGTTTCCAGGAGAAGCGTTTAGCGATGGCGAACGCGATGGTGACAGCCGGGTTGAGGTGGGCCCCGGAGACGTCGCCCACGGCATAGATCATAACCATCACCACCATGCCGAAGGTGAGTGCAATCCCGGCGTGGCCGATGACGCCGCCGGTGAGGGCATCGGTCACGATGGCTCCGGTGCCTGCCAAAACGAGGCAGTAGCTGGCAAAGGCTTCGGCGAAACAGGCGTGGCGATGGGTCATGGTCACTTTCTGTTGACAAGGGCGCCCTTTCTTTAATCGTATATATACGATGAACAAGTGCGGATGTGATGATACCCCAGACACGAGTTTCCAAGCGCCTACGGCCGCGGTTGATACCGCCGGGGCCGATGCGGACTTGGCCCGCTTCGCCAAGGCATTGGGCCACCCAGCCCGGGTTGCGATCCTACGACACCTCGCTGAACGCAGCGGATGCTGCGGGGAAATCGTCGACTTCCTTGACTTGCCCCAGTCCACGGTGTCACAGCATCTCAAAGTCTTGAAAGACGCTGGCTTGGTTCAAGGCGAGGTGGATGGAACTCGGGTGTGCTATTGTGCTGGCCGTGTAGGTCTGCGGCGCCTTCGCTGCTTAATTGCAGAAATTGGATAAGGCATGATGAAGAACGAGCGTCCGTCAGTCCTCTTCCTGTGCACCGGCAACTCGTGCCGCAGCCAAATGGCTGAGGGATGGGCCCACCAGATCCTCGGCGATCGCGCCGACGTCTACTCGGCCGGGCTCGAGACCCATGGCCTGAATCCCAACGCGGTTCAAGTCATGTTGGAGGCCGGGGTTGATATTCGTCAGCAACAGTCCCAACACATTGATGCGTTTGCACGTACCGCCCTCGACGTGGTGATCAGTGTCTGTGCGCATGCCGATGAAAACTGCCCGGTTTTCCCGGCCGCCACTAAGCGCGTTCATCATGGCTTCGACGATCCGCCGAAGCTTGCCAAGCTGGAGTCCGACCCTGAGCGGGCCCTCGAACATTACCGACGCGTGCGCGATGAGATTCGTGCCTACGTCGACCAGACCGTACCAGGCCTGCTGGGCCTGAACTAGGAGCTCTGACATGAGTGACTCAACTGAATCGATTAGGGATCAAGTGCGCGATGGTTACGCCACCATCGCTGAGAGCGGGAGTTGCCACTCGCGTGGTGGTTGCTGCGGCCCAACCATGTCGGCTGAAAAGCTAGCCAATGAAATCGGGTATAGCGAAGAAGACCTGGCCGCGCTCCCAGAGGGGGCCAATCTCGGTCTGTCGTGCGGCAACCCTGGTCTTATTGCGCGCCTCCAGCCTGGCGAAGTGGTGGTTGACTTGGGTTCTGGCGCAGGCTTCGACGCGTTTCTGTGTGGCCCCAAGGTTGGTACCGAAGGCCGCGTCATTGGCGTCGACATGACCCACGAGATGCTCGCCAAGGCGCGAGCGAATCTCGTTGGCTACACCGAGCGTACTGGTCTCGCCAACATCGAATTTCGGCTTGGTGAGATTGAGCATCTGCCCCTGGCCGACAACTCGGTTGATGTGATCATGTCGAACTGCGTGATCAATCTCTCGATCGATAAGCAGCAGGTGTGGCGCGAGATTGCGCGTGTGCTCAAGCCCGGCGGCCGCGTCGCAGTGAGTGACATTGCCTTGTTCAAGCCGCTGCCTGACCAGGTGCGGGCCAATATCGAAGGCTGGATTGGCTGCGTTTCTGGTGCGGTGCTGGTCGATGATTATCTGGCCCACATGGAAGCCGTTGGCCTGTCGCAGATCGCCGTGATTCCGAAGAAGGACTACGTTGAGACCCTGACCAGCGAAGACGACCCCTTCTACCAGCAGATTCGTGCTGGCTTGCCCGAGGGCGCAGGTCCGAGCGATTACGTTACCAGCATCAATGCCTCGGCAGTCAAACCGGCGCCCTGCTGCAGCGGGACGTCTTGCTGCTGAGCGAGCCTTGCCAATAGCGCATGGCGGCCGAACATGCGCCGCCATGCGCTACTGGCTGATGAAATCGGAACCTAACGTGTTCGGCATAAACCATCTTGAAAAGGTGGGAACCGAACCCTGGGATGGCGTACGGAACTACCAGGCCCGGAATTTCATGCGCGATGACATGCGCGTGGGTGACAAGGTGCTGTTTTACCACTCCAACAGCAAGCCCAGCGGCGTGGCTGGCTTGGCCAAGGTGGTGCGCACGGGCTACCCCGACCACACCAGTTGGGATCCCGAGTCCAAGTACCACGACCCCAAGTCGACCCCAGAGACCCCGCGCTGGTTCATGGTGGACCTCGGGTACGTGTCCACCTTCAAGCAGGTGGTGTCGCTCGATGAAATGCGGCAGGCTGAAGACCTTGCGGACATGGTCTTGCTCAACCGCAGCCGGTTGTCGGTCCAGCCAGTCGATAAGGCCCACTACGACCTGATTGTGGCCATGGGCAAGAACAAGCGTTGACCTGCGTATCAGACAGAAATGAGCGCGTTATCGCTTAGCGGCGAAGCGTTTTGGCCGTTGCGCAGTATTCACTGACGATGAATACCACCGCCCAAACCAGTCTCAGTGTCGTGATGCCCGCCTACAACGAAGAGGCCACCATCAGCACGGTCTTGGGCAAGGTCTTGGCGCTGGAGATGGTCACTGAACTCCTGGTGGTGGATGACGGCTCACATGATCGCACCGCCGAGTTGGTTGAGGCCTGCCCAGATCCGCGCTGCCGCCTGATCAAACAGGAGCGCAATGGCGGCAAGACCGCGGCCGTGGCGCGCGGTATCAAAGAGGCCAAAGGCGATGTAATCATCATCCAGGATGCCGACCTGGAGTATGACCCGGCCGAGATTCCAGCGGTGGTTGATCCGATCATGCTCGACCAGGCCGATGTGGTCTATGGCAGTCGGTTTCTGGTGCGGCGGGCTGCCCGCGTGCTGTATTATTACCATTACTTGGCCAATAAATTTCTGACTTGTTTGTCTAATGTGTTGACCAACCACAACATGACCGACATCGAGACCTGCTACAAAGCGTTCCGG
The DNA here is from genome assembly GCA_027859175.1 of Planctomycetota bacterium. Taxonomy (GTDB): domain Bacteria; phylum Planctomycetota; class UBA11346; order UBA11346; family UBA11346; genus GH22. The sequence goes on along the minus strand of JAQIBG010000088.1, from coordinate 18,839 downwards.
GCGCCCGTGATCAAGGCGATGCCGTTCACCAGCAGTGGCTTTGGCATGGAGGTTGAGATCACGGCGATGATCACCTCGCTACCACTGCGGATTTTTGAAGTGCCGATCAGCTACTACGGCCGCACCTATGATGAGGGTAAAAAAATTGGCATGCGCGACGGGCTCGCGGCGATCTGGTACATCCTGTATTACAATCTCATCGTCAAGCGTACCCGGGTTGGGCGCACCTATCGCAAGGCTGTTCAAAGCGGCATGCAGGCTGCATCGGCGGGCTCAGACGCGTGACGGTCACCTGGGCTCGGCGTATAGCTGCCGGGTTGCTGATCGCAGCGTGGCTGGTGCTGGGCGCGGTGCTGGTGGGCTGGCACGCCTTTGATGATGACGAGTTTCAGCATGCTCATTTGGCCTGGGCCATAGCCCACGGACAGGTGCCGTATCGGGATGTGTTCGAACATCACCTCGTGCTGTACCACGTGCTGATCGGCCCGGTAGCGGCTTGGTGTGGCAACCCGGCTGCGGTGTTTGTGCTGCGTGCTGTGAGTTGGCTGTGTGGTGGCATTGCCGGCCTGTTTGCGGTGCGGGTGGCGCGACGCTATGGGGTTGACCCTTTGATCACGGGCTTGGTTGCGGTGGTGATGGCCGCGGTGCCGATGATCGGGTTCAAGCTGGCTGAAGCGCGGCCAGCTGTGCCAGCACTGTTGTGCTGCGCGTTCGCGATCGACTACGCAACGCGTGCCGCGATAAACTGGCGCCGCGCCGCGGTGCTTGGCGCGGTGCTTGGAACCGCGATTTTGCTCTCGCAAAAGATGGTGTATCTCGCCATCGCCCTCGGCGCCGGCGTGACGCTTACTGGCGGCCTTGCGGCGGCCATCGCCTGCCTGCTCAGTGCTATGACGGTGGGCGGTCTGTATCTGGCCGCGATGGCTGGCTGGGGGTGCCTGGCACCGTTCTGGGAGTTCGCCGTGATGATGAACCTGCACTGGAAGCGGAGTTTTTCTGCAAGCTTGTATGTGAATGAATGGTTCCGTTCAGCGCCCTTGCTGCTGGCGGCGGCAATCCCTGGTTTAGCGCACTTGCATTGGCGGCGCGACGCGGTGCTGGTGTCGGCCGTGGTGGGTGGCGCTGCAATGGTAGTGCTGGTGCCGGTGCCATTTCGTCAGGCCTTTTTACCCCTGGCCTGGGTTGTGGTGGTGTGCGCGGCCATAGCGATTGCCCAATCCCAGGCGCTGTGGCGCTCGCCGGCGGTTGCGGCCACGGCGGTGCTGGCTGCCTGCGCTGCGCTTGGCTTGCAGCATCAGGCGCAATGGCAGACCAACGCAAGCGACCGCGCCCAGTTGGCAGCGATTACCGAGCGCTTCCCAGTTGGGCCCGTGTTTGATGGACGCGGCCTAGTGTGGAACCGTGAGGCGCTCGGGTTCTACCCAATCATGCACGAAGGTATTGCGCTGATGCTTGATGCCGATCGCTATGCTGCCGCAACCATTGCTGAACTCGAGGCTGCGTGGCCACCCGTGATCGCTGACTACCGGGTGGCGAAGATGCCCGCGGCAGTCCAGAGCTTTCTGGCAGACCGGTACCGCGTTGATGGTGCCATTGATGGCCTGCTGGTGCCGGGCGTGGTGGTGCCACGCTCGCAATTGCGGCGCGGGACTGTGGTCACCATCCCGGTGGCCGGCGCCTGGCGCATCGAATGGACCGGCGGTCCGCTGCTTGTGGACGACGAGGTGGTGCGTGAATCAAGCGTGGTGGCCTTAACTGTGGGTGAGCATCGTATACGCGCCCAGGGCTTTGTGCGTGACGTTGTGTTGCGATTGGAGCATATCGATGCGCCGTGAGCGTCTGTGGTATGCCCTGGCTTGTACTGGCGCCGCTGCCCTGGTGGCAGCCTGGTGCTGGCACATGGTGCTGTGTTTGTGGTATCCCTATCCTTTGGGCTACGGGGAGGGTGTTACTGCCTTTTGGCTGCAAGCGCCCGCGTGGTATCCGGCACCAGCTTCGGGCCAGTGGCTACACAATCCTTATCCGCCATTGGGCTATGTGTTGGCCAGTGGCCTCAGTTGGTTGGGCGGGCATCCGTTCTTGGCTTTACGCGTACTGAGTGTGCTCGCTGCGCTGGCCTGCGCGGCCTTGGTGGTGCGATATACGTGGCGCCGTTGCGGTAGGTGGGGCGCGCTCATCGCGGTGGCGCTGGTGCTGGGCTCGCCCTTGTGGTGGCACTACGGCGTCTACGCGCGCGTTGATGCATTAGGGGTGGCCCTGTCGCTGAGTACGCTATTGCTGATCACGCAGGCGCGGCGCCCGTGGCATTGGGTTTTAGCCGGGCTGTGCGCTGCCGCGGCGGTGCTGGTCAAACCGGTGTTTGTGGCCGCAGCCTGTACGCTGATGTGGACGGCCTGGCGCCGCGGGACCTGGCGCCTTGTTTTCCCCGCTCTGCTGGGCTTGCCGATTCTTGCCTTCGTGGTCGGGATTCTGTTCAGCGCTGAGGGCACGGCATGGTGGCAGCATCTCGTGGTTTTGAATCGGCTGGATTGGCAGCTTGGGCAGCTGGTCGACTTGCTCGCTACCGGCCTCGCGCGCCATGCCCTACTGGCGGCCGTGGTGGTGGGCTTCCTGGCCCAACAGCGTCGTCATGATCCGTGGTGGCTCTACGCCTGGCTTGTGGTTGTGGTACTGATCCTGACCGGGGGCAAGCCGGGCTCTGATGGCAATTACCTTCTCGAGGCGATGACCCTGGCGGTGTTTGTGGCGGTGCGCGTAGCTCAGGCCAACCCCGGACTACGGCCCCTGCTGGTGAGTGCCGCCTTGGTTCAACTGGCGATGTTTGCCCCGGTTAGCGAACAGGCGGTGTTTACTGCCAGCTACGGCCAAGAGGTGGTGGGTGGTGGCGCCGCGTTAACCCCGGGCGCCGACGATCGCGAAGTGGGCACCATCCTGAGTAAGGAGCTGGCCAGCAGCCCAGGGCCGGTGCTGAGCGACGACCTGGGCTATCTGCTGTGTGCCGGGCACAGCCCCGTGTTCCAGCCCTATCAGTTTGGGCAACTGCACCGCCTCGACCGCTGGGATGACGCGCCCCTGGTGGAGCAGGTGAGCAACAAGCACTTCAGCTTGGTGCTGGTGCGCCGAGACGACAGCTATCTCACGCCCTCAGTGCTCGCTGCGGTGCAGGAGCACTACGTGCTCAGGCGTGAAGTGGGCCCATGGTTGGTCTACGCAACCGAGTTCTCACTGCGCTAGCAGGCCGCGCAGCCACGCGACGTCTGGGGCGATGTCTTTGGCACTGGTCATGACAAAGTTCTCGAGGCTGTACCAGCCTTGATAGCCGCTGGCACTCAGCCAGCTCACCAACTGCGCCCAGTCGATCACGCCTTCAGCGAGGGCACACTTTTCGCCGCGCCATGCGACACCCTTGGGGCCAGGCTCGCCGGTCACGATGCGCATATTTTTCACGTGGACGTGCCGTAGATACGGGCCCAGCAAGTCGACGGTCATCGGCAGCGACTCGAAGCCTTCGCTCGGGAAATTGCCCGGATCATAAATCACGCCAACATGACTCGGATCGAGGCCTTCGAGGATCCGCATGGCGGCCGAGGCGGTTGGGCAGATCGAGTTGTCGTGGAGTTCGATAAGGCTGTCGATGCCGGTTTCGGCCGACAGAACCGAGAGGTCGCGATACGTTGCCCGGGCCTCCTCCAGGGCGCTGCGGTAGTTGACGCCATCACGGTACCACGGCACCCGAACGCGGATGAACTCGCAGCCAAGCGCATGCGCGACTTCAGCGGCGGTGGCGACACGTGTGATGTCGTCGGTTTCCACATAGCTACCAACTGCGGCACAGGCCAGGCCATTGGCATCCAGCACGGCCTTGATTCGGTGCGCTTCGTCAACGGCGCCATCCCAGTTCAGCACGGCCGCATTGTTACCCCAGGGATTGGGGTCTTTGCTCGGATTGAACACCGTGTCGTTGAGGCCGATCTCAATGCCGTCGCAGCCTGCCGCCTTGACGAGCGGAATGAGCTCGTCGAGAGGGGTCCAGGGGGTGCTTGCGGTGCAGATGCTGATGCCGGTCATGGAGCGCTCCTTACCTGTGGTTATGGGCGACGATAGCCCTGGTGCAAAGAATGATCTTCTCAGCGAGATCGGCTCTTCACCGGCTCAGTGTTGGCCTAGAACCAAGCGCATGACTGATCACACCCCCGCCGAGCTGCCTGCCACCATTCCGCCCTTGCAGGTTGGGCCGTTTACTTTTCAGAGCCGTCTCCTGGTTGGCACCGGCAAATACCCGGACAACGAGTGCATGAAGACGGCCCTGGTGGAGTCGGGCGCTGACGTGATCACGGTGGCAGTACGGCGCGCCAATTTGGATGAGCGTGGCACCGGTGGCAGCCTGCTTGATCACATCGATACCAAGCGCTATCAGCTCCTGCCCAACACGGCCGGCTGTTTCAATGCCGAAGACGCCCTGCGTACCGCGCGCCTCGGCCGCGAGCTGGGCATCTCAGACATGGTGAAGCTCGAAGTGCTGGCCGACACGCAGACCCTGCTGCCACATCCCACGCAAACCCTTGAGGCAACCAAGATCCTGGCCGATGAGGGCTTCACGGTCTTGGTTTACACCTCGGATGACCCCGTCTTGGCGCTCGAGTTGGAAGCCGCTGGCGCTGCCGCCGTGATGCCAGCCGGGGCACCGATTGGTTCGGGCCAGGGCATCCTGAATCGCAATAGCATTGAGATCATCCTCGAGCGGGCTTCGGTGCCGATCATCGTTGATGCCGGTGTTGGAACCGCGTCAGACGTGACCGTAGCGATGGAACTTGGTGCAGACGGCGTGCTGCTCAATACCGGCATTGCCCATGCCAAGGATCCCATCCGGATGGCGCGCGCGATGCGCCATGCTCTCGAAGCGGGTTACTGGGCAGCTGGTGCCGGGCGCATCGGCAAGAAGCGCTACGCCAATGCCTCGTCGCCGATGGAAGGTTTGATCACTTCGGCCAGTGGGCGTCCGGACGGCGTCCCCGGCGAATAGCGAACCCGGCCTTAGTGGGCCCCTGTCAAGTGGGCGACTTCCATCTGGAACGCCGATTTGGCGGTGCCCTGTTTGCTCCCTGGGTTGGCCCTTGTGACCTGCCCGATCCGTGACCACAATTGTCGCGCCGGAAGGGGTTGTGGTATGACACGCATTATTTTTGGCGCTGACTTGGCCAATCGGGTTGCACGTTTGGATTGGGCCAAGGTGGCTGCAGATAGGCTGCGCATAAAGTGCCAGGCTCACCTCGCACATGGCGTTGTGGAGTCGCTTGCCGAGCCGCCCACCGGCTGGGCCCATCGCTACATCTGCGAGCTTTGTTCGAGTAAGTATGCGTGGGACCTTGATTCGCCGCATCGCCACACCTGCAGCAGTTGTGGCGCGGTTTCAGAGGCGCCCGAACTCCACGGCATGTGGAAGTATTACCTCAATCTGAACCAGATCTCGTGGGCGCGCGACGCCCTCGCCATTGCCGAAATCGATACAGATGTGGCTCATGCCGATTACGCCCGAGCGGTTCTTGAGGCCTACGCGGCAAGTTATGGCACGATGCGCGAACATGGCGTGAACGCGGGTACCGGGCGTTTGCAGCCGCAGGCCTTGTGCGAGGCCGTGTGGATGCTCGATGCCGCCGCGTTGTGGCGTGAATTGCAGCGGGCGGGGTATTTGCAGGCAAGCCAGGCGGCATCGATTGCTGAACGCCTGTTCGCGCCGGCAATCACACTGCTTAAGCGTCAGACCTCTGCGGTTCATAATATTCATTGCTGGCAGGCGGCGGCCATTACGGCTTTGGGCCATGCCTGCGGCGATGCCGCAGCCGTTGCGTTTGGGCGTCGTATTATCGGCATGAATCTGCGTGAGGGCGTTCGCCCGGCCGGTCTGTGGTACGAGGTGGCGCCCGTCTATCACCACTACACCGTCGAAGCGCTGGCGCAGTATCAACTGGCTGAAATCGAAAGCGGCGCCGAGGGGATCGCTGCCACCGACATCGCCACGATGCTGCGCGCCACGCTCGACCTGGTCTTGCCCAACGGGCAGTTGCCGGTGATCAACGATGGTTGGGAGCGTGCCGCAATTCCGGTCAACCTGTTTGAGTGGGCCTGTGGCCTGTGCGACGACTTTGATAAGGATCTGGCACGGGTGTTGGATGCCGAGGATCGTTGCGGTCGCATGGCCCTGCGGCACGGCCCGGATGTGGTTCCCGAGGTGCAGGTCCAATTGCCCGAATTAGCCGTTGTCGATGGCCTCTGTGCGATGCGTCGTGGTGGCATGATGGCACTGGTCAAGGCGAGTTGTGATGCTGGTGGCCACGACCACCCCGAGCGTCTCAGCCTGAATCTGTATTTGGCAGACTCCGAGCTCCGCATGGCCGATCCGGGTAATCCGGGCTACGGGAGCCCCTTGCATCAGGGGTTCTTCAAGCGCACCGTGGCGCATAACACCCTGCTGGTTGATGGTGACAACCAGCGATTGTGCGATGCGTACGTGCAGCGCAGTGTGGTCCTCCCGGAGTTGTGCATCGTCACCACGCGGTGCAATGGCGCCTATCCTGATCTGCAATACGCCCGTACCGTTTTGCTCGGCGATGACTGGTGCGTCGATTGGCTTCGGGCGCGATCAAGTGACGGCGAGCGCACCTTCCGCGCGCTCTACCACGCCAATGGCGACCTTGGTGATCCCGAGGGGCAGTCGGAGATCCTGGTTCCAAATGGGTACCTCAAGAAGCAGCGTACCCTAGCGCGCGGTGACTGGTCTGGCGTGTGGCGCCATCCCGACGGCGGCGAACTCCACGCCAGCTTCCAGGTCGAGGGCGGCAAAGAACGCGTGGGTGCGGCGCAAGGCCCTTTCTTGCCTGCCAACACACATCGTGATGCGGTCATTTGTGCTGCCGAAGGGCGTGAGTTCCAGGTTGTGGCCTCGTTTGGTCTCAAAACCCTTCCGGTGGTATGCGAGCAGAAAACCTTCGACGAGATGGTCTTTTCGATAGGGGGCTTGCGTTTGCGGGTTGGGCCGAGTGGGGATCTCACCCTCTTGCGCTGAGCCACGGGTGGTGTCCTTCAGGGCAAGGGCACGGTAACCATGGTCGCCGGCAGCTGCTCACTTGCGATGACCGCTGAGGCCCCGTCAAAGCAGACCGCTTCGGTTTGCATGAGTACGGGGATGGGCACCAGTTGAGGACTTCGCCGCAGCGCTTGCGCCCAACTCTCATTCGCTGCGCGGCGATAGTACAGCAATTGCACGTAGTTGGTGACCAGGAGTGCACTGCCATCAATCGAGCAATCTAGCGCGGTCGGAAAGTGGGCTTCGGCCGCGTAGGCGCCCTTTTGCTTACGCAGGCTGTCGGGAATGGTGGGTGCAGGCAACGGTGCCTCAAACTGGGCTACGTGCACCAAGTCGGGAGCGCCTTGCTCTGGTAGGCTGAACAACTGGGCCGGTTCGGTGCGCTTGGTCAGCACCAGGAAGCGTCGCGCGCGTGCATCAAACGCGAGCCCTTCAGCGTCGGCTGGGCCAATCGGGAGCCGGTAACGCAGGGACCAAGCGAGCGGAATTTTGACTGCTTTGTTCGGATCTTCCGTGCCAGTGAGCTGAGGCTCTACAATCGCGTACAGCGCTCGTTCTGGCAAGACGCTGAGGTTGTCACCCATATCAGCCACAACGAGATAGCGCACCCCATTAATGCTGCAGGCGCACATGTCTTCCCAGTCAATCGCGTTGGCTCCGGTCACCAACACCGTGGCAAGATGATTGCCGGCGCGGTCGATGGCGTAGAGACGCGGCAGATCGCCAGAATCATTGTGAACCCAGAATCCATCGTGGCCCTGAGCCAGCGCGATGCCGCTGATTTCAGCCAGCGCGCTAGCGGTGATGTCAGCACCTGCGGCGGTGCTCGCAAGCGCAAGCACAACGAGCAGGTGCCTCAGTTTCACAGCACGTCCTCAAGGCGAAAGCGCTCGGTTGGCATCTCCGGCAAGGCGCGCAAAAACCACTGACCATATTTGCGCGTCAACACGCGGTGATCGCAAATCACGATGGTGCCGCGGTCTTGCGCGGTGCGAATCAAGCGGCCAACGCCCTGCTTGAGGCGGAGAATCGCCTCAGGCACCGAGCGTTCCATGAACGGATCGCCGCCACGCTTTTTGATCGCTTGATGGCGCGCTTCAATCAACGGGTGGGCCGGCATCTCAAAGGGCAGTTTAACGATCACCACATTGCGCAGCGCATCGCCGCGTACGTCGACGCCTTCCCAAAATGAGCTCGTACCAAATAACACCGCGTTGCCGGTAGATTTGAACAGTTGCAGCATCTGGCTGCGACCCATGCCGCCGCCTTGCCGCAACACGAAGCGCTTCGCCCGCTCGAGCCGGTCTACCAGCAGGCCGTGAACCGCGTCGAGTTGGCGATAACTGGTAAACAGAATGAAAGTGCCGCCTTCGGAATCTTGGACGAAGTCACCGAGCCACTGCGCCAGGCTCCGTTCAAAGCGCGGGCTATTGGGGTCGAGATTGCTTTCATTCAGCAACAGCTTGGCCTGCTTCTGATAATCGAAGGGCGAATCGAGGCGTAGGGCCAAGCTTTCTTCGAGCCCAATGCGCCGTCGGAAAAACAAGAAGCGCTCCGAGTCATCGGCGGCCAGGGTTGCCGAGGTTAGGATCACGCTCTTGGTTTGGTCCCACAGGCGTTTTTTAAGGATATCGGCAACGCTGAGGGGGTGGGCGCTAAGCGACAGGGTGCCACGACCCTGCGGGATGCTGGCGTAGTACACGTAGTTATCGTGTTGCTGTTCAATCAACTGCCGCAGGCTGCCGGCAAAGCTGACGGCGCGTTCGATGTGGGCGCGCAATTCCATCTGGCCATTGTCGTCTTCGGCTTGGGAACGCAGACGATCGAGCACTTCGGCAAGCCGGTCAAGGGCTGGCGATACCGCATTGCGGAAGCGATTGGGCATCGTGATTTTGATCGTGTCTTCGTTGTTGTTGCCAGCGGCCATGGCCACTTCGGTCCACAGTTCTTGATTGGCACTACGGACAATCTCAACCGCCTCGCGCGCGCCTTCATAGGCCGGGAAGCTGAGCACGCCTTTGGCGCGGCCGTCCCACAGGTCATTACAGAAGAAGCGCAATTGCGCCTCGGTGATCGACACGCCGAGGTGTTCGGTGGCCACGTCCTCAAGGCCGTGCGCCTCATCGAAAATCACCACATCGTGGGCTGGCAGGATGGCCGCGTTTTGATCGCGCAGCGCTAGATCGGCAAAATACAGGTGATGGTTCACCACCATGATGTCGGCGTCTTCAAGTTCACTGCGGGCGCTGTAGAAAAAACAGCTGTCGTAATGTGGACAGCGCCGCCCGAGGCAGTTGTTCTTGTCCGACTGCACCATGCGCCATGCCTTGCGGTCGGGTTCGTAGCCGAGGTCGGCGAGGTCGCCAACCGCGGTGTCTTCGCTCCAGTCGGCAATCGCTTTGAGTTCGGCGATTTGGTCACGGTCTTCAAACATCGCCTGCTGGCCACTCATCGCAAATTCAAGGCGGCGCAAGCTGACGTAGTTCTGACGACCCTTGACCAGCACGGCGTTCAGCCCGGGAAACAGGCTTTCAATGATGGGGATGTCTTTATCGATCAACTGCTCTTGGAGCGCGATGGTGCCAGTGGAGATCACGACCTTACGTTTCTTTTGCAGCGCGAAGCGCGCGGCCGGCACCAGGTAGGCAAAGCTCTTGCCGACGCCGGTGGGTGCCTCAACGATCGCATGCTGGTCGGCATTAATGGCCTGCTCAACCAGATCCGCCATCGCCAATTGCTGCGGGCGCTCCTCGTAACCGGGGATGCGCTCAGACAGCGCCCCGCCATTAGCGAGGACCTCCTGAGGGGTCAGTACGGACATATCGACGCTTAGGATTCCGACTCGGCAGCCGCTGGCAAGGCTTTCGCGCTGCTGGTGCTGGGAGCACGCTCGGCGTCACTGAGTTCCCAGCTGCCAATCCACAGGGCGGCACCGGTGAACATGGCCGGCAAGAACAACAGCCAGCCCACAAAGGTGAAGCTCAGCAACATGCTCAACAGGGCGCCAACAAAGGCCGAGGCGAGGATGTCGCGTCGATGAGTCTGGAGCACGCGCCACCGTTGACTGCCGCTCAGGCCACGAACGCTGAGGCACAGATCGCCGGCTTCCATGGTGGCGATATGAGCCAGACCAAATTGGCCAATGAACAAGCCGAGCGGCGCGAGAATGCCGGTCAGATTGCAGATCAGAGCCAGGATCGGGTACATCACAATGAAGGGCAGCATCCGCAACAGGATGATCGCCGAACTCTTCATCGAACTGATGGTCGACTCGGTGCCAAGTTCCACCCCGTTGGCGGTCATGACGCGCTTGACCAAGGCCTCGTAGGCGAGGCCGATCAGCACTGGGATCAGGGCCAGCCAGCTGAACACCAAGGCCACCGCACCCCAGCCAAGCGCGATCAGCACCGCCACCGTGGTGCCCCACCAGCCCTCAACCGATTCGCCGGGCCAAGTGGTCCAGGCTACGCCTATGGCGAGGCCGAGGACCACGCACCAACCCGCCAGCGTGAATACCATGGGTTCGAGCCACAGGCGGGGGTGGCGCAGAAAGTAGCCCAGGCCGCGGATCGGCCACGATGTCTCGTTGCGCGTCATGGCCGCAGAATCGCTCGCAGGGCCAGCGTCGCAAGGGGGACGATTGCCGTGGCGTACAGCGGCCTAGACTCTCACGTATGACTGTGCTTTCCGACCTGCCTGATGACGCCCTGCTGCGCGTGGTGCCGTGCCACCCGGCGCTCAACGACGAAGCCGCCACTGCCGCCAGTGGTGCCATTACCAAGTTGCTGACCCAGTTTGTGCGCGAAGGTGCGGTGCAGGCGGCAGGCTGTGAAGCGGTTCACAACGGCGGCTTCTTGCTGATTGCGTGGCAGCCCACCGAAACGCCCTTGTCTGGTTGCCGCCAAGACAAGCTCAGCAAGGTCTTGCAGGACCACGAACAGCGCAGCGGCAGCAGCTTGCTGTGCCCGCCGCCGATCATCTTGGATCAGGCTGGCGATCCGCGCTGCGGCACCCAGGGCAGCTTGCGCTCGCAGGTAGCTGTTGGCGCCGTGAGCCCTGACAGCCTGGCCTATGATCATCTGGTCAAACAGGTGGGTGAATGGCGCCGTGGGATGCCGCGGCCGATCCGGGATATCCCGTGGCTGGCCAAGGCCGTGGAGCGGATGGCAGCCAAGGCCTGACGTACCAAGCCAGCTTTAGCTCAGTGCGGTTGCGATTTCGGCTCGCACCGCGTCTTCGCGCTTGCGATAGGCGTAGACCAGATTGCGCGCCATGCGTTGTAGCAAATCGCGCTCGCTGGCCGGTTCGAGGAAACGCGCTGGGTCGACAAAGCCACCGGCCAAGCACATGCGGTCGATATGCTGGTCGTCGATCGCGTTGCCGCCTTCAAATAGGTCTAAGAATCCCCCGTCCCAGCGACCCACAACGTGGCCTGGCAGGCACAGCGCTTCGGCCGTGAAGCCCAGCCGTTGGCACAGCAGCATCCACAGCACGGTGAGGGTAATCGGCAGGCCACAGCGCCGCTCTAGAACCCGGTGCATGAAGCTATTGGCGGGATGGTGGTAATCGATGCGATCACCGGTGATGCCTAGTTGCTGGCGCAGGTAGGTGGCCACCTCACTGGCGGTGCTGGCGTTACAACGTTCGGCCAAGGCATCGAGGCTGGCACCGCCCTGGCCGGCATGGTCACGACGCGGTTGGTCAAGCCAGCACAAGAGCCAGGTCCCGGCTTCCAGATCGGCTATGCGATAGCGCGCGATCAACTCGGGGGCGTCGATGCCGAGCACCAAGTGGATGAGGGCAGGGGGCGGTTCACCGGCTTCGGTGGCGAGTCGCCACACCGCTGCCAGCAGATCACCATCCTCGCGCAGTTGGTTGGCGAGGTGATCTTGGGTTGCCGGGTCGCCCTCGTCGGCAATCAGCTTCAAAATCGCGCTGGCGGCCGACATTGAATCAGCCTGCGTTGATGACCAGGTTGGTGCTGCTGGTGTTGTTGTCTTCATTGACCTCGTCGACTTCATCGTCGTAGTCGAGGTAGCTCGTTATCAGGTAGGTGCCGGCCTGCACGTCAGTAATGGCGGCACTGAAGCTGACTTCCACCAGTTCGTTTTCATTGATGGCACCTTCGTAGCGCTGTTGCACGTCCGACACATCGAGCCCATCTTTGGTCACTAATAGACGAACCACAAAGCCAATTTTGTTCGAGGCCGCACCGATATTGCGCATTTTCACCGTCACATTGACGGTTTCATTGATCCCGGGGCTTCCCGGATCGAGCAGGATGGCTCCGGCTTCGAGGTCGGTTTTGACGGTGTCGGTGGAGATACCAGTGCACCCGTTCAGGACTAGGGCAGCAATCAGGGCAAGGACAGTCAGCAGGGCGCGCATGGGCTCATCCTAAGGCGTCATGAAGAGGGGGCCAGAGGGCCCTTGTACGCCGATACGAGGGGAGACGTTGCCGCTTTATCAACCTGACCGATCGAATCTCTTGACCTCCGGGGTGGTGCTCCTAACTTCGCGCCCCTTCAGTGAAGACTGTGGTTCCTGTAGCTCAGTAGGTTAGAGCGCCAGATTGTGGCTCTGGAGGTCGTCGGTTCAAACCCGATCAGGGACCCCACTCAAAAGCCCACCCCGGAAACGGGGTGGGCTTTTTTTTAATTTGAGGCGCACGGGCATACCTGGCCCCCCGCAGAAAAACAACTCTGGAACTCGCGATTTGAGTGACTAGAAAGGCGCCCCTCGTGGGGCCATAGCTCAGTTGGTAGAGCGTTGCGTTCGCAATGCAAAGGTCAGGAGTTCGACTCTCCTTGGCTCCACCACATAGAGCAAACACCCCGGCGGCTCTTGGTCGTCGGGGTGTTTGCTTAGTGTGCACAGCGGGTGACCGAGTGGCGCAGGCAGAGACTTGCACCGCGTTCACAGTTCACCATGGTGTGCGCCCCGTTCACAGCCCTTCTGCTGTGACACGGATGCTCGACCGAAGGACTTAACATGGCCGTACAGCGCACTTTCGTCATCATCAAACCCGACGCCGTGGCGCGTAACCTGATGGGCGAAATCATCGGCCGTTACGAGCGCAAGGGTCTGACAGTGGTTGGCATGCGCCTCGAGAAGGCCGCCAAGGCCACCGCCGAAGCGCACTACGCTGTGCACAGCGCGCGCCCCTTCTTTGCCGACCTGATTACCTTCATCACCAGCGGCCCCTTGGTGGTTTTGGCGCTCGAGGGTGACGAGGCGGTGAGCGTGGTGCGCAACCTCAACGGTGCCACCGATGGTCGTGAATCTGCTCCCGGCACTATCCGTGGTGATTTCGGCATGAGCGTTGGCGCCAACCTAGTTCATGGTTCCGATAGCGAAGACAACGCCAAGGCCGAACTGGCCCTGTGGTTCCCGAATGACGACGGCATCACCAGCCGCAAGCGCTGCGACGCCGATTGGCTCGACGCCTGATTCAAAGCGGGCGGTTTCAACGCAAACCGTCCGAACATAGCCTCGTGGTGTAATGGTAGCACAACAGATTTTGGTTCTGTTAGTCTGGGTTCGAGTCCCGGCGAGGTTAGATAAGAAACAACCCCTGGTGAAAGCCGGGGGTTGTTTCTTGAAATCGAGGCTGGCCTGGATCGCAAAAAAAGCGCCGAACCAAGAAGGTCCGGCGCCAAATAGCTCCGCTTGTGCCGTATCCGGCAAGTTTCCCCGGACTTATATGGTCCAGGTGGAGGCCTCCCTTTCCAGGCAGGGCCCTTCCAGGAGTCAGCCCCCAATTAGTTGATCTAAAGGCCAGGGGCATACGGCCGAACCTCGTACACAGCAGAGGCATGCGTATTCTAAGAACGGGCACAGCTTTGCTAGTGCGGGTGTGGTGCTGAAACACGCGAGCGCACGTTCCTGCTGCCAACAGAGCGGTGCGGTATTGACACCGCCGGGTGCCCGCCGCAGTGCCGCGCACAGGCTGGAGCTTGGAATACAGCAGCAGGCTGCATGATGCGCCGCGATGAGTGAAAGCTGCGGCGTTAAGATCACCCTGGCCTCGGCCATGGGTACCTGTTTTGGCGTGCAAGACGCCATCGACATGGCTTTGGACCCTGCCTTTGCCGGTCGCTTGACCGTGGTTGGGCAGTTGGTGCACAATCCACAGACGGTTGATCAACTGCGCGCTAACGGGATTCGCATCGTTGAGCGAGATGAGATCGACTCGATCACCACCGAGGCCGTGATGGTGACCGCGCATGGTGCTGCAGATAGCACTAAGGCTGATCTACAAGCACGCGGCTTTACGGTGTACGATGCCACCTGCCCCTTGGTGATCCGCCTGCACAAGCTGGCGCGGTGGCTGGAGCGTAAGGGCTACTTTGTGGTCATTGTTGGTCAGCGTGATCACGTCGAGATCAAGGGTGTGGTTGGCAATCTGCAGAACTGTTTGGTGGTTGCTGGGGTCGATGAAATTGGCCCGGTGGCGGGGAATCGCAAGGTGGGCGTGGTGTCACAAACCACCAACCGTCTCGAACGGGTGTGGGAAGTGGTGGCCGCGATTGAGCAACTCGACGGCATCGAGGAAGTGCGTTTCACCGACACCATCTGCCAGCCAGTGAAGGATCGTCAGGCTGCGATCCAAGACCTGCTCTCCAATGACATCGACCTCGGCATTGTGGTGGGGGGCTTCAATAGCTCTAACACCCGCAAGTTGCTCGATTTGCTCCATGATCGTGGCGTTGACGCCCATCATATTGAGCGGCCCGAAGAACTCGAAGCCGAGTGGTTCACCGGTCGCAACCATGTTGGCATCACAGCCGGCACCTCCACGCCGCAAGACGTGATTGAAGAAGTGCATCAGGCGGTGCGCAGGCTGGTGTGCCTGTAGGCCGTCACCGGCCCCAACGTGCCGACCTTTGAGCGATGCAATCTGCAACCGCGCCACCGGCGCCGTGCAGAAATCAACGGGTGAACGGTGCTCGGTTTTCACCAGTGCCAGTGAGGCCAGCACTTTAGGCTTTACGGCCTGCTTCGGCACGGTCGATGCAAACATCCTGCGCGCAGCATTGAGCCTCTAAGGGCAAAGCCTGACTGCGCAGGGGGTGCAGCATGGCGGACCTAGCCAATTGGTGGAGCGACGACGACGAAGACATAACGCCGATGCCGACGCAGGCTCTGCCAGCCGAAGCGCCCACTCCCCTTGCGGATCCCGCATCTGCGGATGCCGCGTGTGACCAAAACGACATCAATGATGTGGCCTTCTCGTGGGCCCACCGTCAGGGCTGGGTCAGCAGGCGTGATATCGCAGCGATCGAGGACGAGCTTGGTGATGAAGCGCGTCTCGATAAGGCCGTTCGTGTGCTGCACGAGCGCGAGTTGATCAGCCGTGAGCAAAAGCGTGAATTGACCGAGGTGGTGACCCTGAGCCAGCAAGTACCGGCCATTCGTTTGCGGCGTCGGATTGGATCTGGTGCGGTGGGCGGCGTTTACTTGGCCACATCGAGCGATCAGAATGAACTGGTAGCGGTTAAAGTTTTACATGACGAATTGGCCCAAGACCCCGAACAGCGAGCCAGATTCGAGCGCGAGATCAACACCCTGTCGCAGCTTAGCCATCCAGCCATTCCGCGTTTATATGCGCATGATTGCGATGCGCGCGTGCCGTACCTGATCATGGAATACGTCCAGGGCGTTACCCTTGGCGACCTGCTCGACAAGGCGGGGGCTCTGCCGGAAACCTACGTGCTATGGGCAATGGCGCAGGTGGCGCAAACCCTGGCGTATGCCTATCGGCGTGGCGGGGCCATGATTCATCGCGATATCAAGCCGCATAATCTCATTGTGCAACTGCCCGAAGGAACCGAGGCCGAAAGTCTTTATACTACGCGGCACCCGATTAAAATTATCGATTTCGGTTTGGCCAGGCTGCAGGAAGAGGTGACCTCGCTGACCATGACCGGCATGGTTATCGGCACGCCTCGGTATATGGCGCCGGAGCAGGTGCGTGGTGAAAAACTGGATTGGCAAGCCGATCTCTATGCCTTGGGCGCCACCATGTATCATCTCCTAACCGGACATCCGCCGTTCGCGGGCGCCAGTGCCGCCGATGTGATGATGGCGCATTGCACGCAGCCAGCGCCCGATCCCGCCGAGCAAGTGCCAGCCCTGACGCGGCGCACAGCAGGCATCGTTCAGCGCGCGATGGCCAAGGGTGCCCAGTCCCGTTATGGCGATTACGCTGCGTTCATTAGCGCCTGTGAGCAAGCCTTGGCGGCGCTGGATACCCGGCCCATGGTGCTATTGCGCAAACCCTTCGTGGTCAAACGCGTGGGCACCGGCACCCACCGCCGCGATCGCAGCGGCAAGCGCCCGGCAACACGCTCAACCAGTCGAGGTAGTCGTGATCACAATCAGTCGGCCCGTGGCGAGCAGGCTGGGCCAACCACAACGATGACGGCACGCGCCCGCATGCAGGCGCATCTTCACGATACCCGTGGGCTCACGCGCGAAGCGGTGCCGGCTGGCTCAGTGGGCGGGAGCGATCTTGCTGACGAAGACACTATTCTGCAGGCAGCATGTGACGCCCAGACAGAAACAGTGCGTGATGGCGCCCTCGATCAGGCTGCCGACCAGGCCGTAACCTTGGCCTACCATGAAGATGTGTTTGGGGAGGGCGAGGACGTTGATGAGGGGGGCCACCCGGCAACCGATGCCCTGGTGCGCGTGATGACCGCCCGGATTCGCGGTCAGGCCTCCGAATTGGATCTCCCAGACCTCGAACAAGAGACAAAACGGGTGCTTGAGGAGACCGATTCGAGCATTGCGCGGGCCGTTCAGGAGCGCACCGAACCGATGCCGATGGTTCTCCTGACCATGGCTGCGGGCCTGCTGGCGGCCGTGGCGGCCTTCAACGTCCTGTAGCTGAAACCGGCCAAATTGAGCAAGCTCTGACAGAGTCTAGACTTAGGCAAAATCGGCCGCAACACGGCCTAGCTCCCATTAGGGTCGTTACTAAAATCAAGGGCTAACTGACCCACCATCTGGTGGACCGCTTGGCGCACCCATACCGCATCTTGTGTCCGTGTCGAAAACTCTCATATTCCCGGCATGGCAGAAGCAGCGGTAGTAGAAGACCTTGCGGCAAGTGCAGAGGCGGCTGAACAGGCCGAGCTCACCCGGGCCCGCGAGGAGTTGGATCTTGGCTATCGGGTCCAGCTCGATGCCTTTTCAGGGCCGCTGGATCTGCTGCTCTACTTGGTGCGTCGAGCCGAGGTCGACGTCACCGAAATCCCCCTCGTTACCATCGCCGATCAGTTCATTGCGACGGTCGAGAGCTGGGAGGACATGGACCTCGACACCGCCGGGGATTTCATCCTCATGGCGGCCACGCTGCTGGAGATTAAAGCGCGGCTGATCATGCCGCCCGAGATCCTTGAAGAAGACGGCGTCGAAGACGATGAGGAAGACTTCATCGACCCGCGAGCCGACCTGATCCGCCAATTGCTCGCCTATCGGCGGGTCAAGGAAGCGGTGCGGGTGTTGGAGGAGGCCGAGATCGGCCGTGGTGAACAGCACCGCCGGCGCTTCAACGAAGAGATCCCAGAAGACACCGAGGCTGACGACGGCATCGATCTGGATAACGCCGATCCCTATCAGCTCTTTGTGGTGTGGGACAAGATCCTGCAAGATGTGGCCGGGCACCGGCCGCGCACCGTGCTTTACGATGACATCCCGATCGAAGAGCGGATGAAGCAGATCGAGCGCACCATGTCCGAGGCCCGCGAGGGCCAGCTGTCGTGGCTGATGGAGCGCACTGAGAGCAAGGTTCAGCAATGTGGCGTGGTGGTGGCTGTGCTTGAGAGCGTGCGCCAGAAGGTGGTGGAGGCGACCCAGCACGAGCAATACGGCTCGGTGTACCTGCGCTACCAAGACCACGAGGAGCGCACGCGCGAACCGTCTGGTCCGCCGCCTGAGCTTGACGACGAGCACGAGGAAGGTGGCAAGCGCAAGCGCCGTAAGCGCCCGCCCTTGTTCACCTACACGCCACCAAGTGGCGAACAGCAAGCTGGCGACGAGGGCTTCCAGGAGACCCTCGACGAAGTCGAAGAGATCGTTGTTGAGACCGACGAACAGCGCTTCACGCGCGAACTTAATGACAAGACCTCGGTCGATTCACTCCTGCGCCGCGCCAAGAACCTCGACCAATACCTCACTGCTCACTTGGTGGTGGAAGGTGTTATCGAGCGCCCATGCGAATTTGAATTCCCCAGCGACCTCGAATTGACTGAGGAGCAACAGGCCCGTCTTGATGGCGTTGATGCTCAGGCAGAGGAAGACGTCGACGAGGATGACGACGAAGACGACTTCGACGATGAATTCGACGAAGACGAGGATGATGAGGACGAAGACGAAGACGAGGATTCGGATGAATCACAATCGGTAGCTGACGGTGAAGACGTTAAGCCTGCAGACGACGCTGAATCAGATGACGCTGAATCAGATGACGCTGAGTCAGACGACGATGACGATGAGTTTGACGACGAGGATGAAGACGAGGAGGAAGACGAGGACGAGGAAGAGGAAGACGACGCCGAATAGGTCGCCTCATCGCACGGCGCAGGCTGCGTTCTGCTTCACCTTGCAACGAACCAACGAAAAAGGCGGCACCGGAAAACCGGTGCCGCCTTTTTTTTGGTAGCGGCGACTGGACTTGAACCAGTGACCTATGGCTTATGAAGCCACCGCTCTAACCAAATGAGCTACGCCGCCACAATGGGCTTTAGGC
>JAQIBG010000069.1 GCA_027859175.1 Planctomycetota bacterium | reverse complement strand
GCGGGGCGGCCGATACAGCTTGTTGGCGAGCTTATAGCCACGCTCTCGCTCCACCGGTAGCCCGGCGAGATCGGAGAAGTCTGCATCAACCGCGCGCCGCAGTTCAGGCTCCAGGGTGAGCATCGCCAGGATCTCGTTGGTCCGGAACTCACGGAAGGCCCGCATGCTGCGTACATGCTCGCGGGTGGCGGCTGGGATCATCTCGCGCAGCAGGTGGCTGTTGCGGCGTGCGGCTTCCGGGATGGCATCGGTGATCGGCTCAGCGGTCTGCATTGCCCGTGGCAGGGTGGAGACATGTAGCACGGAGGCCGGAAAATCTTTGTAGGTGGCGCCGAGTGTTTGGGCCTGTTGACGACCAATATCAGTCAGGTGCCCGTGCTCCGGATGGTGCCGGTGCACGTGGTATTGACCGTGTCGTATGAAATGTAACACGCGGAGAGCCACAGGCACAGTCTAACGGCTCTGAGTGCTTGGTCCAATTCATCCTATGTCGGTCGTTTGTGGACCAAGCTGACGGTGCTTGGCAGGGCGCAATCCCGCGTATTATAAGACCTCCACGAGCCTATTTTAGGAAGGGGTCGCGATGTATCCGCCCGAACTGACCGCACCAATGCGCGCTGAACTCACAGGAAACGGGGTTGATGACCTGACCACGCCCGATGCAGTTGAAGGCTGCGTTGGCAGCGACGGCACTGCCCTGGTGTTTGTTAACTCGGTGTGTGGCTGCGCTGCTGGCGGCGCTCGCCCCGGCCTCGTTGCTGCGCTGAAGGACTCCGGCGTTCGTCCCGATCGGGTCGGCACCGTGTTTGCCGGCGTTGATCGCGAGGCCGTTGACAAGGCCCGCGAGCTGATGCTTGGATTCCCGCCCTCAAGCCCCTCGGCTGCCTTATTCAAAGACGGTGAGGTGGTGTGGATGATCCATCGCCACCAGATTGAAGGCTCCTACCCCGAGCAAATCGCTCAGGCTTTCGGCGAAGCTTTCAAGGAGCACTGCGCCTGAGGGCGTAGTTGCTGCGCCCCTTTGGGACGCAAGGTTTCGAGTTGTGCGTTTCGAGTTCTTGGCGCGCCGCCCCTCCGGGGTGGCGCGCCTTTATGCGTCATTGGACTCGGTGCGTTGTGAGCCCTTGATCGACGGTATCGACAAACTCCCGCTGCTACCACTCGCCCGACATACGGACCGAGCGCAGCCGGTTGCGCCATAGGCGCAGCTGTTCATCGCGGATCTGTTCGTACCAGGGATCATGCGTTTCACGTGGCTCGAGCGTCATTTGGATCAAGCCTTCGCCGCGGCTGGCAACGCAGATCCCGCGTGCGTCCCACAGGCCGGTGTCGACCCAGCGCTCGTCGTCGGCGGTGTTGCACATGAGCAGGGGGGTGGCCCATTCGGCGGCGCGGCTCGCGTAATGCGCGGGGATCACGCTGGCCTTGCAGCCAGGATCCACGTCACCGCCAGACATGTGAGCGATTGAGAGGAAGGCATCGGCGTCGCCCAGGGCGAGGTCAGCCCACACAGTGGGGAAGCGTAGGTCGAAGCAGATCGTCAGGCCGAAGCGCCAGCCGAGGATCTCAAACACGATGCCCTCGTAGCCCGGGATGAAATGCTCGCGGTCGAGCGGGGTCAGGCAGCGCTTGAGGTAGCGTTGTTCGTGCGGCACGGCGCCGCACACCAGGGCGTCATTGGTGGGCCTACCGTCGTGCAAAGACACGGTTCCAAGCACCAGAACGATGCCGGCCTCGTTGGCGCGTTCGGCGAGCTGGTCTTCCAGGCTGGCCACGGCGCGCCAGTCAACTTGATCCAGGTCGACCCGGCTGACGCCAGGATATCCAACCAGCGCGCATTCGGGCGTGAGCAGCAAACGGCTGCCCGAAGCGGCGGCTTCGAGGATGGCGGCGTCGATGCGGGTGGCATTGGCCCGCATGTCGGCGCTGGCAGAAAAGGCGAGGCAGCTAACTTGGATCGGTTCAGGCACGGTCTCGGTATACGCGCTGCGGTGGGCAAGGTCCAGCCAGGAGGCGCGGTTGCCTTGGCGCAGCAAGGCCCATGCTCCCCGCTTCGCCTTGACTAGCAGGCTGTTGAAATGCACCAGCCTGCTAGCCTCAACAAAACCTTGGGCTCCCTGCAGTCGCCATTTCCCAGGGTTTTTTGAGGCGACTCTTTACCCAGGGGGGTCTGCGATCCCCCTTCAACCCCCTGCAGGCCGTATTTCACCAGCCTGCTAGGAGCCCCGAATGAGCCGCGATCGCTACCAATCCCCTCTGACCAGCCGCTACGCATCGCCCGAGATGGCGTACAATTTCTCGGACGATCGGAAGTTCCAGGCTTGGCGCCGGCTGTGGATCGCCTTGGCCAAGGCCGAGCGCGAACTGGGGCTGGATATCAGCGCCGAGCAGATCGCGGAGCTCGAGAGCCAGGTCGAGAACATCGATTACGACATGGCTGCGGCGGAGGAGAAGAAGCGCCGCCACGACGTGATGGCGCATGTCCACACCTATGGCGCGGTGTGTCCGAAGGCGGCGCCGATCATCCATCTCGGTGCCACCTCGTGCTATGTGACCGATAACTCCGAGTTACTGATGCTGCGCGATGGCCTGGCTATTCTGCGGCCCAAGCTGGCGCGCGTGATCGACCGCTTGGCCCGTTTCGCGGAGACCTACAAGAATCTGCCGACTCTCGGCTTTACCCACTTCCAGCCGGCTCAGTTGACCACCGTGGGCAAGCGGGCCTGCCTGTGGCTGCAAGACCTGATGATCGATCTCGGAAACCTCGAGCGCCTCGAGCGCGAGTTGCGCTTCCGCGGCGTGAAGGGCACCACTGGCACCCAGGCCAGCTTCCTGGCTCTGTTTGAGGGCGACCATGACAAGGTTGAAGAGCTCGACCGCCTGGTCACCAAGTCGTTCGGTTTCGAGAAGGCCTGGACCGTGACCGGGCAAACCTACAGCCGCAAGGTGGATACCGATGTGCTGTCGGCGCTCGGGTCCTTGGGGGGCACCGCTCACAAGATGGCGACCGACATCCGTTTGCTGGCCAACCTCAAGGAAATCGAAGAGCCGTTCGAGAAAGACCAGATCGGCTCCTCGGCCATGGCCTACAAGCGTAACCCGATGCGCAGCGAGCGCTGCTGCTCGCTGTCACGGCATCTGATGGTGCTGGTGGCCGACGCGCAGCATACCCATGCTACGCAGTGGATGGAGCGCACTTTGGACGATAGCGCCAACCGCCGCGTGTCGCTGGCCGAGGCCTTCCTCACGGCCGACATCGTGCTGGGCATTCTGCAGAACGTCAGCGAAGGCATGGTGGTGTATCCCAAGGTCATCGAGCGCCGGATTCGTGGCGAACTACCGTTCATGGCGACTGAGAATATCATCATGGCGATGGTCAAAGCCGGCGGTGATCGCCAGCTATGCCACGAAGAGATCCGCGTGCTGTCGCATCAGGCCGCCGCTGTGGTCAAGCAAGAGGGGGGCGACAACGACCTAATCGAACGGGTCAAAGCCACGGCCTATTTTGCGCCGGTGCACAATCAGCTCGATGCGCTGCTCGACCCCAGCACCTTTATCGGTCGCGCGCCGCAGCAGGTCGATCGGTTCTTGGCCGAAGAGGTGCGTCCGGCCTTGCAGCCCTACGTCGATCAGTTGGATGGCGCCGCTGAGCTCAACGTCTGATCCGTGGCGTGGGCTGCAGCCCGCGATGTGCGCTGATCCCCTCAAGACGTGCTGTCACTGTGTGCCGACACCATCACCATCGGTTGCCTGCTGACCGTCAGCTGCCGTAGGTCCGGCCGGAATCAGGTGCTGAAGCTATCCGTGGCGTGGGCTTCAGCCCGCGATGCGCGTCCAATTCCCCCAGAGTCGTGTTGTCATTGAGTGCCGACGTCATCGGTTGCTTTCAGACCGTCAGCCGCCGTGTGTCCGGCCGGAATCGCGGGCTGAAGCCCACGCCACGGGTCAGCCCGCGATGTGGGTTGCGCGTCATCGGCGTTGTGGCCGAGTGCCGATGGCGTCCAATGGCGCTATGAACCGATACTGTCTGCTGGCACCGCTGCTGGTGCTGCTTGCTGTCTCCCTTGGCGCCGCTGAGTTGCGCCTGCCGATCAGCGCCGACAACTCGATTGTCGACTATAAAGGCGAACGGCATCTCAATGCCGGCGCCAAGCAGCGGATTCGCATCAAAGGCAATCAGCACCTGGTGGCGATGGATTTCGACCCGGCGCCCCTGCGCGGTGCTCACATCAAGCGCGCTTGGCTGTACGCTCGGCAAGCAGATCACGCCGTGGCCGGCGTGACCGTGGCCAGCATTGCGTGCCCGTGGGATGAACTGACTTCGTCGTACTTCACGGCCGGGCGTGGCATCGACGGCTGGGGTGTTGCTGGCCTGCGCTTTCCCGTGATGGGGGGTGGGCATTGGTACGCGTGGCGTTGCCAAGCACGTAGCGAGATAGTGGACGGCTGGTATCGCTGGGAGATCGACCCCGATCTCGTGTACGCGCGTGCGTTGGCCTTGAGCCACGGGATCAGCATTCACGAATGGGACGCCGACTACAGCCGCAACCCCACTATTCACAGCCGCGAGAGCCGGGCCAGTGAGCCCTACCTGCTGGTTGAAACCGGTGGCACCCCGTCGCCGCCACCTCAGGCGCCGACCAAGCTGCGGTGGCAGGCGGAGGGGGTTGACGACCTGCGCCTGTACTGCACGCCACCTGACGTGGGCTTCGCTTACCAACTCAGCGTTAACGGCAGCCCGGTGCCGGCGTGGAATTGCCCGCCGGTGCGGCCGGGTGCCGGCGAACAGCTTATCTTGGTGCGCGATCTCGCCTTGGCGCCTGGCCCGGCCACGCTCAGCCTGCGGTGCCTGAATCGCTTGGGCGAGGCCTCGGCCGCGGTTGAGTTGGCGGTTACGATTCCGAGCCCAGCGCAGCTGCCGGCGCCGCCAGCGCTTGGGTCACGGGTGCACGTGGAGCCGCCGCTGGTTGCGGTGATCCCGGCTTTGGATCTGTATGACAGCGCCGGCGCCGCAGTTGGTGTGTTGCCGCCGGGCTACCGCGAGGTCAACCCGATCACCGCTGGTGATGGGGTGTACCTCAGCGGCGCGCGCGGTGAGATTCTCGCACTCCAGGTGCTGGTGCCACGCCACGCCGAGCCGCTTGCGATTGCTGCCGATTTGCCTGGGCTCACGCCGCAGTGGTATCGACTCGCGCCGGTGCGGAGTGGCGAGCGTCGTATTGGCGATCCGATGATCGCGCTGTCTGGGCCGATGGTCTGTGATGATGCGTCCAACGCAGCGGTGATGACCGTGGCGATTCCGTATGACGAGCAGCGCACTGAGATTGTAGGCACCGTGCAGGTGGGCGGTGAAACCCTCCGCCTTGCGATTAGCGTCCATCCCTTTGCCCTGCCGCGCAAGCCGGTGATCAGGTGCGAAATGAACGGCTACGGCCTGCCCGACTCGGTGGCCCAGTACCAGGCCTTGCAGTGTTTGGCGCAGGCGCATCGCGTGCACGTCAACCTGGTGCATTATTCACACCGATCAGGCGCGCCAGACATGCGCCAAACCACTATGGACATGCGTTTGCCAACGGGCCGCAGGATGAATGAAGATCGCTACAATGCTATCAGGCCTGGTGCCATCACGGCCTATTGGGATGACTTTGTAGCCGCCTTCGATCCGGTTTTGACGGGCCAGGCATTCGCCGAGTCACAGCGTGGCGCGATTCCGATTCCGGGTTTTTACCTGAGCTTCCACGAGAGCTGGCCGTTGAAGGTGCGACAGTTCTTCAATGGCAATCCTGACGCGTATGCCGCCTTCGATGACCAGCGCTACGCCGACACCTTTGTAGCGGTGCTGGAAGACTTCGACCGTCTTGCCGGTGAGCACGGTTGGGATGCGGCTGGTTTTCAAATTTATTGCAACAACAAGGGCAAGCTCGACGACCCCAACAAGGCGCCGTGGATCCTCGACGAGCCGGTGACCTATTGGGATTTTCGAGCCCTTGCCTTTTATCAAGACTTAGTGGCGCGTGCGCAACGCCGCCACACGCCGGAGTTGCGCTATCGGATCGATATCTCACGCCCCGAATATACCCGCGGTCAGTTGCCCGGGCGCGATGCCCTGTGGGTGGTGAATAGCGGCTCGCTGCGCGACCATCCGCGCTTGCTGCACGATCGCCGCGTCATCCATGGGACCTCCATGTGGACCTATGGCACCAGCAACGCCGTTGGCACCAGCAATCGCGAGACGGCGGCTTGGGTGCTGTGGTCTGGGCTCAGCGGCGCCACCGGCGTGGTGCCGTGGCAAACCATCAACCGCGATGGCCGTGCCCTGCGCGAGGCCGACCAACTGGGCCTGTTCATTTTTGACGGCGCAACCATTCGTCCGTCGTTGCGGCTGCTGGCGTATATGCGCGCCGAGCAAGATCTGGCCTACTTGCGCCTGTTGCAGCAGAAGCGGGGTTGGTCTGAGACGGATCTGCTCGCGTATGTGGCGCAGTTCATCGACCTCAGCGCCACGCGCGAAACCCGCAATGCCAACGACGCCGGAACTGATCGCTTTGCGGTCGACCCCTGGGCGATCCACGCCCTACGCCGTCAGTGCGCGGAGCTGATTAGCGCGGCGCAGTAGACGCATCGGTTGGGGCTGGCGTGGCGCCTAGTCTTGAGCCCTGCTAGGGTGATCACAGACTGCGTTCATGCCCGATGTAGACCTTGGCTCCGTGCAGGTGCCGCCAGCACGGCCGTGGCTGCCGTGGCTGGCGACGGGTCTGGTGGTGGGTGCGCTCGGATGGCCGCTTGCTGCCGAATGGCGCTGGTGGGCTGTGGTGCTTGGTGTGGCCTTGGCCGCACTGGCCCTGTTGTGGCCTGGGGTGCGGTGGCCTGTATTGCGGCGACTCGGCATTGCTTGTGCCGCCGCCGCGTGTGGTTTGGTGGTGGCGCCGCCACCGCTAGATGTGGATACCCCGGAGCGTTTGGTGGCGGTGACCGGTACGGTGCATCGCGCTTGGCCGGGGCGCTATGACCAGCGCTTTGTGTTGAGCCAGGTACAGGTGCAGCAGGGGGCCTTGCCGCCGGCGCCGGATCGCGTGTTTTGCCGCAAGGCGCCCCTGTTGCCGGCCGTGCTGCCGGGCGACGCGGTGCAGGTGGCTGGGCGCTGGACGGTGGGTGAACGCGGGCCGGAGTTGCTCGTGACCACGCTCACGGTGCGTATTGCGCGCGAACAACGGGCCCAGGGCCGGGCGTGGCGCAGCATCGATCGCCTCGGCGCGCATCGACAGTTGGCCGGGGCCCTGATTCTGGGGCGCGGCGCGCCGCCCGAGCGCGACAGCTTTCACAAGGCTGGTTTACTGCACATGTTGGCGGTGAGCGGCTTGCACCTCGGCTTGGCCCTGGGTGGCATTTATGTGCTGGCGAGTTGGGCCGGGGTGCCGTGGTTGGCGCGGCAATGGTTGACGATCGCAGCGGCCATGGCCTACCTCTGGTTCACCGGTGGCAGCCTGCCCACCCAGCGTGCCGCGGTTATGGCGGTGGCGATTATCGCACATCGCCTGCTCGGTCGCCGAGCCCATCGCTTAACCGGGATTAGCTTGGCGGTTATCGCCCTCGTCTTGTGGGCACCGGCCGAAGTGGCCACGGCCTCGTTTCAGCTCACGGTGGTGGCAGTGGCTGGCATCGCCACCTTGGGGCTCGACCTGATGGCGCTGCGCCGGCGCTACCTGCCCCTGCGGCCCTGGCCGCTCGATCGTGTTGCCTGGCGCGGATTGCTGGCGCTGACGCGCGGTGCCTGCGATGGTTTGGCGGTAGGCGTGGCCGCCAGCTTGGCGGTGTTACCGGTGATCGCCCTGCACTTTCACGAGATCCAGATCTATGGCGCGCTTGTCTCGGTGGTCGCCTCGCCGGCCCTGACCTTGGCCCTGGTGGCCGGTCTGGCCTATGTGCTGTGCAGCACCCTGTGGCTCGATGGCCCTTGGGAGGGTCTCGCGGCGCTGACCAGCTTGGGCCTCGGGTCGCTGGTATGGGTGGCCGACCGCGCCGCAGGCCTACCCGCTTCGCTGTGGGCCGACATCGCCCCGCCGCCAGTCTGGCTGTGGTTCGCCTGGCCCTGCCTGTTCATCCCGCTGCGCGATCGCGTGGATCTGCTGCTACGTGGCGCTGCCGTTGCTGCGATGGCGCTCGGGTGGTGGCTGAGTGGGTAGAATCTGAGGTCCTGGGTCCTGGTACGCGCCTGACGGCGCTTGGATCGTAGGAACAGCCAGCGTTGTGCGGATCTATCGTGAATGCGGTGTGCCTGGGTGGCTCAGCGACAATCATACCTGGCCTGAACGCAGGGGCTCTGGTTTTCAGGCTGTCCCCATGACCTCAGCGCCGTCAGGCGCGTACCAGGACCCAGGACCTTCTACCGATCCTCAGCTACTATTCGCTATCGCCGCGATCGGCGAGATCGCCGTCACCCTGATAGTGCGTGTCCTGCATGGCCCATTCGGTGTCCACGCTCAGATCTTCTTTGAACATCGGCTTGGCGGGCGCTTGGTTGCGGGTGTAGTGCGCGCCATCCAGGGCGGGCTCGCGCCACGGCAGCTGGTTGATGTCTTCATCCCAGGTCAGCTCGGAAGCGCGCG
Organism: Planctomycetota bacterium; assembly: GCA_027859175.1. Lineage (GTDB taxonomy): Bacteria > Planctomycetota > UBA11346 > UBA11346 > UBA11346 > GH22. The sequence continues at coordinate 24,038 of JAQIBG010000069.1, read as the reverse complement.
GGAGGTAGCGAGTCTGGTACGTTACGTCGCCACAGCCGCTTAGGGCGGCGAGGGCGGCGAGAATCAGGGCCAATAAAGCGATGCAAGTGCCACGGGACATGGCGCAGACGCTAGATCCCGTCACGCGGCCAGACAACCGCAAACAGCGTCTACCACGCAGGCTGTACATTGAGCTCGGGGAGCAGGTGTCGAGCTTGCCCCGTTGCCGGTGAGGGCCGATAACAGGGCTGCGCGATGAGTACCACTCGGCACGAACGTTGGAACGACAGCACCCACGACGACCTCTATGGCTCGGGCGAGGCGGGGGTCGATAACGACTTCATCGGTCAGATGGTGGCCGGTTATCGCATCGACAGCTTCCTCGGCATTGGTGGCAACGCGCAGGTGTACCTGGCCGCGAGCCCCGACACCGGCCGCGAGGTGGCGATCAAGATCTTTGGCCGCGCTGACGACCGTGCGTCCTACGCCCGCTTCATGCGCGAGGCCGAGGTGGTGGTGGGTATCCGCCATCCCAATGTGGTCAGCTGCTTTGGCATCGGCGAGATTGATGGCCGCGCCTACATGCTGCTGGAAATGATGGCAGGCGGCGACCTGGAGGAATACGTCGAGCGTTTTGGCGGCCGTCTCGACATGGAGCGTGCGCTGCGGGTGGCGATTGACTGCGCCAAGGGCCTGCAGGAGGTCCACAATTCCGGCTACGTGCACCGCGACATCAAGCCGGGCAATATCTTCATGGACCACGAAGGTGTGGCCAAGGTGGGCGATCTCGGCCTGGCGCATCGCTTGGCAACCGAGACCCAGTCAGATGTCAATCAGCGCGCGGCCGGCACGCCGGCTTACATGTCGCCGGAGCAGGCCCGCGGTGATCGCGGCATTGATGTGCGCAGCGACATCTACTCGCTCGGCGCCACCCTGTTCTATTTGCTGACCGGCCGCCCGCCCTATGCCGGCAAGAGCTCCTACGATGTGGTGGATCGGATTCTCAATGAGCCGCCGCCCGATCCAAAGATGTTTGCCATGGGCATCGCCGACGAAGTGGCCGACGTCATCAACGTGTGCCTGTATAAGGAACGCGAGTTCCGCTACACCTCAGTGCAAGAGTTGTTGGCCGACCTGACCTCGCTGTTGGGCTCGAAGATTCCAACGCGCGCCTACCATCGGCGCGAGCACCGCAACGAAGTCACGCGCAAGCGCGATGCGATTTCCTTGCGCAGCGTCACTTGGCGCCGATTCCGCGTTCATATTTTGCTGAGTCTCTTCTTAGCCGTGTTCCTGGTGTGCTCGGTGCTCATCATCGCCTGGCCACGCGGGGGTGCTGAGATCGATCCGCTCGATGGCCGTCCGACTCCGCCGCCGGTGCCAACCGCGAGCCCCGAATCGGTTCGTGAGATCACGGCCTTTCAGGGCCTAGCCTTCACCTCGTGGGACACGCGCGGCGCAGTGCGGGTGAGCGAGAGCGGCGTGGCGGTAGATGGCGGCGTGTTGGAGTGGCGTGACACCAGCGAGCTCAACCGGCGCCTGGCAACGGGTGGTGATTTCAGCGTTGAATTCGATCTCAGCCTCAGCGACCTGACGCAAACCGGCCCGGCCCGGGTTGTGGGTCTGTCGGCTGGGAGCGCGAGCCGCAATTTCAGTTTGTGCCAGAACGGCTCGAGTTGGGAGCTGCGTCTGCGTACCACCCGTACCAGCCCCAATGGCCTGCGTCCGCACTTGGCGACGCTGACCGGCACCGTGTTGGTGGGGCGTCAGCACCTGGTGTTCGTGCGCGTTGGTGACAACCACCTACTCTATGTCGACGGGGCCGAAGTTGGACGTGAGCGCGTGCCCGGTGACTGTAGTAATTGGGATCCGGCCTTCCCCTTGGTGATCGGTGATGAAGTGGATGGTCGCTTTCCTTGGCGTGGCACCGTGCACGGCGTGCGCTTTTACGAAGGCGCTCTCGACGCTGTCAAGGTGTTAGGGGCCTACCGCAATTGGATTCAAGCCAGCGCCGGCGGCTCCCGGCCTTAGCGGGTTCCTGGTTCCTGGTGCGCGCTGCGCGCGTTGGATGCCGGCAGTAATCGCGCGAGCGGCCGCCTTTGATATGAGTAAAGTCAATCGCGTCAGAACCCTAGCCAACAACGCGCCGTAGGCGCGCACCAGGCACCAGGCACCAGGCACCCTCGGAATCAGGGACAGCCTGCTTGAATACCGAGTGCCGGTACGGACAATGCGCCCCTGGTGGCCAGCGATACAAACGATACCGATAGCGCTTTGATTGAGCATGCCTTGCTGCAAGGCTTGATCACGCAGGAGCAAATGGACCGCATCAAGCAGGCGCCACGCGGTCGGCGTTTGAGCAGCATGATTGAAGTGGGCGCGGTTACCTCAGATGTCGCGCGCTGGCTGCGTGACCGCTTTGAGGACGAACAGGCTCAGATCATCGGCCCGTATCGCGTGCTGGGGCAGCTCGGCAAGGGCGGCATGGGCACCGTGCATCATGCTCGCAACGACGACACCGGGCGAGAAGTCGCCTTGAAGGTGCTGTCGCCGCATCTCGCTGATGATCAAGATTTCCGCAATCGCTTTTTGCGCGAGGGGCGTAATGCCGAAGCGGTACGGCATCGCAACGTGGTGATCTGCTACGGCGTGGGTGAGTATCAGCATCGCCTGTACATGGCGCAAGAATACATGGGCGGTGGTGACCTGCTGCGGCGTCTGCGAGCCGGCCCGCTGGATCTCGAAGAATCGCTCTCGGTGTGCGCCGATTGCTGCCGCGGCTTGCAGGCCATAGCTACTCATGGTTTCCTGCATCGCGACATCAAGCCAGCCAATATCTATCTCGATGGTGACGGTATCGCCAAGCTCGGTGACTTTGGTCTCGTGCGCAACATGGACGATAACGATAAGCTGACCCGCACCGGTGTGGTGGTGGGTACCCCGGCTTACATGTCGCCCGAACAGATCCGCAACGACGAAGACCTCGACGAGCGCACCGACGTGTATTCCTTGGGCGCCACGCTGTACCACATGGTGACCGGCCGGCGCCCGTTCGGCGGCAACTCGGTGTACGAAGTGGCGTCAGATATTCTTAATAATGAACCGGCTGACCCACGCGACCTGCGCGAGGATCTCAGCGACCATGTTGCCGCCGTGGTATTCAAGGCCATGGCCAAGAAGCGCAACGAACGTTACGGTGACGGCGGCGAATTATTGGCTGACGTGTTGGCGCTGATGGAGGGCCGCGAGCCCGACGCAATGACCGGCCGCTACGTGCGCAAAAAAATGAAGCGCGGTACCAAGCGCGAATTCAAGAGCCACCTGCCCAAGCGCGGCCTCGACCGCGACGTGGCCGTCGACAGCCAAGATGCCCTCACCTGGTGGCTGGTCCTCGTCGGCGGCGTGTTCGTCCTCGCCGCCGCCCTCGCCCTCGTCGCCTGGTTCACGGGGCGCTTTAGCTAAGGCTTGTTTGGCGGTTTTTACGCCAGGGCGCCAGTGAGCGAGGTTTTTGTTTTCTGGTGATAATGGCATTGGTTCTGTGGGGCCGATCTGTCTTGGTGGTGCCCCAGGAATAATACTTTGGAATCGGTGTTGTCGCGGCGGCGGTCTCGTTGGGGCCCTCCCCTTACGCTCCCTGGAAATCCAGACCGCCAACCTTATTCCCCCTGGCGCCCTGGCGCCCTGGCGCCCTGGCGTAAAGCCTAGGCCAGCCCCAATCGGCAGCGGCAAGAACTGTCAGTACCGGAGGGTGACGGAGACGGCTTCGCCGGGGACGAGGGTGCCGGGGTTTTGCGGTTCGACCAAAACCAGAAGGGCGCGGTTGTCTTCGCTGGCGAGGGTGTCGCGAATCACGCCGGGAATGGTGGTGGCCAGGGAGCCGCGGTTGGCGATGTCGGCGTCGAGCTGGGTGCCGTCGGCGGTGGTGATAACGGCGCGGCGCGTCTTATTGAGGACGCTACGTTGTTCCACCGGTACGTAGACTTCAACCAGCAGGCGATCGGATAGCGTCAACTCAAGGATGTCGTGGCCGGCGGCCACGGTAGCGCCATCGGCCACGGTGAGGGTGCTCACAACACCAGCGGCTGGGGCCACCTTCTGGTGGGCGCCGGCGCTCTTGAGGAGGGTGTCGATGCGCACACTCACCGCTTGGCGACGCGCGTGGAGCTCGGTGAGGAGTTGGCCACCGCGTTCTTCGAGGCGCGTTTCCAGCCCGGCAATGCGCTCGGCGGTGGTGTCGATATCGGTGCCGATGGCGTGGCGACGTTGTTCGGTGGTGATCGCTACCTGCTCGGCTTCGGTCTCGAGTTCTTGCTTGGCGCGCACGGCGGCTTGCAGTTCTTCATAGCGCACACTTTCACGATCAGCGGCGGCGCGTTCATCGGCTACCAGTGCGGCGTCGAGTGCGCGTAGGCGGCGCACTTCTTCGAGTTGCGTTTGGCTGCGCCGGTGGCGTTCGAGCAGGGCGTCAACGCGGGCTTCGGTTTCAGCGAGGCGGCGCTCGATGGCAACCAGCGCCACGCGGTCATCAAGGCTAATGCGCTCGGCCTCAAGCTTGGCCAGGGCGGCGAGGCTGAGCTCGAGCTCTTTGTTGTCGTCGGCTAGGTCGGGGTCGAGCTCGGGTGTGTCGCTGGTGAGGGTGGCAATGCGGGCATCGATGCGGGCGCGTTCGGCCTCGTCGGTGGCGAGTTCGCCGGCGGCCACGTCAGACACGGTCACATAGAGTGGGTCGCCTGCGGTGACGTGATCACCAGGGCGCACGTAAATATCGGTAACGGTCAGGCCGTGCTCAGCCGAAAACCGCATCGTTTGCGTGGCGACCACGCCCGGTGCGGTGACGCTAGGCGTTGGCCACAGGAACATAACCAGCAGCAGTAAAAACCCGGCGGCAACGGCCACGCCAAGTCGTTGCTTTTGATTAAGGTTTTTCCAGTGGATGCGTTCTGGCCAACGCCAGTTCATCATGCGGAAACGCGCGCGGCGCATCCCGCTCATGGCAGGGCGGTTGGCGCGAGACGGTGGTGGCTGGGCTTGCTCGCCGCGTTGAAATCTGATTTTCACGGCGTCACGCAGCCAGCTTGGGGAGGGGCGCGCTTAGGCCCGGAGGTGTGATCATTGCCCTGGGTGGCGCCGCCGCGGTCACGGCGACTCAGTGTTGCTGATCCGGCTGGGCCGGCGGCGCGATCATGGCGCGGTAGTCGTGGAAGGCGACCCCGGCAAAACGTTCATCGTTGACGTGCAGGGTGATCAGTTCGTCGACCAGTGCTTGGCGTTCATCGAGCGGCATCGCGGCGAGGCTGCGCTCGGCAGGCACGTCAGGGCTGAGCTCCAGGGCGATTTCGATGCCGGCGCCCCACAGCGCAAAGGCGCGCAGGCTCCAGGCGATGATTTGCTCGCGGCGGTTGCTGGCGGCGATCAGGCTGAGCCCGTCAACCTGACCGGCGAGACCTTGAACCATCTCGGGGCGCATGGGATCGAACAGTTCGGGTGCGGCAATCAGCCACAGCGGCAGCGTGGTGCCGAGTTCGTCGCGGACCGTGTCGATCTTGGCTTGCAGCAGAGCCAGCGCGTCGTCGCGGAATAACTCGTCGTCGCGCCAGCGGGGATCAGCGGTGGGGCTGAAGCGCAGTTGCACGCCGGCCAGAGTCGGTTCGAAGCTGTGGTGACGGGCGCTGTAGCTGCGCAGGCGGCGCAGGGCTTGGCGGAAGTCAGAGCTGCCGGGGTCGGCAAATTGCTCCTTGGTGCCGAGGCTGACCCATACCGCGATTTCGGCCATAGCGCTGCGGTTGAGCAGCATGTCGAGACGGCCGCTCATCAGCGGGTCATCGAGAACGGCGGCTGCCGCGCCCAGATCAATGTAGCAGCGTTTGGCGTCGCGCGTGGCGAGGTCGGCCACAAAGGCGTTGATCGCTTGGTCGTCGGCTAGGGTGGCGGCGCCGAGTTCGAGCCACACCGCAGGGCGGCGTTGCGCTACGCGGTCGGCATCGGCCTGTTGCACTTCGCGCACCATGCGGCGCGGTAGCGAGGCTTCGCGCCAGACGCGAGCGAAAGCGCGCGAGACATCCCAGCGGGCATCAACCTGTTGCGCCAAGCTGGCCAAGTAGCGCTCACGGGCCTGCAGATGGGCGGCCGGATTAGGGGCGTTATCGCGCCCGGTGTCGAGCTCGGCGTGGAGGCGGGCGAGACGCAGGTCTTCAAGGCTGGCGGTGAGCTGGGCCTTGAGTCGGGCGTGCTCCAGGCGGGCGCCTTCATACCCATTCAGGGCGGCTTCAACGTCACCGGCCACGGCGCGGGTGGCTTGCTCTTCGGCCAAGCGCAGGGCGCTCATGAGATTGGCGCGGCGTTCGTCGGCGCTGCCACGGCGTTGCACGTCACCACCGGTGGCGATGTAGCCATCGAGCGGATCGCCGAAGCGGCTACGCCCCATGCCAGCCGCACCAAGGAAGCCACCGTTGCTTTGACGCGGCGCGGTACGGGTGTCAAAGGCGTCACCCAGGGCGAGGCGTGAGCTGCGCAGGCGTGGATGGTTGAGGAGGGCGAGTTCGTAGAGTTCGTCGGCGCGCGGGGCGAAGCCACGGTCGCAGCGGAACTGTTCGTCACCGAGTTGCAGCGGCGCTTCGGCCGGCAGGCCACAGATTTCGGCCAGACGGCGCGTGGCAAAGGAGCGCATGCGCTCGCGCCATTGCAGTTTGGCGGCGATCTCTTCGAGTTCGGCTTCGAGGCGCAGCACTTCGGCGCCCAGGGCGTGGCCGGTGGCGCGGCGCACGGTCAGTAGTTCATGCCGTTGCCGGCCAGCGAAGCTGCGCGCTTTCAGCAGGTCGATCACGCTGTCGTGCTGACGGCAGCGGAAGAACAACTCGATGGCCGCAAACTGCTGATCAGCCAATTCGAGCTCAACGGCGTCGCGGGCGATTTCGGCGCGTAGTTTGCCGTCGGCGCTGAGGCGGCGGGCCGCTTCGAGTGAGAAATTGCGGTCGGTTAAGCCAAACAGCCCGTAGCGCGGAGTTTCTCCGGCATCGACGGGTGCGGTCGGCGTGGCGCCAGCTTCAGCCAGCGAGGCCGCGAGCAGCGCACGGCGCCGGTTGACCGCTGGGTTGTGCGCTGACACCAAGGCAACCACCGACAGCAGGTCGAGGGTGTCGGGAACGCGCACGATGCGGGCTTCGATTTTGCCGTCTACCGCGAGGCCGGCCAGCAAGTAGCGCGGTACGCTCGGGCGCTGGTGCTCGTCGCCGCGCACAAAGGTGCGCATGCGGCCCAGTTCGAGGTCGATCTGGTACAGGCGGTAATCACCTTCGGCGTCGGCCGCGGCCACCAAGCGACCGTCGCTGAGCAGGCGCGGATGGCGCAGGTCAAAGTCTTGATCAGAAATCACGGCGCGACTCGCGCCACCGGCGGCGGGCGCAGCCATCAACACGTGACGGCCATCTTGATCGGCTTGCAGGAACACCACTTCGCCACGCTCGGGAATGTTGACCGGCAGGCGCTGATCGGCCTCGGCCGGGCTAATCACGGTGGTGCTTTGCGCGCTGATGGTGTCGTCGTCGAGCACGAAGGTGAAACCGAGCACCGCGTGGCGGTCGCGCTTCACGGGCAGACTGCGATACAGGCGCCACTGCAGTTGGCCAACAGTGGTGACTTCGGTTTCGGCTTCGAGGGTTTCAGTGGCTTCGACGTCTTGTTGCGCCGCTGGCACATCAAGGTTCTCGTCGCTGACCGGCGCGGGCACTTCCACGCGGGCAAACTTGGCGCTCTCAAGGCTCATGCTGCGATGATCGAAGTGGAGCCACAGCGGTTGACCGTCGGCGCCTTCGGCAATGCGATGGAATACCGCGAGGTCGGCGTCGAGGTAGTCGGCGGTGACGAGGCCTTCGTCTATCGGCAGCGCACCGCCGTCGCTGAGGCGGAACGCAATGGTGCGCGTGGGTACCGCGCCGAGCATGCGCACCAATTCATCTTGGCCGCTGTGCACGCCAGCGGCGAGATCGGCGTAGAGCCGGCGGTCGGCTTCGTCGAGGCGGGTGGCGTCTTCGGCTGGGGTGCTGGCTGGGTCGTTGGTAACGAGGGCGGCATCAACCACTTCGTCGAGATCGCCGGCTTCAGTGGCGGCGCGCTCGGGGCTGGGCGTGGTTGGGCCACGGCCGGTCTGCGGACTCCCACAACCGGGAATCAGGCCAAGCGCGGCCAACACCGCCATACCCTTCGCGAGGAAGGATGCTCCATAACGTCGCTGCAGACGCATCGCCACAGTCTAATAGGCTTCCGTATCCTCTGCAAGCGATTGCGAGGCAATAAGTTGTCGAAAATACGGTGGTTTTCGACGCGGGCCCTACCAGATCTTGTGGTTGGCGATTTGCTTAGGGTGTAGTGCTTGTGCGGGCGTAACTGCCGCCGCACGCCAGTAGGCTGGGTGCACGGTTCAGGAAAGTGCTGCCAGCCAGTCGCTAATGGCGGCCGTGGTGTGCGCGCGCCAGGCGTGACCGCCGGGGAGATCGCGGGTTTCGGCTGGCCAGTTGAGGGCGGCGAGGCGGGCACAGTCGGCGTCGCGCTGCTCGGCGGTGTAGAAGCGGTCGCGCTCGCCACGTAGGATCAAGGCCGGCGGCGGCGTGGAGGGTGCGGCGGTGCGGCACTCGGGCGGTATTTGGCCGCCGCAGGCGATGATGGCGCTCAGCGGCAGGTGCGTGGTCGCGTACCAGGCTTGGGCTGCGCCCTGCGAAAAGCCGACCGCCACCACGGGCAACTCGCCCCAGCGCTGGTGGCAGTGTGCGAGAATGCGCGCGCGGTAGGCGTGATTGGCGGCGAGGTCGTGCTCGCGGCCGTGCTTGGTCATCCAGCTGGCGCCAATCTCATTGCGGGTGCCCTTGCGGTAAAAGCGGTGCAGGGCCTCGGGGCAACACAGGTGCCAACCGGCCGCGGCTAGCGGGCGGGCATCGGCAAGCATGTCGTCGGCACGGCCGGCGTAGCCGTGAAATAGGATCACGATCCCGCGCGCCTGCGGCTGGGAGGCCTCGGTGACCAGCACGCGCCCGCTAGCGGCGGCGCTGAGCCAGGTCTCGTCGTCGGGCGCGACGCTCATGGACTCACAGCCCACAGGCCGCGCCGCGCTTCGATGCGGCCGCAGTCGCCTTCGCTTGGCGCCTGGTGAACCGGCACATCAACGTGAATGGTGCCCACCGGGGTGGTGCACAGCACGCGCAGGGCGTGGCCCATGAAGCGGTGGCTGCGTACTGTGGCTGGTCCGTAGGAGTCGGGCACGAAGCGCAGTTCTTCAGGGCGCGCCAGTACTAGGACCTCGTCTTTCAGGTCACGCCGCAGCGGCCAGTCGCCAAGGTCGGTTTCAACCTGGAGGCCATTGGCTTCGCCGGCGATGCAGGCCACCGGGCCAGTCAACTCGGCAACCGCCCGGGTGGCCGGTTGCTGATAGACTTCGATTGGCGTGGCGCATTGCGCTACCGTGGCCCCGGCCGCACCGGGTTGCAGCACAACGACGCGATCGGCCAAGCCGAGCGCTTCGTGGCGGTCGTGGGTAACGAGCAGCGCGCTGGTGCCGGTGTCTTTGAGCAGGGCCCGCAGTTCGGGGCCGAGTTCGTCGCGCATGCTGGCGTCGACATTGGCGAAGGGTTCGTCCATCAGCAGCAGTTGCGGCTGGGGTGCCAGCGCGCGCGCCAGGGCCACGCGTTGTTGTTGTCCGCCTGAGAGTTCGGTGGTGCGGCGTTTGCTGAATTCGGCTAGGCCGACCATGCGCAAAAGCTCGTCGGCGCGGGCGCGCTCGCTGCGACGCAGGCCAAAGGCAACGTTGCCACGTACATCGAGCCCAGGAAACAGGGCGTAGTCTTGAAACACCAAGCCGATGCCGCGCTGCTCAACCGGAACCGAGCAGGTGCCGTCGGCGCATAGGGTGGTGTCGCCGAGGACGATGCGTCCGGCCGTGGGGCTGAGGAGCCCCGCGATGGCCCGCAGGATGGTGGTTTTGCCGCAGCCGGAGGCGCCGAGCACGGCGAGGAGTTCGCCACGGCTGCAGGTAAACGAAACCGAGTCGATCACGGGGGTGGTGCCGAAGTGGTGGCCAAGACCGGTGACGTGAAGGAGGGCGTCTTCAGGTTCAGACATACCGTGCTCCCGTGTGTGCCGGCCGGCTCAAGCGTGCGGTCTTACACATGACGTCGGAACCGTAGGCTGATCAGCACCGCCGCCAGCCCCAATGCCATCAACAGCAGCCCGGCTAGGCCGGCATCGGCGAGGAAGGCTTCGTCATAGCGTTCCCACACCCGATAGCTTAAGGGACGCAGGCCCATCGCGCCGCCGAGGATCAGGGTGATTGGTAATTCTTTTAAAATGGCCACGAACACGAGCACTGCCGCGGCGGCGGTGCCTGGCGCCAGGGCCGGCAGGTAGATCACGCGCCAACGTCGTAGCCGCCCGGCGCCGAGGCTGCGTGCGGTTTCGTCTTGGCGTTGGTCGGCCGCGAGAACGGCGGTTTTCAGCGGTGCAAAGGCTTCCGACAAGAAGCGCGCGGCGTAGCCAAGCATAAGCAAGACGCCGCTGCCGAGCAGCCACGCGTAGGAACCCTTCCAGCCGGTGAGCCGTTCCCAGGCCAAGGCAGCCAACAACAGACCGCCGGCTAGCAAGATGCCGGGAATCGCTGCGGTCAGGTATACGCTATGATCAATCGCGCCGCCACGGCGGCCACGTGCGGCTTGCCAAGCCGGTAACAAAGCCAGCACCAGGACCACCGCCGTACCGATGCCGCCCAGCAGAAGGCTGTGGCGCACCGGGGTGGCAATGCTGGCCAGTTCATCAACGCCGATGCGGCGCAGCAGCCACAGGCCGAGGGTGATGACCGGCAGAATCACGCCGAGGCCGATCAGGATCAGGTGGACGACGTAGCTGGCAATTATGCTGGGCAGCGGCAGTTGACGCCGCGGTGCCGGGCGCGGATTAGCAACCTGGGCGTGGTGCTGCCGGTGGCCTTGAATCCAGCGCGCGGCAATCACCAGCGGAACCGTGGCCGCGAGCAAGGCGGTGCCGAGTACGGCGGCTTCGCCAACCCTGAGGTAGTCAACCGCCTGGTACAGACGCCAGGTGAGCACGGGGCAGTCGAGCACGGCTACGGCACCGAAGTCGCTAACGGCGTACAGGGCAACCAGGAGCAGGCTCATGGCCCAGGCCGGGCGCAGGCGCGGTAACCACACGACCCGGAAAATAGTGCCACGGCTGGCACCGAGGGTGCGCGCTGCTTCTTCTTCGGCCGCCGATGAGCGGGCCAGGGCTGAGCCAACCACCAACTGCACCAAGGGCGTGGTGATCACGATCAGACAGATCGCGGCTGGAACCAGGCCGGTGAAGGGGGGCAGACCAAGGGCGCCACCGATGCTGCCGCCGGCTGAAAGCTCGTGGCGCAGCACGGCGGCCAATAAGTAGCTGGGCACGGCGAGCGGCAGGAGCGCACCAATTGCTAGGACGCGCCGGCCTGGATAACAGCAGCGCTGTTCCAACCAAGCCAGCCAGGTGCCGAGCAGCAGTGAGATCAGGGCCACCACGCCGCTCAGGCTGAGGCTGCGAATCAGCAGCGGGACCGCCTTGCTGGTGGCCACGAGCTCACCCAGGCTGGTGGCCGCGCCACCGAACAGCGCCGGCGGCGGCGGCGCCAGCAGGCCGTAACCCAAGCCCAGCAGCGGCAGGAGCACCAGGCTCAGCACCAGAACTGCTGGGATCGCGCGCATCTATTGAAGCTCGAGCTCGCGCAGAAGATCGAGCGTGGGGCCAATGTCGGTGAGGTGCTGCTGGTCGACCTCGGCCAGGGGGATGTCGGCCAGTGCTGGCAGTGCTTCGTGAGCCGCTACGCCAGGGCGCACCGGGTATTCAAAGCCAGTGGTGGTGAGCTGGTGTTGCGCCTCGGCCGAAACCAGGAAGCGCGCCAGAGCCAAGGCTAGCGGCTTGCGCTCGCTTTGCGCCACAACGCCCACCCCAGATACCATCAGCACGTTGCCGTCACGCCCGGCTTCCGGGAAGGAGTAGTTGGCAGCCTTGAAGCCGTCTTTCTTGAGCTTGTGCAGGTAGTAGTGGTTGACCCAGCCGAGGCTTATCTCGCCACTATTGGCCGCCAATACCTGCGGCGAATTCTTGGGGTAGGTGCGGGCGGCATTGTCGCGCACGGCGCTTAGCCACGTGCGCGTGGCGTCTTCGCCCCAGCGATGGCGCAGGTAGCTGACGTGGGCTTGGAAACTAGCGTTGCCGGGGGCCCAGCCGACCTTGCCTTTCCACTTGGGGTCGGCGAGATCGTGCAGACTGGTGGGCAGGCTGCTTGGGTTGAGGCCGGTGTTGTAGACCAGCACGCGCAGGCGCCCGGAGACCCCCAGCCAACGGCCGTTCGGATCGCTAAAGCGCGGGTCGACTTCGGCCAGCAGATCGGCCGGCAGCGTGGCGAGGAGTTCGGCTCCACTGAGGGCGCCAAGGTAGCCCGAGTCTTGGGCGTAGAACAAGTCGGCAGGAGTTTGGGCGCCTTCGGCCAAGAGTTGCGCGGCGATCGCCGGCGTTTTGTTGTAGCGTACGTCAATGGGGATGCCGGTGCTGGTCGAGAACTGTTTGAGCAGTGGGCCAACCAGGGCTTCCTTGCGGCCGCAATAAACAACCAGCGGGCTATCAGCGGCAACGAGCGGCATCAGGCTGGCGGCAGTGGCGACGAGGAGCAGGGCGAGACGTAGCATGGTGATCCTTGTACCATCGGGTGTGGAGCCGGCAGCATGCTTGTTGCATATGATTTGCAATAACAACTAGAGCGTGGTTTGGAGACGCTGTTAAAAAAGCACGGAGCGCTAGCGGCGCCCCGTGCTTTCGTTCCCACCCGCTGCCACTGTGGCCTCGGTTATCTGATGAGGGAGACGCTGTCTGATGGCCAAACTTACCGGCTCTGGATGCCGCTTTGCTCCCATGCCCGTACGACCAGCACCCATGCGTTTTGACAGGGAGGGACGATCCATACACTCCGGCGCCCCTCGACGGACCCCTTCCCCCTCGAGCGTCTGGATCAGCATGTCCTTTGCCCCTATTGAACAGGTTATCGAAGCCTTCCGCCGCGGCGAGATGGTGGTGTTGGTTGATGATGAAGACCGCGAAAACGAGGGCGACTTGGTCATGGCGGCCGAGCATGCCAATGAGGCCGCGATCGCCTTTATGGCCACCAAAGGCTGCGGATTGATCTGTTTGGCGATGGACGGACCGATGCTAGACAAGCTCGGGCTGCCCCTGATGACGCGCAACAATCGTTCGCGCCTTGGCACCGCCTTTACCCTCTCGATTGAGGCCACTGAGGGCGTGACGACTGGCATCAGTGCGGCCGATCGTGCTACCACGATCCGCACCGCCATCGCCCCCAAGGCAAGTCCGGAAGACCTGGTTTCGCCGGGGCACGTGTTTCCGCTGCGGGCACTGGAGGGCGGCTGCTTGGTGCGCGCCGGGCATAGCGAGGCCTCGGTTGATTTGGCTAAGGCCGCTGGCTGCCGGCCGGCTTCAGTGATCTGCGAGATCATGAAGCCAGACGGCACCATGGCACGCCTGGCCGATCTCAAGCCCTACTGCCAACAGCATGGTCTGCTGCTGGCCTCAATTGCCGACCTCATCGCCTGGCGTGAGGGCCGTGAATCCTTGGTCCGCCTGAGTGCTGAAGCCGAGCTCGAAACCAGCGCAGGTGCCTGCAAGGCCTACAGTTACCGCAGCACGGTGACCGGCGAAGAGCACCTGGCCCTGGTGTTTGGCGATGTGGCCTCACCGGGCGGCGAGCACGAGCAGCCGGTGACGGTGCGGGTCCAGCAAGAGCAGACCTTGGGCGATATCTTCGATGTCGCCTTGCCGTCTGGCCGCGCTGACACCCGTTCGTGCTTGGCGCAAGTGGCGGCCAGCGGCGGCGTGTTCTTGTATATCCGTGATGGTAGTGGGCGCCGCTTGCCGGTATCATTGGAGGCAGCAGGTGGCACGCGGCATGCGGAGGCGGTGCCCCAGCTCGCGATGGACCCACGCGACTATGGCATCGGCGCACAGATCTTGCGTGATCTCGGCGTGCGCCAGATGCGACTCATCACCGGCAGCGACCGCCACCTCAGCGGCCTGTCGGGCTTTAGTTTGGAAATCGTTGAACGCCTGGCTCCGGCTGGGCTGTCACAGGGGTAAGTTCATGATGCGCGAGATGTTGCAGGCCAAGCTCCACCGAGCCTGCGTTACCGAAACCCGGCTTGAATACCCGGGAAGCCTGACCGTAGACCGCGATCTGCTCGATCGCGCCGGCATTCTGGTGCACCAGAAGGTTCAGGTTGTCAACTGCATGAACGGTTCGCGCCTTGAGACCTACGTGATCGAGGGCGAGCGCGGCAAGGGCGAGATCATTGTCAATGGCGCGGCGGCCCGTCTGGCCCAAACCGGCGACCGCATCATTATCATCGCCTATGCCAGCTATGACGAAGCCGAGCTGGCCGCTGGCCACACCTCACGGGTGGTGGTGTGCAATGCGGACAACAGCGTTGCTGAGGTGATCGAGTAGGGCTCAGCGCCTGTTGAGCTGATATTTTGGCTGTGCCTAGGTCAGTGGAACACCGCCCGAGTCTAAGCGCTCCTGCGGTTGCCCGGGCCGGCGACGGCCGCATCATCGCGCCCTTGTTTGCCCGTGTGGCAATTGGACTTGGAGCAATGTATGGCCCGTTCGCGTCGAATGCGTAATCGTCAGCAGGAAGCCCCCGAACCAGCTCCCGAGCAGGAGTACGACGACGATATGGCGATGGAAACCGGCGATCTGATGCCGGCGGATATCGAGGAGCCTGAGACTGGGCCGGTGAGTCGGAATGAGTCTTCAGTTAGTGATCGCAATGCATCGTCGTCGGTACGGAGCCGTGGGCGCAGTTCGCGTCGCGCGGCAGGTAGCAGCGTGCGCGGCTCGCAGCGCAAGTCGGCTCGCAAAGAGCTGTCGCCCGAGGAGAAGGCGGCGCGCCGTGCAGCCTTCCGTAACGCCGTGCTGACGGTCTTGATTATCGCCGTGGTGGGTGGCGGCGGCGCATTTGCTTATTTTAACCTACGTGAAGAGAAGCAGCAGGTGCCTTTGACCCTACGCGGTGAAGAGCGTGTTTTTGTTGGTACCAAGGCAGGCTTGTCGGCGCAGTATCTGAGTGCCGCGCGGGCCTTCCACGAGGCTGCCGAAACGGCGATCGCCAAGCGGCAGACCGAGTCAGCCAAGGCGAATATCGAGGCCATGAACACCGTGCTGACCCAGCCGCAACTCGGCAGTGGCAGCCAAGCTAGCCCGGAAGACGAGAATATCGGTGACCTGGCCATGGCGCAGCGCGCGCTGGAGATGCTCGAAGAGGTGCCCGCGCTGAAGCAGCGTTTGCAGCGAGTTGAAGATGACAACCAAGCGTCGGCTAATTTTAACAACCTGCGGCGCCAAGTTGGCAGTCTCAATGATGTAAAAGACCTCGACGCGCTGACTCAGGCTATCAACCGCTTCCGTGAAAATCCGGTACGGCCAACCGAGGGCAGCGACCCAGTGCTGCAAGAGCGCTATAAGACCATGGTCGATGAGATGGCCGCCAAGCTCAAAGACGTATCGCGCGAGCGCCTGACGCGTTTGATCAAGGATACCTCGCAGGTGGTCGACACGATCAATCTCGAGAGTCAGAAATACATCGCCAAGGGCCAATACGGCATGGCTTTGTCGTTGGTTGACGAAGCAGCTATCAATAGCCCGCAGGCAGACCTCAAGGGTGTGCGGCAAAAGGTGCTCAAGGCGGCTGAGAGCGGTTGGGAAACCGACCGCGGAACCGCCGAAAACCTCTACAAAGACGCGATTGCTCCAGGTGCTGGCGATGCGATGCGCACTGGCAAGATCCGTCAGGCGATTGAAGTGCTGCAGAATGTCATCGACACCTACGGCAAGGATGTGGCTGAGATTCGCGGCTACGTCAGCGACGCCGAGCGGATGATGCGCGAGTACCAATCGAAGCTGTAGCTTTTGCTGCAGTGTGTGTTGCAATGGCCGGCGCCCGATGGGTGCCGGCCGTTTTTTTGTCTGTGGCGGATAATTAGGCTGGCGCCATGAGCGAATTCTCGAGTTGATCGCGGGTCCACATATTGAGTGCCGGATCTTTGAGTTCGTCCATCACTGTCACAAGCCGCTTGCGCAGACGCGGCGGATGCGCGGCGTAGCTTGGGTCGGCGATGCGATTGATGCGCTCATGCGGGTCGCGCTCAAGGTCGTACAGTTCATCGACGGCGGTGGCGTTCCAAATATATTTGAGTGTACGCTCGCGAATCATGCGTTGGGTATAGCTGCCAAATTGGCCGCCGTGCCAACTCGCGTAGATATCGGAGCGTGGCGCCGGATCGCTGCCATCGGCCACGGCAAACAAACTGCGGCCAGCAAAGCTGACGGGTTGCTGGCAAGCGGCGGCGTCAAGAATGGTGGCGGCGATATCGAGCGCGCTTGCAACGAAGGCGTCACAGCGCATGCCGGAGGCGAGGCGTTGTGGGAAGCGCGCGATCACAGGCACGCGCATCACCTCGTCGTACATGATGTAGTGCTTGTCGAGCATGCCGTGGCCGCCACATAGGTCGCCGTGGTCGGTGCTGTAGATGATGAGGGTGTTGTCGAGCAGGCCCTGGTCTTCAAGCCACGCGCGCAGGCGCCCAACTTGCAGGTCGAGGCATTCGATCTCAGCGTGGTAGCGCGCCACCACCGGGGCCCAGTCAGACCACGACCAATCCTGTACGCGCCAGGTGTGCAATTGCTGGCGTTGGATGTAGGGGCGATCGCTGAGATCGCAGCCGAAGCTGCCCCAGGGTTCGATCGCATCAACCGGGTAATGCGCGAGCAGTTCGGGTGGCGGGCGACACGGCAGATGGGGTTCGGAGGGGTCCCAGCGGACGAAGAAGGGGCGGTCGGCGGCGTAGTGGCTGGCCATGCGTTCAAGGACTCGGTCGGCACCCCAGTGCAGGCGGGTTTTCTGCTCGGTGACGTGCGGGTCGCATTCGCCAAACCAGAAGTCGGGCCGTTTGGTGAGTTCGGGGATGCCTTGGGCGCGGCGCCAATCGACGTAGGCGGCCTCGGGAGTGAAATCCATGAAGCCGTGGTCGGTGGGCATGCCGCTGACTTCTTGATGGAACTTGCCGATCCACGAGCAGCCGTAACCGGCCTCGGCGAGAATCTCACTAAAACACGGAAACTCATCTTTGGCCCGGCGGTGGATCTCGGTGCCGGGGATCGACAGACAGCGGTGCTGGTGGGGCCAGGCGCCGGTGAGGAGGCTGGCGCGGGCCGGCGAGCAGATCGGCGAGGGGCAGTAAGCCTGATCGAAGCACACGCCGTCGTTGGCGAGACGGTCGAGATTGGGGCTGCGCTGCAGCGGGTGGCCGGTGCAGCCGAGGCAGTCATAGCGGTGTTGATCGGAGTGGATGAGCAGGATGTTGGGGCGAGTCATTGGGGCTCCGTTATGCTATGCGCGCAGTGTACTCGAAAACATGGGCATTTTCATTGTTGTTTTACAATCCTAAATTTAGTTTTTGATACATGCAGACGCCATCTTGGCTTGAGCAGTATCGCGCTTGGTGGCGCCGGGCGCCGCCCTGCGCAGCGCTGGTGTGCGAGGACGGAGCAGCCTTGCGCGCCCTCGGCGGCACCACCTTGGCGTCGTTGCGGATCCTGTGCTGCTTGTCGGGTAACGCCGCGCACCGCTATCTCGATCAGGCTCAGGTGGTGCAGGTCGACGTGGAGCCGGGCCAGTGTCTGGCGGTGGCCCCGGGGGGCGGGCTGGCACCGGCCGCGAAGCGCGCCGAGATGCTCAACGCACTGGTAGCTGAAGATACCATCATGTATCGCCGCTTTAGCCGCAGTCGGCGTGGCGTGGGCCATGGCCTGGGCTGGCATGTGCGCAGCAATACCCGAGGCCTGGAGACCCGCGCCTTGTTGGCCGCCCTAGCGGCGGCCGGCCGATTGCCGGCGGGGCCGCATTGTGATGCGCTGATAGCCGCCGTGTGGACGCTCGCAGGCCAAGTGCTTGATGACCCCGAGGTGGTGGCTGAGCCGGGGCTCAGGCATTATCGCGCGGCGTGTCAGGTTATCGATGAGGGCCTGGGCGAAGATCTGGATCGGCGCCGCGTTGCGGCGGCCGTGGGCATTCACCCGAGCCACCTGTCGCGCGTTTTCACCCAACACGGAACCTGTGGATTCAGTCGTCATGTGGCGCAGCGACGTCTGGAACGCGCCGCCGAGCTACTGCGCGATCCAAGTTTGAGCTTGGCCCGCGTCAGCGAACTGTGCGGCTTCTCGAGCCAAGCTTGGTTCATCCAAACCTGCCGCCGCGAATACGGCTGCACGCCGAGTGCATTGCGCCAGCAGTGAGGGGCTTGGCTGCCTAGCGTGTGAAGGTGATCTTGCGCTTGATCGACTTGGTGAGGCGGTGCGTGCCCTTTTTCAAGCGGGAGGTCAACTTGCGCACACGGGTTGGGTTTTTCTTCGCAAACCGAACTGTCCAAATCATCACGCCGCCGATCAGGCTGAGCATCACCAAGAGGGTGATGATCTGACTGGCTTTGATGCCACCCTCGTCGACCTCCTCGGTGGTTTTGGTGCGCTCGCGAGCCACCAGAATGCCGGTGTCTTCGAGGTCGCCGAGGACTTCGGTAATGCTGCGCCCCACTGCCTCTGGCGACTTGAGCGCCGCAACTCCGCCAAGATTGCGCATGCCGTCAATTGCGAGCGTGACCATGCTAGGATCATTTTCTTGTGCGGCGATTTCGGCGAGCTTATCACCGACCTGATGCCGATGGCTCTTGAACAGCAACATCTGATGCATGACCTTGAGTTTCTCAATGCGTTCGGCGCCTTCAAATTTGGCGATCAACTCAGGGATGATGGTCTCTTCAGTGCTCAGCCACTCCTGCAGCCAGGCTGTCCATTCGGCCGGGTCGGTTCCGTTGTCGGTGTCGGATATTTCTTTCAGCGCTTTGTGGGCCTCTCTGCTGATTTCTTTGGTGTCATTGAGGCGATCGATGAGGTATTCGAGCGCGAGGTCATCACGGAGGCGACCGAGTGTGACGCAGGCTACATAGCGAACCCGCGGATGGTGATGCGCTGTGAGTTCGCGGATGCTGCCGAGATTGTCGATTAGCAGTGGGACGCGAATGCGCACTAGCGCGTGGATTGCTGATTCAATCTCAAGCGCGTCTTCAGCATGCAACGCGTCAACGGTTACTGGGTACAGTTCAGAGCGTCCGGTGGTTGGCAGCCAGCGGTAGAAGCGTGCCCGGGTGGGCATGCTCTCTTGCTTAAGGGTGCGTCGCAGCACGGTGAGGTCGAGTTCGAGCCAGGCCTTGAACTGTGCTTCTTGGGCTTGTTCTGCAGTTTCTTCCTCTTGGGGGGCAACGATCGGAGCAGCACCGTCTACGGCCCGGGCTGTGGGCAGAGCGGTTGCGATTAGTGCGAGCGCGAGTGCGAATCGAATGAGTAGCATTGGGCCAGTGTCCTCGGCAAATCAGTCTCTATGGCCTACACCAAGATTGAACGAGCGCCAGCCTTGGATCAGCAGGCGAGCGGTGAGGCCGAGGTCAAGGTCTTTGAGGTTTTCATCGTAGTGGAAAGTGAAGCTGCCGTTGACCTTACCCGGGTCGTCGGAGTTGCCGACCTTGGAGTCAAAGCGCTTGGCGATGACCGACCCGAAGAAATCGAAGGTGCCATTGAATTTGATCGTAGCTTCGGGCGCGAAAAACACCGCGGCCGTGAGGCCGTTGCCATTCATCTGCATGGTGCCCTTGTACTCAGTGAACACGATCAGGTTTTGCGGGTTGGCCTTGACGCTTGACCAATTATTGCCGCCGACTGGGGTTGCATCGCCGAGAATGCCACCGTTGTTGTCGAAGCTACTTTCGGTGCCGGTGTAATCACCTTGATACAGCTTGAGAGTACCGCCGGTGTACTTGATCACCACGTCGCCGCTTTTGGGTGCGAAGACGATGTGTTTGTCGACATAGATCTCCACGGCGCCCGTCACTTCGATGTAGTGTTGGTTGCCCAGGTCAATCGCAGTGCAGGAGTAGGAACCGGCCGACAGCGTGAGGGTATTGCTGGGCATGCTGCCGACGTAGGTGTTGCTGACGAGGCCTGCGCCATCGCCAATCGGTGTCAGGCTGCCGGCACCGGCCTTCTGCGATTCATAATCGAAGAAGGGGAGGGGCAATTCGCGGTTGTCGTAAACGTGGTCGAAGAAGGTGCCATTGCCCTCGCTGATATCACCTTCTGAAGCGAGGTCGCCAAAGCCACCAGAGGCACCGCCTGCGACGTAGCCATTGGGCCAGGTGGTGGTGTCGTTGCTGTTCCAGCTGTCGGCGCCAGCGCTGCCGGTGAAATCATAGCCTTCAAGCGCCAACATGGCGTTATCGAAAACTTCTTGTGGGATGGGCATTACCGTGGCTTCAACACGCGTGCGGCGGTAGTTGGCTGGGTCGCTGGCTTCACCTACGGTGGCAGTACTGCTTATGAGGAAGCTTGAGGTGTCAACCGTGTCGCGGAATTGATACTGAACGGTAACGTCAATCATGGTGCCATTGATCATGGTCCCAGGATCAAGGCTGGCATCGGCGTAATTGCTCAGTGGGACGGTGATCTGGGTTTTGCTGGTGTCGGTTACGTCTAGATCGCCGCCAGGGCCAACCAGGCTACCGTAGTTCTGTTGAAGATGGGCAATGCCCATGTTCAGGCCAGACTCCGCGCTCATCAGAATCGACACCGTATCTTTGCGGTATTCTTGCTGCTGCAGACCAGTGACGGTCAGGCTGGTGATCGTGGCAGCCATCGCCGTTAAGGTCAAGATGAGGACCAGGGCGGTGATAATGGCGACGCCGGTACGACTGTGCGCGGGGGTCATGTTCGCTCCCTAGAAACTATTGGTGGCTAGAGCTTCACCGAGGGGGTTGCCCTTTTTATCGATCGACTTGGCACCCACTGTGATCGGGGTGTTGCCAACGCGCGGTCCACTAATCGTGAGCGTGAAGGTGCCGTTGCCGTTGTCGGTCTTCTTGATCTCGAATGCTTCATTGTAGTGGTGCGGGAAATTGACGGTGATGCTGTCGCCGACGATGGTGCTGCCTTGGGCGCTGGTGTTGATGGTGATTTTCACCAGCAGTGAGGGGTCCTTGCCTGACGCAATGTCCTCGTCGCTGAGTTGCGGGCTCAGGTTTTGCCAGGTGAGGGCCGGCGCGCCGTTGGGGGCACCCTTGTTGTCGACCGGGGTCAAGATGTCGGCTGGGATCGGCTCATCCGGGTAGTCGGCCGGGTATTCCTCGGCGGTTTGGTCGGCGGGGGGAAGGGTAGTGCTTCCGCCGCCAGGATTGGCGTTGCCGAGCGAGGCGTTGAGGCCGTCGGTGTTAAACAGCCAACTGCGCAGGAAGATCACCCGCGAGGCGGTGTGGCGCATCTCGGAGTCTTCGCCGTAGTTGGCAACCAGGGTCAGGTTGAGCTGAATCCGATTGCCGTAGACGGTGTGGTTGAGACTCGAATTGAGGTCTTTGATCAGCTCAAAGCCTTCCACCTTTTCTATTAGATCATACGGCAGTACTTGTTCGCTGAGGATTGTTTCGGCCTCGTTGGTGGTTCGCACCAGGGTGCCTTCAACCTTGTCGAAGGTGATGGTGACATTGCCTTCGGTGCCATAAACAGGGGCTCCGTTGGACGAGAATCCGGTGCAGGTTTTATAGCTGAAAATATTCACCGTGGCGTCATCGGTGTTGTAGATGAAGTCTTTATCGGCAGCGCGCAGGTCCATGGCGATCAGATGCAGGATGCGCCCCGCGTCGGCCGCCAGGTTGGTGCGACTGACGGTGTCGGTGGAGATGTCTGCGCTCATCTTCATGGTTTGCACAGTGGTGAGCAGCACGACCGACAGGATTGCGCTGCCGATCATGATCTCGAGGAGGGTGAAGCCTTGCGTGCGCATCGAATTCTCCTTGGTCAGCCACCACGGTTGGTGTGTAAGTAGACGAGGGTTTGCGTGTTGATAGTTTCTCGGCGCAGCCACTGGGCCTCGAGGGTGATCCGGAGGATATCGCCGTTGCCGTTTTGTTCTTCGACCTTGACCTCGATGACGTTGCTGCGGCCCTCGGGAGGAGTGAGGCCAAGCACGGGATAAAATCCGGCGAAGTCGCCAGTGTTGTAGAATTGATTGGTGAGGATGTCTTCGAGCGTGCCTTCAATCGCCACCAGAGCGAGGTCGCGGTCGGCGGTGGTATCTTTGGCGTTGATGGCAGTGACCATCGATGCCGTGGATGCCATCAGGCCGAGGGCAAGGATGGACATACCCACCATCACCTCGAGGAGACTGAAGCCATCTTGTGTTGGATGCCGCATGGCATCTCCTCCGTCTTTCGTGTTGCATCTCTCTTGCTTGTAAGGGCATAGAGAGAAACTAGGTACGATCCGCCTCTTACTTTACACAGCCTACACATCTTGCGCCAGGAGAAATGGCCAGCGAACGAGGCAACTCGACAAAAAGTGTACTACTTTACGCGCATTTTCTTGTGCGGAGGCTACGCGGAGCGGATATCGCACCATGATAGTAGGACGGGTTGCCGATGGAAGGGCCTTTTGACCCTGCCTGCTAGGTCAAGCGCGCTTGGGTATAGCGCCGGTCAGTGCCATCGCTCCCGCCCTTGGGCGGCGTATCGGCATTAAACAGTGCCGTGCCTGCGGCGGGGGCTCCAGTCCGGCGGGGGCTGTCCGGTTTAGATCAGGACTGGACAAGGAACCGACTAGACTACGCCGGACCCTCATGCTTGCGCGCAAGCTGTCCGCACGCGGCATCGATATCAGCACCGCGTTGGCCGCGTACGGTGAGGCTGCCGCCTGCGGCGTCGACCAGGGATGCGAAACGGTCGATCTCGTCCCAACTTGGGCGTTGGTGCGGGGTGTCGGTGACCGGATTGAAGGGGATCAGGTTGATATGGGCGCCATAGCGCCGTGCCAGGCCGGCGAGGTCGCGGGCTTGATCATCGCGCATGTTGGCATCGCGTAGCAGCACGTATTCAAGCGTGATACGCCGATTCACCATGCGGCTGTAGTCGTCCATCGCGGCCATCAGTTCGGCGATCGGCCAGCGGCGGTTGAGCGGCACCAGGCGTGAACGGGTGGCGTCATCGGGGGCATGTAGGCTCAGCGCCAGGGTCACTTGGGGTTCGTCGCGGCCAAGTTGACGGATGCGGTCGGGCACGCCCGAGGTGCTAACGGTAAAGCGGCGGCGGCCCATGCCGAGTCCGCGCGGTTCAGCTAGGATGCGAATGGTTTCGAGCACCGTGTCGTAGTTGAACAGCGGCTCGCCCGAGCCCATGAACACCACATTGGTGACCGGGCGACGACGGTGATGGTGCACGATCTGGTACACGATCTCGTCGGCGGTCAAACTGCGGTCAACCCCGTTGAGTCCCGAGGCGCAGAAGGTGCAGCCGACGGCGCAGCCCACTTGCGAGCTAACGCAGATGGTATGGCGATCGGACGTGGGGATCGACACACACTCGGCGCGCTTGTTATCGCTGAAGGCGAGTAGGCTCTTGCGGGTGCCGTCTTGCGAATGCTGGCCAACCACTTCCTGCGCCGGAACCAGGGGGCCGGCGGCGTCGAGCTCGGCGCGGAGCTCCTTGGGCAGGCCGGCGATGTCGGCAAAGCGTTCGGGTTGGCCGCGGTACAGGGCCTCGAACAGCTGTTGGCCCCGGAAGGCTGGCAGGCCGCGTTCGGTGGCCCAGGTGCGGGCCGCTTCCAAGGTCCAGCTGTAGGGGGTCATGGTCGGTCGTCGATCAGGGTAAAGCCGCCGCCGGTGCTGGGCACGAAATCGATGGCACCGGCGGGCGCACGGGCGCCAGTGATGCGGATCACCAACTCGAGCCGCCGTGGGACCGGAATCAAGGTGGCGGGGTGGGTGATCGCGGCCGTGGTCATGTCGTCGGGGCCTGGGGCCAAGCAGCGTAGGGTGACGGTTACGGTGTCGCCCTCGGTGTTGATCGCGGTGGCGCCAATGCCGAAGCCGCCGCTGGGTTTGCTG
>JAQIBG010000016.1 GCA_027859175.1 Planctomycetota bacterium | reverse complement strand
GCGGCTGAAGTCGGCCGACGATGCGGTGGAGATCGCCGAGGATGGTTGGATCAGCGGTCCGGGACGTCGGATTGCCGGTTTCAACTGGGGTGCCATATCCGTGCCGCGGCACGCCAAGTCGGGAAATTCCATCACCGCGCAGGTCAGTTTCGGGGTTGAGACCTTCCAGACCACGCCTGAGCCGATTGAGCTTCGTGTTGCGCTCCGCGGCCCGGCAGGTGAAGACGGTCAGCCACGGCTCCTTGAGCGTGGTTCCCAGCGCGTGACCCCGATGGATCCACGGCCTTACGCGTTCGACCTCGAACTCCCAGACAGCACACCCGATCAGGGCTGGACCGTGGTGTTTTATGCCTCGCGCGACGGCACCTTTGCGCAGCCCTATGTCGCAGGCGAGGCCCGCATCGACCTGACGCCTGACGAGTGAGTTATCCTGGCTGAGCTCGCTTTGGATGGCCTGGCCTGGATCCTCCGGCTGGGGTTGGGCATCGCTCGGCACCAGTGGCCCCACGCCAAGCGAGGCCACCCACCCAGGTCCCGTCGAGGAGTTCGTTTGCGGTGTGGTGGCCCAACGGGCTGATCCTCGTGCCCCGGCCTCTTGTCGAGTCGCACTGCGATCACGTGGCAGATCCGCTCCGTGCATCGTGCCTACGGCTCAATCATTGCTGGTGGTGCGGCTGGGCTAGGCATGCTGGTATTGCTTCTGCTCGGCGGTCTGGGGGCCTTGGTCCTCGGCGCCGACCTGTTTGTCCGCGGTGTATCTCGTATCGCGGCGCGGCTTGGAGTTCCGCCGCTGATCATTGGTCTGACCGTTGTTGCGATGGGTACGAGCGCCCCAGAGGTGGCGATCAGTGTTCAGGGGGCGATTGACGGACGCAGTGGAATCGCGATTGGCAACGCTGTTGGCAGCAACATTTTTAATGTGTTGTTCATTCTCGGGCTGTCGGCCTTGATTGCACCCCTGGCCGTCGCCCGGCAATTGATCCGGCTCGACGTGCCGCTGATGATTGTTCTCTCGCTCCTGTCCTTGGGGCTGGCCTGGAACGGATCGATCGAGCGCTGGGAGGGCGGCCTGCTGTTGTTGCTCGGTGTCGTCTACATCTGCTTTCTCATTCGTCAGGCCGCTCGGGAGCCGGCGGTTGCGGACGACGAGTTTGCAAGGGTCTACGGCCCGGAGCTCAAGACGCGTCGGCGCTCGTGGTTAATCGACCTGGTACTCGGCGCGATCGGCTTGACCTTGCTGGTACTGGGCTGCCGGTGGTTCGTGGCAGGGGCTGTTTCGGTCGCCAGGGCGCTTGAGATCTCGGAGTTGGTGATCGGTCTGACCATCGTTGCTGCCGGGACCTCGCTCCCCGAGGTGGCGACCTCGGTGGTGGCGAGCATCCGCGGGGAGCGTGACATCGCCGTGGGCAATGTGATTGGTAGCAATATTTTCAATCTAGTGCTGGTGATTGGTCTGTCATCGGTGATCGCGCCGGCGGGCCTCACGGTGAGCGAGCAGGTTCTGCGCTTCGATCTTCCGATCATGATCGTGGTGGCCGCAGCCTGCCTCCCGATCTTTCTCACCGGGCATCGTATTGATCGCTGGGAAGGTGGCCTGTTTCTTGTCAGCTATCTCATCTACGTGGCCTGGCTGGTGGTTGAGAGCCTAGCCCATCCGGCTTGGCTCGGTTCTCGCACGGTGGCACTTGCGATCGCCGTGTCCCTGCTGGGCGTGACCATGGCGGTGGTGCTGGGGCGCTCGGCGGGGCGGGCACGCGTGCCTTCCGCGTGACCAGTGCCGAGATTGGGCACTGCAAGATGCAAAGGTTTCAGTGCGGCGGTTACTAATCGTTTTACTCAAGCTTGCCGCGCATCGTCCGTTGATTCGTTGTGCAGCGCGCAATCTGGCTAGTGAACCGAGTAATGGCAGCTGCGCCGATGGTGACGTCATCGATCCCACCACCGGCACTACTGTTCGTGAGGTCGAGCCCGATTCGACGGCGGCCTGAACAATCGACCTGCCACGCGGTCACCCTTGCCGCCTGGCTCAGCGCTCGAAGTCGAAGCTGCCGTTGACGGCGAACTGGCCGCCGTCGTCGCTGAAGAAGGTGCCCTCGAAATGTCCGCGCAGGCGTGTCGGCTGTCGGCTGCCGTCGGTGGCTAAGGCGACCGCGTCGATGGTGATGCTGCCGGACTCGGGGCTGAGCCTGGGCAGCACCACCGCTTGGCTGGCGCCGATCTCAATCCAGCCCTGGCTACCTTCCTGGTCGGTGACCTGGTTGTCATAGCGCACCAGTGGCCAGGTGCCGGGCTCGGTCGCATCCAGCTTGATAATGAACCAGAGGTCTTGTGGTTTGACCATGGTGCCCCGCCCAGGGGGCCTTTTAGGGTGAGGTTCACCAGCGAGGCCGAGGGCGTGACCATGCTGGTCCGCACCCGACCCTCGGTGGCGAGCTCGCGCTCGCCGACGCGCAGCACCAAGGAGCCATCCGCTGGCGCGGCCGCGGGTTCGATCTGGGGTGCAACGGCCGCGGACGGCTCAGCGGGGGCGGGGATCTCGCCGCCGCAGCCGGTGAGCAGGGCGAGGCATGGGATCAGAATGTGGCGCATGGCGAGTCCTCCGGGGCAGTCTGCTAGATGGCGCGCCGCCCTACCTCCGGTCCAGACTGCCATCGGATTCGCAGGAGTTCAAGTCAAGCGCAGTGGTAGCAGCTTGGCAGCTGCTAGTCGGCCGGCGCTGCGTTTTCCGCACCGTCTAGGGAAGTGATCGCATATAACATTCGTCGCCTCTTGACAGTCGGCTTGGTCTGGGCCGCCCTCGCCTGGTTCAGTGCTGTCGAGCAGCCACCTGATGGCGCCTATGTCAGCGTCCGCGATGGCCACTTGCACAGTAGTGGTGAGCGCATGCGCTTTGGGGCGATGACCGGTGCTTTACGCGCAAACGGCGGTCGATCATTTGGCGCTCGCTGGTTCAGGCGGGGCCGCTTGGTGGTGCAAGGAGCGCAGGGTCCAGTCTTCCAATCTCACCTCGCCGCCGCCTTTGGCGATGAGAAACAGCACCGCATCGGGATTGGTTGCTGGCGCGCGGAACGTGATCTGGGAGGCCCCATCGCTCAGGCTGCCTTGGGCGTAGACCGTGTAGGGGGCGTGCATTTTCCGCAGTTGCAGCCGCGCGTTCAGCGTGGTCTCCGGGTGTGCCTGCAGGGCCGCCTGTGCCGTCAGCACGTAGCGTTGCTTGGCGACCAGCGGAACGCGGCCCAAGATCACCTGGGCGAATTTATTGACGCCAATCGCCGCGCTGCGCTGGTCGTCGGCGATCGAGAGGGTGGCCTTGGCCCCACCTTTCCAGCTGCTGTTGTCGCTCAGCCCGGGTGGCAGGTCATGGCCAGCGGTCGGCGGCTGATAGGCGGCAACGGTGGTCACGATCTCGGGCGCAAGGGCGATCGTAGCGAGGCAGGGATTGCCGCTGCGATCGCGAGCGCCACGGATCTGCAGCGCGCCGCTGACGATGGGCTGGTCGAGTTCCAGGTGCACCACGCGCGCGCTGCTCGAGTCGGGCGTGGCGGCCACGATTGCAACGGGGCATTCGAAGCGCGTTGGGTCGGCCGCGTCGGTCGGATCGATCGCTTCGTCGAACACGATTTCGATTCGAGGTGGTATCGCGGAGACCTGGGCCGACACCACAGACGGAGCGATATGGTCATCCGGGGGCGTCACGCTACGCCAGTGCCAAGCGGACTGCCGGAGGTCGGTCATGACACAACGCAGGCCCAGCCGTTGTGCGCCCGGGGCCGGCGCCGGCAGGGTGATCCGCCCGGACGCGCCGCGGGCGAGGACCGTTTCGTCGCTGTCGCAGACTTCGATCCAGGCGCAGCCGCTGGGGTGATCCCAGCGTAGCTCGATCCCACTGGCACGGGCGATGATCTCGACCTGGGGCAGCTTGGCCGGGGCATCAGTGGCGGCAATCCAGCCCGCGTAGCGCGGAATCAGGCTTCCGCCGCAGCGTTGAGGGGCTTGGCCCCGAACCAGTTCGCGAGTCGCGCCGTCGCGTTCGTCGCTGACCAGGCGTTGGAATCGGTTGTGGAATCCGGCCTCGGCGATCGTGGCGCTCAGGATCCCACCCTCGTGGTTGACCAGCATCGCTTCGGATTGGCCGCAGCGCAGAGACGGGTAGACTAGGCCGCCAAGGATCTCGGTTCGTGCACCGGCTGCGTTGTCCAGGATGCGACTGTCGACCTCGGTCTTGTAGCCGAGGATCCACAGGTCGGCGCCCCTGTTCTCGATCTTCCAAGACGCCTTCTCTAGATTCAATTGCCGTGCCCAGACGCGC
>JAQIBG010000009.1 GCA_027859175.1 Planctomycetota bacterium | reverse complement strand
GGTAGTAACTGCTGCCGCGACCTTGGCCTTTGCCGGAGCCGTGATCGTGATCGCGCGCGCCGCCATGCCGGCCCCCGCCCCAGCGCCAGAGCAAGAGCCGGTCGACGAGCCCATCACCTCTGCCGACGACGTGACGATTGAACCCTCACCGGTAGAACCGGCGACTGCCGGCCTCCTCGAGCGCGGCCCGGCAAGCCCAGCCGAACGCGAGCAACTGAAAAGCTTTGCCGCCGCTTTCGCCAATGACCCCAGGATGACCAGCGCCGTGGCCAAAGCCAAAGAGCTGCTGCGCTCGGTCAGCGATGAAGCCCGCACGCTGCGCCTGGCGCTGCGAGCCTATGACGTGGCGCAGCCGATCACGGCCGCCATGCGCCGCGACCTCAAAGCGCTGCAAACCCTGCGCCCCCTCGGCGCCACCCCAGACCTCCACCGCTGGCTCAAAAAAGACCGGCGCGTGAACGCCCTGCACGAGGCCCTCGATAGCCGCTCGCTGCTGGAAGAGCCGCAAGATGACACCCTCGCCCTTGTCGACGGGCTGGCAGAGGACACCGGTGAGTCCGCGCCACGCGTCCAAACCTGGCGACGCTATTTCGCCGGCCTCGAGGCCAACCGCGAAAGCCTGGCCATCCTTAGCCGGCCCGGCGACGCCGTGCCCCTCCCCTCCGATCTCAACATCCACATGGCACGCATCGCCAGTGACCTCGGCCAAGACTTCGGCACCCTGCCGGCTTGGCGCGCCAAGGCGCAACGCGTTGCCGAATTGAATCAACAGCTGGCACCAATTGAGGCGAGCTTCACCTTTGACGGCGATAGCGAAACCCAGGGCAAGCTGCTGGCTGAACTCGTTAACCTGGTGAGTGCTGAAGACGCCGCCGCCGCACGCTACATTGCGCGCGCCGCTGAACTGGCCGGGCCCGGGCGCCCAGACTGGGCGAGCGACTACGGCCATGACGGCATCGGCATTTACGCCACCCTCACCGTGCACACCACCGGCGAGCCCATCACCACCGAATTCCGCTACGTTGCTCCCGGCAGCTTCCTGATGGGCAGCCCTGCCCACGAGCGCAGCCGTGACGGTGACGAAAGCCAAGTGTCGGTACGCCTGTCGCGCGGCTTCTGGATCGCCAAAACCGAAACCACTCAGGACCTGTGGCAAACCATCTTCCCGCTGCCCGACGGCCAGCGCTGGAATGAGCCCGACTACCCGGTGCACTCAATGAGCTGGGAGCAGGCCCAAGGCTTCTGCGACGAGCTCAACCTGCAGTACCCCGGGCTATGGGCGCGCCTGCCCACCGAAGCCGAATGGGAATACGCGGCCAAGGCAGGCTGGGAAGGCCCCTACATTGGCGTCAACGGCACCATCACCGCCTATGCCACCGCCTCGATCGACGACACCGCCTGGCACGACGACAACAGCAAGGGTCGTGTTCACATGGTTGGCTTCCGCATGCCCAACACTTTGGGCCTGCGCGACATCCACGGCAACGTGTGGGAGTGGACCGCCGACGTCTACGAAGACTACAGCGACCAAGCCGTGGTTGACCCCACCGGCGGCGAAGACCGCGGCGAGCGCCATAACCGCGTGATTCGCGGCGGCAGCTACAACTCCGACCGCCACGAACTGCGCGTGGCCAATCGCGAACGCCGGCGCCAAGACCGCACCCGGCGCGACATTGGCTTCCGACTCGTGATTGACGAGCGCGCCAAGCCAATCGCCCAGCCCTTCGTGCTGGAAGCCGAACCCGAGCCCACCAGACCGATCGAAGACCAAGGCCAGCGCCTAGTACCGCTAACCCGTGATCCGATCGAAGATGTCGACGAAGCCGCCGGCCCCGGCGCCATGCCCGCGCCACGCCAAGGTGATGGCGAGCTGCAGGTCCCGGAGACCCCGGTCAAATCCAGCCCCAAGGGCCGCAGCAGTCGCCACAACGAAACCCAACAGCGCATGCAGTTGCGCGCTGACGCCAAGGCCAAGGCCAAGGCGGCTGAAGAAGCGGCTGCCGCACCGGCTGCGCCTGTTGCCGAAGTAGTTACTGTAGCACCAGCTGAACCGGCTGCCGAAGACGTCGCCGAAGCACCAGCCGAGCCTGTCGCTGAAGTAGTTACTGAAGCACCAGCTGAACCGGCCGCCGAAGACGTCGCCGAAGCACCAGTAGAGCCTGTAGAGCCTGTCGCAGAGGTTGAAGAGACGGCAGTCGTTGAAGAGACGGCAGTCGTTGAAGAGACGGCAGTCGTTGAAGAGACGGCAGTCGTTGAAGAGACGGCAGTCGTTGAAGAGA
>JAQIBG010000222.1 GCA_027859175.1 Planctomycetota bacterium | reverse complement strand
GACATCGGCTTCGATGCCAAATCGAGCCAGGGCGATGTCAGTTGGCTGGGCACCCGCGCCAACCCGCGAATGATTTTCTCGGGGATGTACGGCGCCGACCGCAATGCCAATCACCTCCTTGATCGTGGCCCGGTGCCTGCCAGCGCCCGGATGAAGGCCATCGAGGTGGCCCGCTTCACGATTTACGACCCACGCCTCAATCTGGTGACGCGATGACTCAACGCAGAGCCTTCACCCTGATCGAACTGACGATCGCCCTCGGACTCGGCCTCCTGGTGGCCTACGCCGCCTACGCCGCGTTCAACACTGCCAGCCAGACCATTGCCACGGTCAACCGTTTGGCGCTTGAAAATCGTTTGATGCGCGCCGGCTACATCGCTGCGCTCGAAGATGCCGACTACTGGCTCCACTATGACGACCCAGCGCAATTCTCTCGGGTCTCAGGGACCATGACCAACATCGACCCAAACGAGTCGCCCACCGAATTACGCCTGCGGGATGTCAGCACACTCTCGGTCGGCAAAACCACCACCCGTCCACGCGGCCGACCGTTTACCGCCATAGCTGATATTCCCCAGGCCAGCGACCCCGATGTGATGTCGCGCGCCGACCGCGCGAGTCTGATTATCCCTTTCATGGCCGACAGTACCTACTCGGCCAAATCGCGTACACGGCTGTTATGGGCCACCGGGCTGAAGACCGCCGATGTTGGCGCTTACACCGGCGTGGTCGACCCCGACCCCGCCGACGATCCCACGGTTGTGGCCACCGACAGCTTTTGGTTCCAAATCCCCGACACACTACGCGCCATCGACCACTTCCGCACCTACGTCCCAGAACAACCCAACCTACCCGGCGATCTGTCGATGATCGCCCTGGCCCACCCCGAAGCGCCCTACAGCGACAAGCGCTATGGCCGCTATGGCATGATTCAGAATCGCTGGTTACGGCCCAACCTCGGCCACGGTGAAGACGGTCGCGACATCGTTCAAAGCTCGGCCCGCTACGCCCTCGACCCAGCCGACTACCCCGCCGCCAACAAGCCCTGGCCAATCTCTTGGCCCATCGAGAATGTCACCGATGGTACGGGCCACCCAGATGCCATCAACATCTACACCGGCAGCTTCGGTGTGCCCTCACCTGGCGTGCTGACCCTGAGCCGTCGCGCCGTGCGCAATCGCCAACTGCTCGACACTATGGGCAACTACGGCCTCCTCACCTACTTGCCAGCCAACGATCAGATCGCCTGGTTCGGAGCCGAGAAAGACGACCGCAGACTCGACGAGCGCCTTGCCTGGGACACCACCTACCAGAAAAATTCTTGGATTCTGCGCAGCCTTGCCGGCGGCAGCGACATCAGGCACTGGGAAGACGCAACTCTGACCGGCCGCACCAGCGCCTTCTCCTCGCCGACACGGGCCTCGCTCTTCGCCTCCTTCCCGCTGTTGGCCGACAGCCCCTACACCGGCGGCCAAGTAGTGGGCCACCTTATCGACGCCAACTTCAATGGCGACAACGCCAGTGGCCCCAACTCAAGCCTGAGTGAAGACCGCTGGGCCCAACACCTGCGCAGCCGCTGGACCGGGGCCGATGTGCACCCGCATACCCTGGCGATCCTGCTCAACCGCGTGGTCCAGGTTAAGCCCCAACTCCCCTACCTGCCAGAGGAGTGGCCCGACCTGCAGCTCACCACCATGCGCGTCGCAACCCATGGGCACTTCCTAGCCAACTACCGCGTCCGATGGATCGACAGCGACACCGGCGAAGTGGCCGAGATCAGCTTCAACGCCCTCGGCAGCACCCTGCGCGGCGCACGTATGCAGCGCCACCGCGATGGCGGCTGGGCCCGCTTCTATAGCTTCGCATCGCCCTCTAATGACCCAACCCTGGACCACGTCCCATGAGCAGCCCACGCTCCGGCATTTTGCTGATCGTTGTCGCGGGGATCATGGCCCTCCTGGCGGTCCTGACCCTCACTTTCATCACCCAGTCGCGTAATGACTCCCGCGAGGGTGAGGCGATCATGGCCCACACACAGACCCGGGTCATGCTCGCAGCAGCTCTCAATTATATCCAAGAGAGCTCGCGCATCGGCTGGGATCTGGAAGGCTCCGCATGGAGTGCCGCCTATTCGGGCGGCGGCATGACCAGCGACTCAATCTTCTCCCGCGCACCCCACATGCACCCAGGTGGCTTCGCGTTTCCAACTGATGCGAACAACGAGGTCCACGAACTCGCCTTCGGCTGGATCGATGTGCGTGACGGCAGCGTTGGGCCGCGCACATTCGACTACGACGGCGACGGCGAATACGACCCCCGCTTCGATGACACGCCACGAGTCGCCTTCTTCAGCTCCAGCGTTGACGCACCGCTGTGGCCCGCCGTGCACGGCATGGTGCGCGTACCCATGTACCGCATGCAGCGCCCGCCCTACGCGGTTGAGCCCCGTTTCAGCGTCAATCCAATCAGCCAGGAATTTGGCGCGGTAGACTCTGATGGTATGCTCCTCACCGGCGAGAGCCACGCCATGTATGCCGGCATTCCGCTCCTAAAAAACCCGGACCCGGTCCCTGACCTGAGCGGTCGCGGTAGCACCGCCGCCTGGGACTGGCACAAAGCCGGCGACCGACGACCGCTACTAGCATCGGTCAACCGTGGTTGGTTCCGCCTTTTCCGCGAAAGCCCCGCAACCTTCACCATCACTGTCGGCAGCGGCGGCACACAGGGCTTCAAGGATTGGTCGGAAGTTCAATATTACGGTGCCGAAGCCAGCTGGGGTAATGACCGCTTTGCATTCGAGACCGCCCGCGCCGAAGAAGTCGTCTTGTGGTACCGTGCTGAGTGGAGTGCGGCCGCCACCGGAGGCGACATCGCGGCTAAAACTGGCGACACCGATGCTGACTCCTGGAGCAAGTCTGGCGTCTATAACCGCGATAGCTGGCGCAACCCGCGCCTCGAACCCTTCCCGCGAATCGTCAACCAGGGCGGCACTTTCACCTGGATCCAACGGCTTCGCGAAGCCCCCACCTACTGGTAAGCTATGCGCCGTGCCTTTACGCTCATCGAACTCCTTGTGGACATCAGCATCATCCTGATTCTGGCCGGTATGATTCTGGGCGCAGTTGCCCTGGTCCGCAAACAAGCACGCGCGATGGTCACCATCCAGCGCATGGAAGAGATCACACGCAGCGTTCACGGCAATATCGGCTCAGATCAACAAGCTGCCGACTACCTGCACCGGCGACTCGCCACCATGACCAGCGGCGGCCTAATGGGCGTCACCCGGTTTAAGATGGACCGCCGTTTCCTTGAATTCGTCCGCGTGTCCGGGTCGTGGATTCCACGCCCCTACCAGCCGCCCTATTTCCCGAATCCCTGGGGCCAACGGCCAACCGATCGCCAGGGCACCCCCACCGACCTACCAGACGTCGACGAGCACATCCCCTATGACACCCGCAGCACGGCCGACCTGCGAGCGCATTTCTCGCCCGAGTTCATGGTGCTCGCCGGTTTGATCAAAGACGACGCCAGCACCGCCGGCATCGACGAGATCAACAAATATTATTCAGACCGCAACCCTGATCGCCCCTGGAACGATGCCTGGGGCAACCCCTTGGTGGTCGGCATGGGTTTCTATCAACCGCGCCTCAACGACAGCCTTGCTGTGCTCGAGGTAATTAAGACCGGCGGTGGCCACACCCAGAAGGTTGAGCGCGTCCGCGATGACCTGTTCGTTGAACGCGCGCACAAAACCTACGGTTATGCCAAGGCATTTTACCTTTCGGTTGGTGCGCTTGGCCCCAAACCGCCATCAGCACTGAGCGCCCTCAGCGACACTTCAGCCGACTGGACCACCCCCGACACCGGCCTGCTCGATACCATTTACGCCTCGGTCACCAGCATAGCTGGCGATGACGGCAGCGGACAGCAACTGTGGCGCACCGTTGGCGATGCCGATCCGTCGCTTGAATATAATGCCTGGAGTGACCCGCCCTGGAAAGGCGTCCGCAAACGCAAGGAGAACGGTCAAACGATGTTTTTATCTGCACCGGTTGAGATCCGCTAAAACTGCCAGAGGCAGGGCCACACGGCCCTGCCTCCTTCATTTAACACAGCAACAACCAGCGCTCACACCCGCAACAAACGCCCAATCCCGCCTGGCTGCGGCTCGCCCTGCCACGCGCCCGGTTGCGCAAAGCCGTTGATGAACACACGCCGGCTGCGATCAGAGCGGTTGGGGTTTGAGCCATGAATGGTGTACGGGCCAAACAGCAAGCAGTCGCCGCGCTTGGCCAACGGCGTTACCGCCTGGGATTCATCAACCCATTTGCTGTCGATCGCGCGGTCGTTGTGCGGCTTGTAGCCGATGCTGGGTGATCCCGGGATCATCCGCACCGGGCCGTTATCAGCGGTCACGTCATCAACCGCCAAGGCGATCTGCACATAGCTGCCATGCCCGTTGAGATCTTTGAAGCCACCACGCCCCATGCCGCGATGTTCGGCGTCTTGGTGCCAGTCAAAGGCCACATTGCCGCCCGGGTCTTTGTAGTGGGCCTGGTGGATGAGTTGCTGCACCTCATCACAGCCCAAAAGCTGCGCTGCCATGCCCACCAAGCGCGGATCGCTGCCGAGCCGGTCGAGCTCTGCATCGAGCGCGCCAACCCAGGCGATGTGCCGCACCACGTGCTCGTGGCCATTGTCCTCAAGGGTAAAGCGCGCGCCCTGATACGGCACGCTAGCGCGCTTGTCGGTCAGGCCCTCACGCAGGTTTAGCGCGATATTATTGGCCGTGGTGAAACCCGCGTCGATGCGGTCCATCTCGGCGGCGCTGAACACCTGTGGCACCATGATGAAGCCGGTAGAATAAAAGGCCTCACGCTGCTCAGGCGACAATGTGGGAATAGTGACTGATGATGCATCAGGCATAGCGGTCTCCTCCGGCTGATCCCACTAGGCTAACGCCGCGCGCCCAAATTGCCACGGAGGCGCTTCGCCTGTCACGTGGACATTCTTCGCATCGCAGCTGGCCCACCGCGTCAGTCTTTGGCGCCCACCTGGCTCCGCCACGCGCTCGGGCTGAGCCCCTGGTGGCGTTTGAACAAGCGCGCGAAGTACTGTGGGTCGGCCACCCCCACCCGCAGCGCGATTTCTGCCACGCTCAATTCGGTGCTCGCCAGTAACAGACAGGCCTCACGCAGGCGCACGGCGATCAGACTCTGAATCGGCGAACGCTGCCGGTGGCGCGCAAACAAGCGGCACAGATGCTTATCCGAGCACGACACCACCTTGGCCAGATCGGCTAGATCAATCGCCTCGCCGTAACGCCGCTCAATCACCGCCTCCACGCCAGCCACAATCGTTTCATCATCGCTGGCGGCCCCGTCACCCAAGCCGACGGCCTTGACCACGCGCGCCAACTCAGCCGCATACTGGCACAGCAAGCCCTGCACCAGCAGACCAGTCTCGTCGTTCTGGTCGGTACCGGCTTGCGCTAGGCGCCGCCCCAAAGGCAGCAAGCCAGCCGCCTCGCGACGCGGTACGCGCAGGTCGGCGCGTTGGGCAGCGCGTTGGGCAGCGCCCTGCTCGAGCGCTGCCAGCAAGGCCGGCACCTCAGCGCCCGGAGCAATCGACACGTCCAACAAGCGCACGCCACCCGCACCCGCCTTCCAGGCGTGGTCAACGCCAGGCGGAATCACGAACAAGTCACCCGTCACCATTTTGATGCTGCCCTGATTGCCGTCGCAGCGCTGATGCCGGCCGCGGCCCTCAAGCACCACAATGGTCTGCCAGAAGTCATGGCTGTGAGCACTCATGGCCCAGCCCTCGCCGTAGAACCAATCACGCAGCCACACAAAGGGCGACATCAGATCGGTCAGCAAACTATGCACCCGGCGTTGCATCGGCAGCAAGGATACGCCACACCGTCAAAACGACAGCCCCGACCGCAACACAGCCCTACCGACAGCCCCTCACCGACAGTACAGCACAGCACAGAGCCCACCTTGCGCGGCCGCACCACAGAAGGCCAGCTGATCAGCTGTCACGCCGAGCCCGACAAGGGCATGGAGTCTCTGTACGGTTCACCTTGGCTGCCCAGCACCCACCCGGCCGCCGCGTTAGCCGAGGGCCAGTCTTACTCGGCCGAGGTCGATGGCACCGCGTGCGAGCTTCAAGTCACCACGCCCTGGCACATTGTTGACGACACCCAATTCACGCACTGGGCCGGCGCCGGCATGACCCAACTCTACACCGATCCGATGTGCGTGTTCGCCGCCAGCCTCAAGGCCAAACGACCCGACACCGTATTTATTGCCGGCTGGGGCAATCGCGCCTCGGAAGACCACTGGGCCGCCTGGGACCTGCTGTACCGCCCCACCATCGACGCCGCACCCGCGCTCATCGACGGCATCTGCGATCATGATTACGGCGGCGACCCGCGTCAGATGGACGGCGTCTATGAAACCATCTGCGGCTACGCCATGACCACCCATGGCCGCTGGCTGTACGGCTACAACACCGAATGCGCCAACGCCAGCGACCCCCAATCGATCCCTGCGGCGGCAGAACTCGGCACAGCCGGCGCCGACTGGCGCAAGGCCACTTGGTGTGCACGGATAATTCTCTGCGCCGCGGCCCGCGTGCCCGACAAGGCGCGCAGCCAATTGCATTTCGGCTACGGCGGCCCCTGGTTCAGTGATAGCGGCGAGGGCCTCGCGCTCGAGGCCCTGCGAAGCCTGCGTGGGCGTTTGCTGCATCTCGACCACACCGACCCCGGCCTGGTGGCCGTGGCCACCGTCGACGGCACCGACCCACGCTGCCCGCGCGCCGAGGGCGGGTACGAATTGTGTCTCGCAGTCGCCGAGGTCGAGGGCCGCAGCCGCAACGCCAGCATCGCACTGCAGGCCCCGACTGGCACCCGCTTCGCAGGCCCGGCCCAGCTCACGCAGTTGCAGGCACACCACGCCGCACCACAGCTCGCCCACAGCGAGGTCTCTATCGATGTCGATGCAATTGACGTCACGCTGTGCGCCCACGGTTTCGCCGTCATCCGCCTTACCCTCAGCGGCGAGCCAGATTTCAGTAAGAGCATCGTGCGCCGGCAAAACTTTGCCGACGACGTGCTCCAAACCCTCGATGCCGAGCATGATTGGCGCCGCTGCATCGCGCTACCAGCGCACCCCAACCCGCAGCGCGCCTGGCTGCGCCTGGTGGTGGAGCACCTCACTGCCGAGCATTACCAGGTGCGCATCAATAACGGCACGGCGATTCCCTTACCGGGCTGCACGACCGCCCTGAACGCCTGCGACATCCTCGACCTGCCGTTCCCACTCGCGGCCCTCAGCAGCAAAGCCACGATTCATATCGAAGCCGTGCGGCCTGACGCCACGCCCAGCCTGATCTGCAGTGCCAGCCTGTGGCTCGAAGGCCTCGAAGACTAGCATCGAGGAATAGGCTCAACCGGGAGCCAGGGCCTCACGAACCCGATCAATATGCCGGTGCATCGCACGCCGCGCCGCTGCGCCATCCTTGCGCCGAATCGCGCCAGCAATGCGCTGATGATCACGCAGCACCCAGGTGACTTCACTGCGATCATGGGTCTCGCGCTGCTGTTCGGCAATCGCATCAGCCAAGCTGCGATACAGCAGCGCCAACACCGGATTACCCGAGCCATCGGCAATCGCGTCGTGGAAGGCGCGATCCGCCCGCAGCGCCTCGCGCCGCGTGGTGGCCGCGCGGTAAGCCTCAATCGTTGGCCGCAGCGCTACCGTGCCGGCATCCGCGGCTGCGGCCGCGCACTCGCCCTCCACCAAACGCCGCGCCACCAGCAGGTCATCGAGTGCCCACGATCCGAGCGCGATCATCGCGCCCAAACTGGCCGCACGCTCAGCGGGGTCATCACCGCGCACCCGCGCGCGGCGGCCCTGCTCTACCACGATCAAACCTTGCGCCGCCAGATGCACCATCGCCTCGCGCACCACAGTGCGCGACACCCCAAAGCGCTCAGCCAAAGCGCCCTGCGCCGGCAGCACGCCATCGGCACCCGGCAAGCTGCCATCGAGAATCGCAGCGCGTAGCCGCGCAATCACCTGTTCGGTCCGATCTCGCATAACTTATCACATATCATATAAGTTGGATGAGTCAAAGTCACTGTAATCGCAGCAGTTACGCTGCAGCCCTGGTTGAGCCCTCCTAGTCCGTCCTCGCACACCAGCCCGGCTAGCCCACGCTGGTCAGAATGCGCATCGCCTTGTTCATCCCCTGCTACGTCGACCGCTGCTACCCGGCAGTTGGCCGTGCCACCCTACGTCTGCTTCAAGCCCTGTGCCCAGACAGCGAGATCGTGTTTCCCACCAAGCAAACCTGCTGCGGGCAGCCGATGCTCAACGCCGGCTGCGCCGATGCCTCGCGCGACACCGCCAACCACTTCGTCACCACCTTCAGTGGCTTCGATGCGGTGGTCGCCCCTTCCGCCAGTTGTGTTGCCATGGTGCGCCACCATTACGCCGATTTGGTCAGCGATCAAAGCGCCTACGCTGCACTCGCGCCGCGGGTCTTTGAGCTATGCCAGTTTTTAGTCGAACAACGCGGCATTCGTTCAATCGGCGGTCGCTTCGCCCACCGGGTTGGTCTGCACCGCGGCTGCCATGGCTTGCGCGATCTCGGCCAAGGCGCCAGCAGCGAGAGCCGCAAACAATGCGCTGTCCCTGCCGAGATCCTGCTGCGCT
>JAQIBG010000424.1 GCA_027859175.1 Planctomycetota bacterium | reverse complement strand
CCCTGCCCGAGGGCCTGCATCGCCTGCGCCCCCCGGGTTGCACCGATTGGCTCGACGGAGGTTGATCAGCATGCTTGCCAACCGTTTGCGCAATCGCTTCAAGCATCTGTCGAAATGGGCCCGCCGCAGCGCCGTGACCTGCTTCCGCATTTACGATCGCGATATCTCAGACCAGCCCTGCATCGTCGATTGGTATGACGGTCACGCCGTGGTGTGGTGCCTCGACCGCAAACGCGACGACACCGAAGAGCAGGCTGAGCTGTGGCGCTGCAGCGTCCGCAAAGAAGTAGCCACTGGGCTCGATATTCCCCAGGCCCGGGTGTACATCAAACGCCGCGGGCGGCAACGCGGACGCGAACAATACGTTCGCTTAGGCGACGAAGCCGTGATCCGCACGGTCAGCGAGCAAGGCCTCAGCTTCGAGGTCAATCTCAGCGACTACCTCGACACCGGCCTGTTTCTCGACCACCGCACCACGCGCGCCATGGTGCGCGAACAAGCGGCCGGCAAGCGCGTGCTCAACCTGTTCGCCTACACCGGCAGTTTCACCTGCTACGCCGCCGCCGGTGGCGCCGCCAGTAGCCTGACCGTCGACATGTCGCGCACCTATAGCGACTGGACCGCCCGCAATCTGGCCCTCAACCAACTGACAAGCGAGCAGCACCGGATTGAAACCGTCGACTGCATGCGCTTTCTGGAACAAACGCCCAGCGAACGCTTTGACCTGATCGTATGCGACCCGCCCACCTTCAGTAATTCCAAACGAATGGATCGCAGTTGGTCGGTTGACCGCGACCATCCCTGGTTGCTATGGCGCCTCAACGACTTCCTCGCGCCAGGCGGCAGTATTTATTTCAGCACCAACAGCCGCAGCTTCGAACTCGCCAACGCCGGCCTACCGCCACTGCGCCCGGAAGAGGTCACCCACGCAACAGTGCCGGAAGACTTCGAACGCAAGCGACCGCATCGCTGCTGGGTGTTGCGGAAGTAGCCGAGAAGCGGCCCTGGATCCTAGACCGGGCTGCGCCCATTAGGTCCTGGGAACAGCCTGACAAAACCATGACATCATGACTGGGCGGGGTATCGGGGCGATCAGCCCCGCGTCCAAGCCTGCTTGCAGGCGTTCCAGGACCCAGGACCCCTCTACCCGAGCGCAGCTACCCGCCGCTCGGTACTGCGCACACGCTCCCAGGCGCGGGCGACTACTGGGTCGTCTTCGGCCAGGAGATGGGCATCGGCATAGCCAGGAATAATCCGCTCACCGCGCCGGTCATCCGCACGCTTCGATGACTCAACGATCTCGGCGTTATTGCGTTCCACCTCAATCAGAGTGCGCAAACGCGTGGCCTGATCGGTATTGGGCATCACCTCGTCGAGCAACTCATGGGCCACTTCCACGCTTCCGGCGATAGTGATCGTGCCTTCAATTTCGCCGAGGAAAATACGCAAGGAGTAGCGCAGCAGCACGCGGCGGTAGGCCTCAATCGCGTCGAGGCGGGCTTGCTCACGCAGCACATTCTTGCCCAATCCAGGCACGTGCTGCTCAAGATAGAGTTCGCGCTGTTCGGTCACGGCTTCCAGGCGATGCAGTGCATCGCGCACCATGCGCATGATGCCCGGCCGCAAGATCTGATAGTGAATCTCATGGCGGCGCGAGCGATCGCGCTTGGCATACTTGGCTTCGCTACGTTCGATGCCGTAGGCATTCGAGTACAGAACCCAGGCTGGATGAATTTCGTTAAAGGCGCGCGGCACCACGCTGTCGTCAATCGCTTCTTGCGGCGTACTGATCAAGCTGAACGGGAAACGCATCCGCTGCGCCAGGGTGGCCACGCCGCTTGACACCACGCTGTAAGGCGCGGCGGTAAAATCGCTCGGAAATTTGATTGAGCACCCGAGGCCGAAGAAGGTGCCTTCGCCTGGCCAGATCTCCTGGTC
This sequence comes from Planctomycetota bacterium, assembly GCA_027859175.1. GTDB lineage: Bacteria > Planctomycetota > UBA11346 > UBA11346 > UBA11346 > GH22. Next base: position 3,544 of record JAQIBG010000424.1, on the reverse strand, counting down.
GGGCGCGCGGCCGGTATGGTTTGAACCAACCATCGCACCGTAAGCCACATTGCCTTTACCTTCAGGCCACAGGGCCGCGATCAGCAGACTCTGATGATGAAAGCCTACAAAAGGCCCCACCAAACTCGCGGTGACCTCGCCCTTAGCGATAATGGTATTGGGGCCGATCAAACTCTCGGCCACGATGCCGTGCTCATCAACCGCACTGTGTTCAAGCAGCACGCTATTGCGAACCACTGCGTTGCCGCTGACCTTGGCGCCCCACTGCAGGATCGCGTGTTCAACGGTTGCGCCGCCCGACACCTCGGTGCGCTCATCGCGCGACGACAATACGGTGACGTCAACCAAGCTGAGAGCGTGGTTGATAATTGCGCCAGGCCCAATGTAGGCGTCAAAGATGCGTTCAACGTGGCGCACGTTGGCACCGCGGCGGACCCAGGCCACCGGCGAGCGAACCGCGTCCATGTAGCGATCAATCGCGGTCAGAATTGCGGCTTGGCCATGCCGATCCGCGCGATCGCGCGCAATATCGGCTGCCGCCGGCACGTCGATCTCGGCCCACACGGGCACCTCGCGGCCGCCGGTCTCCACCGCCAAGGGCAATTCTTGCCCGCAGCCAAACAGTGCTTGGCCGCTGCAGGTGATGCTGCCCACATCAAATAAAACCGCCTCGCGCTCGCACACGACGTGGGCCGCAAAGCGGACATTCTCTAGCAGACAATCGTTGCCGATTTGACAATCGATCAGGGTGCAGTCGTAAATACCGGCCGGCAAACTGAGGCCGTCTACCACCTCGAGTTCGGCCACGAAACGACCCAGCACACAGCGACCCTTAAAATGACTGCGACGAACACGGAACGGATCGAAATCTTCGGCAACCTGAATCAGCGACCAATCATCAGCGCGGCAGCCGCGATCTTCCATCAAGGCGATTTCTTGATGCGTGAGATCGCGCACCAGCAAGCCGAGTATATTATCTGGGCGCTTGCGCACAGCAGCGCTGGCCGCCACCACTTCAGACCCCTGGCCGATACCGGCCGCCAACTCGGGCAAGGTGCGCTTGCCCCCCTCGGCGGCGGTATCTTGCCGGCGTTCAGACATGCTGAACCTCAACGTCTGGATCCTGCAAGGATGACGCAGCGTCGCGGTCAACCACCACGCTCAGATTTGGATGCTGCAACAACTGGCTGGCGGGCACCGACGGGCCCGGTTTGCGCTCGAACATGCGGTACACCGCTTGCGCCTTGGCAATACCGGTGGCAATCAACACCACATGCTTGGCTTCCATCAGACTCGACAAGCCCATCGTGATCGCGCCATCCGGGGTCTCAGAGAGATCGCGGAAGCGACTGCCATCAGACAAGGCCGCCATGGTTGAGGCGGTAAACTCAACCGGCCGTGTTTTCGAGCGCAGCGTGCTACCTGGCTCATTGAACCCAACGTGGCCGTTATGCCCAAGGCCCAGCACCACCAAATCAAGCCCACCCGACGCCGCGATGTAATGATCGTACGCCTTACACTCGGCTGTGATATCAACCGCATCGCCGCGCGGCACATGGGTGTTCTCGAGGCGAAAGTCGCACAGCTTGAAGAAGGTGGTGTTCATGAAATACCGCGCGCTGCGCGGATCATCGGGGTGCACCCCGAGAAACTCGTCGGTATTGAAACACGTGGCGTGACGGAAGGTGAGATCGCTGCTGGCATGATAGCGCTTCACGAGCTCGCTATATGCGGTGCCAAGCGTGCGCCCACAAGCCAAACCCAAAACTAGGCGCGGCTTGGCCAGCACGGCCTGTTCAATCCACTCCGTCAATCGCATGGCGGCGTTATCAGCGTCTGGACAAATGACCAATCCCATGGTCGCAACCCCCGTTTCCAACTGTGGCCAGACGCTACGGAGACGGCACCCGGCGTCCACCGTCGAGGTCGTCATCCTCAATCGCCGGCAACAAGTCTTCTAAGGCCGGCAAGGGGCCAATACCCCGTTCGGTGGTCTCGGCTGGCGGATCTGGCAACAGGCCATCGAGGCCGGCGAAAGGATCCTCTGGCTCCGCGGCGAGCTGCGTCGCTGCGTCTGCCGCCACTTCAGGCTCATCGACGGGGATCTCGACCGAGTCACCGCCATCGGTTTCCCCCTGGGCAAGGCCCGGCGCAGCCGCATCTGGCGTGACGTCCGGCCCCACAGGCTCGGTATTCTGCTCGCCATCGGGTAAGGCCACGTCACCGAAGGTTTCATCAGGCGGCAGGGGCGCGACGTGATCCCAGCGCAGCCGCTGCGAAGCCGGCGCCTCAATCATGCTATCGGGAGCCAAATAGTAGCCCAACGCAGCACTGCCGGCTGCGGTCATAAGCAAGGCGGCCACCATGCCCACGCGGCGCCACGGCAGGATCGGCAGATCACGAGCCAAGGGCCGCCCCGCTTCAAAGGCCGACAGATCGTCTAACAGGTCGTCTACCTGCTGATAGCGCGCGCCGGGCTGTGCTGCCATCGCGGTTTCGGTGATGCGCTCCAGGGCGCGCGGCAGGCTGCCATCGCGCTCACATAGCGACACGCGGGTCAGCGCAGCGCGCTGACGCTGAAACTCCTGGAAGCTCTTGACGCTACGGCCATACGGCAACTGCCGCGTGAGGATGAAATACAGCAGCACACCAAGCGCGTAGATGTCGGCGCGCGGGTCGGCCGGTTGACCGTCGAGCTGCTCGGGCGCGGCAAAATAAGGCGAGCCGCAGATCGCGCGCGGGTCGCCCTTGGCCGCCAAGCCCCAGTCAACCAAGTACGGATCACCGCTCGAACACACCATCACGTTCTCAGGTTTGAGATCGCGATGCAGAATCCCGCGGCCGTGGGCATGCGCCACCGCACCAGCAACACCGCGAAACAGACGCAGTCGGGTGCTCAGGTCGAGCGTCTCAATGGCGTGATCCAAACGATCACCATTGATCAGCTGAATCGCCACAAAGGCACCGCCGTTGGGGCTGGCACCACGATCATACACCTGCGGGATAGCCGGATGCGCCAAACGCGACAACAGACGCGCCTCTTCCAGCAGCGGCCGCTGATTGCGCCCGGGGTCACGCATGCACTTGACCGCCACCTCACGCTCGAGCGAGCGATCCCAACAGCGGTACACCGTGCCCTGGCCACCCTGGCCGAGCAGATCGCGCAGCTCATAGCGATCACCGAAATCAGGGCCCTCGTCTTCTGCCGAAAGCACCTCATCGAAGATATCGCCACCGAGGGCATCCCAGTTGACCGAGGCCATGGCCTGAGCGTGCAATCGGTCTGCAGTCGGGAAAGGGAAATGGGGTCCTGGGTCCTGGTACGCGCCCTTGGCGCTTGGAACGTGGGGACAGCCAGCGGCGTGACGACCAACGCAACTGGGCGGGGTACGGGGCAGCCGCCCCGCGTCTAAGCCTGCTTGCAGGCGTTCTAGGACTTCGGCAATCCGGTCCTGGGTCCTGGTACGCGCCCTTGGCGCTTGGAACGTGGGAACAGCCAGCGGCGTGACGACCAACGCAACTGGGCGGGGTACGGGGCAGCCGC
>JAQIBG010000418.1 GCA_027859175.1 Planctomycetota bacterium | reverse complement strand
CAAAGCCGCTGAGCAATTGCCGTAGCTGTCGCCCGCAACGTCAACCGTGCCCAGCAAGGGCAGGAACATACCCGCCGCCACCAGTTCGACCGGCAAGAACCGGCCCTCGCGCGCCTCTTCTTCAACGCGCTCGAAGAAGTCTTGCACCTGGTCGAGGCCGTCTTCGCCGCAGTCGTGCAGCCACTCGGGATACAGGGCCTGCAAGAAGCCGTACTCGCGCAGCAGGGCAAAGCCGCGGTCGCGATTACGCTGGGTCAAGATCCGGAAAATTTCTTCAGTCACGCGGAATCGACTGGCGTTGTGAATCTCATCCGGCAACTCGCGCATCGCGGCGTCGGTATCGGCCTCAATGGTAAAGCCAAAGCGGGCCGCAAACTTAATTGCGCGCAGCATCCGTACCGGGTCTTCGCGCAGGCGCGTCCACGGGTCGCCGATCGATCGGATCAGGCCCTTCTTGAGATCTTCAACCCCGCCGCAGTAATCAATGACCGCAAAATCGCGGATGTCATAGAACAGCGCATTAATGGTAAAGTCGCGCCGGAACGCGTCTGACTCGACATCGCCCCAGGCGTTGTCGTCTTCGATGTAGAGATCCTCGTCTTGGTCGGGATCAAACTCCACCGCACGGCGCAAGGTGGCCACCTCCACCGCCGTGGAGCCAAACACCACGTGGACGAGGCGGAAGCGCCGACCGACGATGCGACTATTGCGAAAGATCTTGCGCAGCTCCGACGGCGTGGCGTCGGTGGCGATATCGAAGTCTTTCGGATGTTCGCCGCGCAGGATGTCGCGAATAGCGCCACCAACCACATAGGCATCGTGGTCGTGCTGCTTGAGGCGATAGAGGACCTTGAGGATCTCGGGATCGATGAGGTCGCGCGAAACATTGTGTTTCGGTCGTGGGATAATTAGTGGTTCAACCATGGGCTCGTTGGCTCCACACGGGGTGGCACAAGCGGGTGAATCCCGTGTGGCACCGCAGCGCGGGCAGGCTGGTGGTGGTAAAGAGCGCGTGCCCGGTCAGAAATCGCGGGCAACGATGAAGTCGGCCAGTTGATGCAACTGGTCACGACCGGCACCGGCAGGGAAAGCTGCCAAATGCTGTTGTGCCTGGGCCACGTAGGACCGGGCGCTATCGAGGGCTGAGCGTACACCGCCACCCTCGATGACGAGCTGTCTGACTGCTGCCACGTCGTCAGGAGACGACACCGACAGCAATTGCTCGCCAAGGCGCTCGCGTTCGGCCCCTTCAGAGGCCGCCAGCAAGCGCAGGAAGGGAAGGGTCAAACGACCGCGTTCGATATCAGTGGCCAAGGTCTTGCCGACCTTCTGAGGGTCACCCGAGAGATCGAGGCAGTCGTCAACAATCTGGAATGCCATGCCGCACAAGCGGCCGTAGGCAGCCGCTGCACTGCGCTGCACGCCGCTGCCGGATACCGCGCCGAGGGCACAGGCAGTTTCGCACAGCGCGGCGGTTTTGGCGTAGATGATGCGCTCGTATTCGTCTTCGCTCAGGGCGAGATCGCGCCGGGCGCACATCTGGTTGAGTTCACCTTCGCACACCACGTTGGTAGTGCGCGTGAGTTCTTGCATCACCCAGGCGTCGCCCTGCTCGGCCACTAGGTTGAATGCATGGGTGTAGAAGAAGTCACCCAGCAGCACCGCTGTAGAGTTGCCATAGCGCACATGCGGCGTGGGGCGGCCGCGCCGGACCTCGCCCTCATCGATCATGTCGTCGTGGATCAAAGTGGCGGTGTGCACCATCTCTAGCGCAGCGCCAAGACGGTAATGTAGCTGCTCGACGTCGCCCAGGCAGCGCGCCACCAGAATCACCAAGGCCGGCCGCAGCATCTTGCCGTGGAAGCCGCCGAGGTCGTCCAACAGGCTCCGCACTCGGGGTTCCGAGGTGGCGAGAGCCTTGGCCATGATCTCTTCCACGAGCTCAAAGTGCTCGTGCATCTCCGCGAGGAGGTCCTGCATGTGCTGGCTCAGTTGCTCCGGCTGTGGAAGCTGCCGGCGATTGCCCGCAGCTGTGAGCCCAGACCTTCCACCGAAATTGGCTTACGCAAGCATGCGACTACCTGTTCGTACTGCCGCTCAAGCTCCAGCACCCGGTCGAAAGGCTCATAGGCCGACACCACCAGCACCCGGCTATCATTCAGCTCGGGGCGACGCAGCAGCTCTTGAAGCACCGCAAAACCGTCCATGCCAGGCATCATGATGTCTAACAAGACCAGTTGCGGCTCGATGGTACCCACAGCGATACAGGTATCGACGCCATTGACCGCCTCGTGGATCTCGGCATCGGGCAGGTAACGTTCGACCACCTTGCGCAGCACCAAAACCATGTCGGGGTGGTCGTCAGCGATCAGCACCCGCAGTTTGGCTGGCGACGGCGCTGGGGGCGGGGCCTCTTCGGCCGCGGCCAACTTAGGATCAGGAATCCCAAAGCTTTGACAGAAGCTGCTGAGGTCATCCGGTTTCACCCGAAAATGGCCCGAAGGCAGGGTGTAGGCCTTGAGGTGGCCATTGATGATCCACCGATACACGGTGGTCCGGCTGACGTGACACAACTTCGCAATACGACCAAGGGATAGATGGTCAGCTGGAGTCGTCATTGACGTAACGCCTGGAACAGAGGGAGTGCTTGCATCATTTGAACTGATATAGGTTAATCATCCGGCCTGCACTGGCAACTCCTTGTCGTCCCACCGCTTGGATCGGATTGGCGAGAACGCTCTTTGAGCCGACCACCGCGTTTTGACCTACCCAGTACCACCTGGCGCATACGCATGAGCCCACACTGGCTAAACCAGTCGCCACAAGGGCTTGGAGGTAGATCCCGGACTCTGGCCGCCGTCAGGCTTGCGTGCCGCGTAGACCGGCAGAGCCGATTTGCAGACTAGGCGATCGCCACTTTGCCGCCACCATGCCGCGATGCGTGTGCTGATCGTGCGCCTCGGCGCCTTCGGCGATATTGTCCACACCCTGCCTCTGGCAGCCGACCTGGATGCGGCTGGCTGCCAGGTCCACTGGCTATGTGAAGACCGATGGAGTTGCCTGCTCGCGGGCAGCGCCGCGGTGACCCAGGTCCACCAACTGCCACGCGCAGCATGGAAACGCCAGCCCCCAGCAGGCCGGGCTCGCCTGCTGAAGCTGCGTCGTCTTGTCCGTGAACTGCGGGCCCAGCACTTTGATGCCGTCATCGATGCCCAGGGCCTGGCCAAGAGCGCGCTGTGGGCTGCGCTCAGCGGGGCGAAGATACGCATCGGTCATCGGCCGCCGCGCGCCCGCGAAGCCAGCTGGCTGCTGAGCCAAGAACGCAGCCCGGCCACTGCCGAACACGTTATCGACCAACAACGCGCCCTCAGCCTGCCGCTGCTCACCCAGCGTCATCCCGGTAGGCCATGGCGTTTCCCCCTCCCAGCCTGGGCCGAGCAACGCGCCTGGGCCCAGGAGTGGCTCGCCGCGCACGACCTGCACCACCCCTGGGTGCTCAATGTGGGCGCCGGTTGGCCCAGCAAGGTGTGGCCGGCTGAACGTCAGGCCGCCTTCGTGGCCGCGGCGCGCTCTGCTGGCCACGACACCCTGGTGGTGTGGGGCTCGCCCGCCGAACACGATCTCGCCGTGCGCGCGGTAGCCGAGGCGCCCGGAGCCGTGCTGGCTCCTGCCACCGACATCCCCCAACTCGGCGGCCTGCTGGCCCAGGCCGGCGTATTGGTCTCTGGCGATACCGGCCCCCTGCACCTGAGCCTGGCCCTGGGCACACCCGCCGTGGGCCTGTTCGGCCCGGTGCCGGCGCGGCGCAATGGCCCGCGCGGAGGGCATTACCGCTGCCTGCAAGCCCCTGGCGCGGCCTGGGAGCGCAAAGACGCCGCCAAGGGCCGGATGGACGCGATCAGCGTTGAACAAGTCATGGCCGCCGCTTCGGAGGTCGCGCGCTGATGGCGCTGCCGCTCCAGCCCGATCTGCGCCCGTGGCCAATCTGGCAACGCCGCATCGCCACCGCCTGTGCGGTCATCCTCAGCATCGTCGCCCTGGGCGTGATCGCCCGGCCGAGCCGTGATCGAGCCCGGCTGGTGGTCACCGGCGAGCGCGCCTTTGACAGCTATCCAGCCCTGGTCGGCCGCCTGATCGAACAAGCGCAGACGCGCGTCTGGGTCATGGTCTTCGTACTGCATCCCGAAGATGGCGGCTCAGGGCCCGTTCACGACCTAGTCGCCGCCCTCGGCGCCGCCAAGGCCCGCGGCGTTGACGTACGCTTCGTACTCGACCTCGGCAAAACCTGGGGCACCGACACCATCGACCCCAAGCACGAGGCCGCCAGCGCGCTGCTCGAAGCGGCTGGCGTTCCGGTCATTATCGATGAAATCGAGCGCACCACCCACGCCAAGATCGTGCTGGTGGACGACCGTCACGCCGTGCTCGGCAGCCACAACTGGACCCGCAGCGCCTTCGTCCGCAACCGCGAGGTGTCGGTCTACCATCAAGACGCCAACCTGATCGCTGAGCTCGAACCGCTGTTCGAGGCGATCCCAGGGTTCAAGCAAGCTGGGCACTAATAGCCGCCAGGCTAAGCCGGGCTGAGCATGTCATGGCCTACAACAAGAAACCCCGCTAAGCACGCGGCTTAACGGGGTTATATTTGGAGGCGCCACCCAGAATCGAACTGGGATAACCGGATTTGCAATCCGGTGCGTAGCCATTCCGCCATAGCGCCTTGGCCCGAAGGCCGGTCAGGCGCTGTTAGGCGCTGACGGTCTTCTTGAGGGGCTTGACCACGAGGCCGCTACGAATGGCCTTGGTCGACACATAAATGCGTTTGACCTCACCATTCACAACGCAACGGACCTTGCGCAGGTTGGGCTTAACGGCGCGCTTGGTGCGGCCTTTGACTTTGTTGCCAACACCGCCGTCTTTGCGCTTACCTTTTTCCGACTTGGTCCAACCGCTGACAGTGCGGCGACCGGTGAAGTGACATTGACGACGTGCCTTGGGCGAACCACCGCGAGCCATATCTCTACCCCTTTCGCGTGAGGGGCGGCACGGTATGGACACCCCAGCCCCGGTCAAGGGGCAGTAACGCCGGCTTGCTTAAGCGCATCCCGAGGTGGCCTGCAGGCCCTAGTGACAGATCTCGACACGCCTGCACATCGCACGAGCATCCGAGCCGCTGTTACGGCCCAAATCCTTGGCACGCTAGGTGCCGCCTATCGTCAACAAGACCCCACCAACGGAGACTCTAATTCCCATGCGAACCAGCCTGTTCCTCCCCCTTATGATCCTGGCCCTAGCGGCCCCGGTCAGCGCCGCTGACCTGCCGAGCCACGAACAAGTCCGCGCCCTGATCACCGACTCCCAGGAGTGGTTCCTGGCCCAACAGCAAGACGACGGCTCGCTGATGGCGGGCGACCAATTCAAGCTCGGTGCCACCGCGCTGGCCCTCGAGGCCCTGCTCAGCGGCCCCCAGGCCGTGCCCGTGGCTGACCCGCGGATCCAAAAAGCCCTGGCCTACGTCGCCAAGCATCAGCAAGACGACGGCGGCATCTATGACCCCAACGAGGGCCTAGAGAACTACATCACCAGCCTATCGCTGATGATCTGGAGTTCGGTCGGCGATGCCGACGCACCGACAATCGACATCGAAAAGGCCCAGAACAAGCTGCTCGGCCTGCAGAATGTCGACGAGAAGGACATCAACTTCGGCGGCATCGGCTACGGCAGCAAGGGCCCCACCCACGAAGACCTCAACAATACCACCTACGCGGTTGAAGCGCTGCGCCGCTCAGGCATCCCGAGCGATCACCCAGCCATGCAACGCGCGCTGAAGTTCGTCCAACGCTGCCAAAACCGCAGTGAATCCAACGATTTGCCGTGGGCAGGCAACAGCAACGACGGTGGCGCGGTGTATGCCCCGCATGAGTCCAAGGCCGGCGGCAGCTGGACCGACGAAGAACAACAAAAGGCCGCCGCCGAAAAGGCCGCCGCTGAGAACAAGCTCGGTAGCTACGGCAGCATGACCTACAATCTGATTTCCACCTTTATCATCCTCGACCTGCCGAAGGACGACCCACGACTGCTGGCCGCCCTCAACTGGGCCAAGAAGAACTACCAGTTTGAGGTCAACCCGGGCATGCCCGAGGGCCAGGAGATGGAAGGCCTGCTCTACTACTACCAGATGATGGCCACAACCTTCGACGAGCTCGACATCAGCGCCGTGAACCAAGGCGACTGGCGCGCCGACCTGTTTGCCCAGATCGACCAGCGCAAGATCCCGGCCGAGTCGGGTGGCGTGTTCTGGAGCAACAGCGTCAAGCGCTGGGCCGAAGCGGTGCCGCAGATCGCGTCAGCCTACATGCTGAAGTCGCTAAAGCGGATTGACGCCTCGTTGGAATAAGGCCCCTTGGGGGCAGTTTCGAGTTTCAGGTTTCGAGTTTCGAGTTGGGACCTGTGATCCAGCCCGCCGGAGGATTCGGCGGGCTGTTTCGTTGTGAGGCATGAGGGTCCTGCGTCCTGGGTCCTAGAACGCCTGCAAGCAGGCTTGGACGCGGGTCTGCCGCCCCGATACCCCGCCCAAAGGCCAGACTCGCCGCATTCCGGCCGTCCCCACGACCCAAGCGCCACAAGCGCGTACCAGGACCCAGGACCCTCCCGGCAATCCAATCCACCTGAGCTGCTACTGACAAGCCTGAGCGCAAGTGATTCGCGTGATAGCCGGCTTCCCATGCGTGCCGTGAATCACTGCCAAGCATAGGTCGTGCGATGCCGAGTTCGCGCGTGTTGCTGCAATAGTTACATAAGATACTTACATCAATGCAGTTACAGGGCGCGTCCGCCAACAACACGACGCTATTCCCTAAAACAGAATATGATTATCCGAAATTGACTATTGCTGATTGGGCCGGCCTTCAAACGATGCCCGGCCAACACCTTGTGCCGGCCACTTCTTGGTCGCCCCGCAGCCCCGAGGCAGGTGATGTACCAACCAGAACGCAACACTCAGAGCTTCCTCAGCCAGTGGATCCCGTATCAGGCGGGCGGCGGCTATCGGTATTTTACCGGTAGTCTCGCTTTCGTCCTGCACCGGGTCTCCGGCATTGCCCTGATTGTCTACCTCATCCTCCACATCATCAGCATCACCAAGGCGGGTCAGATGGACCCGACCCACTATGATGTCGTGATGCGTCGCTTCCAGGAGCCCGACTTCAAAGTCGGTGAGATTGCTCTGTGGGCGGCGGTGCTATTCCACGGCATCAACGGCCTGCGGATCCTGCTGGTCGACTTCGTGCTGGAACGCAGCCACGTCTCCAAGCACCTCTTCTGGTGCTTCGGCGCGCTGATCGCCGTGCTGCTGATCGTCGGCGCGATTCCCCTGGTGTTGCACTCCAACGTGCAGCCCGTTGTGTTCGCGGGAGGCAACTGACATGGCTGGCCGTCCTTATACCTCGTCGCGCTCGGGCAAAGTCCAATGGATGATGCAGCGCGTCAGCGCGGTGCTCCTGCTGGTCCTCGTGTTCGTGCACTTCGGCATCCAGCACTTCACCTCGGATGCGGTCACCACTGGCCTCACCGTGGCAGCCCGCTTCAACAGCCCCTACTGGCAAGGCTTCTACATCCTGTTTGTCGCCTTGGGCCTGTACCATGGCATCAATGGTCTGATCGGCATCTGGTACGATTACATGCAGAAGCCGCTAGCCCGCAACGTGGTCGCGATGCTGCTGTGGACCGCTGGTGCCTACTTCGGCGGCGTGGCGATGATGAACATCATCAACCCCCGCCCCCTGGCCGAAGTCAAAACCTTCTACGCTGTCAACGGCTTGGCCGTCGGCGCCACCCGCGGTAACCCCCCGGTGGCAATGGAATACAGCTACGACTTCCGCTCCAACCGCGCCGCCATTCCGCTGCTGCGCTACTACTTGGAAAAGCACACCCATCAAGACTCAGAAGCTGAAGTCGATGTCGAAGCCATCTTCGGCGATGCTTATCAGATCTCGGCTGAAGATGCGCCAGCGATTGCCAAGAAGTTCGACCGGTGGCTGCTCGACACCATCGCGGTGGGTGACCCCAAGCGCGAGGCCAAGGGCCACGGCATCTTCTCCTCCACCTATGAGTTCGCGGTGTGGGCCGCCAACGTGCGCAAGGCAAACGCCGAAGCAGACGGCACTGCCGATGTGAGTGCGCGCTTGGCCCCGGTTCCTGCCTACTCCCCCACCATCCACTGATCAGGGACGACGAACACGATGCAGATCTCCCATGACGTGCTAATCGTCGGTTCCGGCGCTGCCGGACTCTACGCCGCCTACTGGGCCAGCACCAAGGCCGACGTCGCGGTGATGTCCAAGCTCTTCCCCACCCGTAGCCACACCGGCGCCGCTCAGGGCGGTATCGGCGCTGCGCTCGGCAACGAAGAAGAAGACAAACCGCTGTGGCATTGGTTTGACACCATCAAGGGTGGTGACTACCTCGGCGACCAGGATGCCATGCGCACCCTGTGCTACGACGCGCCGCAGACCATCTACGAGCTGGAACACCTCGGCGTGCCGTTCTCGCGCACCGACGAGGGCAAGATTGCCCAGCGCCCCTTTGGTGGCCACACCCGCAACTTCGGTGAGCGCGCGGTACGCCGCGCCTGCTACGCCGCCGACCGTACCGGCCACGTGATTCTGCACACCCTGTACGAAAACTGCGTCAAGCAGGACGTGCACTTCTACTCTGAGTTCCAGATCCTCGATCTGCTGTTCAATGAAGATAAGTCGAAGTGCGTGGGTGCGGTTGCCTACGACATGCTGTCGGGCGAAACCCACACCGTGCATGCCAAGGTGGTGGTGCTCGCCACCGGCGGCAGCTGCAAGAACTACGCCACCACCTCCAACTGCCAGGCCAACACCGGCGATGCCTTCGGCATCATGCTGAAAAACGGTCTGCCGCTGGAAGACATGGAGTTCATCCAGTTCCACCCCACCGGCCTCGCCGGCCTGGGCATTCTGGTGACCGAAGGTGCGCGCGGTGAAGGCGGCTTCCTGACCAACTCCGAAGGCGAACGCTTCATGGAGCGCTACGCGCCCACCGTGAAAGACCTCGCCCCGCGCGACATGGTTGCGCAGTGCATGTACAAGGAAGTGCTCGAAGGCCGTGGCATCCACAAGACCAGCCGCATCTGCCAGGAAGACTACGTCTACCTGAACCTGATGCATCTGGGCAAAGAGGAGCTGATGAAGAAGCTCCCCGAGATTTCGGACTTCGCCACCACCTACCTCGGCATCAAGCCCTGGGACGAGCCGGTTCCGGTGATGCCCACTGCCCACTACATCATGGGTGGCATCCCCACCGACCCCGATGGTCGCGTCAAGCTCAACGAGCAGGGCGACATCATCGAAGGCCTGTACGCCGCTGGCGAATGTGCCTGCGTTTCGGTGCACGGCGCCAACCGCCTCGGCACCAACTCGCTACTCGACTTGGTGGTGTTCGGCCGCCGCGTTGGCCTGCACGTGGCCAAGAACGTTGACGCGCTCAACCTCGGATCGCTGCCGAAGTACCCCGAAGCCGCGATCGAAGCCGATATCAAGCGCATCAAGGAAAACGGCAGCTCCAAAGAGAAGCACGGTCAACTCCGCAAGGAACTAGCCGAAGTGATGATGGAGAAGTGCTCGGTCAACCGCACCGAAGAGAGCCTTACCGCTTGCCGCGACGAGGTCCTCAAGCTGCGCGAACGCTACCAACAGTGTGGCATCGATGACCAAGGCGCCGTATTCAACAGCGACCTGCTCGAAGCCCTCGAGCTCGGCTTCATGATCGACTACAGCTTGGTGCAAATCGAAGGCGCCCTGATCCGCAAGGAAAGCCGTGGCGCGCATCTGCGCCTCGACGGCCCTGACGGTGGCCAGATGCCGCGCGACGATGAGAACTTCCTCAAGCATACCTACGCGTGGCTCAATCAAGACGGCTCGGTCAAGCTCGAATGGGGCAAGGTCCACCTGATTCAGGACGATCCTGAAGGCAGCTGGGAACCCGACCTGATCGAGAAGATGAAGCCCAAGGAACGTAAGTACTGACGCTGGACCCCTGCTCAGGCGAGACAAACATGGCTAACACGACCGTCAAAACCTTCCGCATCCAGCGCTTTAATCCTGACAAGGATAGCGCGCCGCAATGGGCCGAGTTCAAGCTCGCGTGCTCACCGATGGAGCGCGTGCTCACGGCCCTCAACCGCATCAAGTGGGAACAAGATGGCTCGGTGAGCTATCGTCGTTCGTGCGGTCACGCGGTGTGCGGCTCGTGCGGCATGACCATCCAGGGTGCCTCGCGCCTAGCATGCAAAACCTTGGTCAAAGACATCCCCGGTGACGTGATCGAAGTGGCGCCCCTCAAGGGTTTCCCGGTGGTCAAAGACCTGGTTGTGGACATGGAACACTTCTTCCACAAGTACCAGGCCATCAAGCCCTACTTCATCAACACCTCGCCGGCTCCGGTCAAAGAGCGCTACCAAAGCCCTGACGACCAAGCCCATATCGACGACCCGGCCAAGTGTATTCTGTGCGGCTGCTGCACCTCGAGCTGCCCCAGCTTCTGGAAGAATGAAGGCTACCTCGGCCCCGCATCGCTGCTCAAGGCTTGGCGCTTCGTAGCCGACACCCGCGACGAAGCCGGCGCCGAGCGCATCGACATCGTCAACGGCGAGAACGGCCTGTGGCGCTGCCACCTGATCTTCAACTGCATGGAAGCCTGCCCCAAGGAAATCGACATCCCGGCAGCCCTGTCCAAGCTCAAGCGCGCCACCATCTGGGGCGGCACCCGCTAGCACGCAATTCAGCACTGTGCTGTGCACAAGGGGAGGCCTTTGGCCTCCCCTTGTGGTTTTTTGGTCCTGGGTCCTGGTACGCGCCTTGCGGCGCTTGGATCCTGGGAACAGCCTCAGGTAAGCACCCAGCTCGATGGCGGATCTGCACCACTGGGCGGGGTTCCCGGGGTGGCAAACCCCGCGCCTAAGACTGCGCAGCAGGCGTCCCAGGACCCAGGACCTGCCCCTGAGC
>JAQIBG010000397.1 GCA_027859175.1 Planctomycetota bacterium | reverse complement strand
GCAACTTGGCTGAGGCTGGTGATGGGGATGCGTTTGTCGGCGGTCAGGAGGCCGGTGTAGTTGAGGGGGTCGGCGGCGCTGATGGTGACGGGGCTGGGGCCTTGGGTGGCTGATTTGGCGAGCAGGGGCAGGGCGTGGGGGTCGGCGAATTGTTCGCCGGTGAAGCGTTCCGCGAAGCGGCCGGTGAGGACTTCGCCCTGCAATTCGAGACGGCGCAGCGCCAGCAGCACCGAGCGCCAGGGCAGGGGGATGCGCTCGCGCTCGTAGACTTTGCGGAACACCACGCCGCAGCGGCGGATCAGAGCGCGCGCTACAAACAGGGCTTGGTCTTCGTTGACCAGGGCCTCGTTGACTGGCTCGCTTGGGCCGTCGCCAGGGGGCAGGAGACTGACGGTGCGGAACAGACCCCAGCGCCCGCGCGGCGCGCTGGCGCGTTTGCGCTTGTCGCTTGGCAGCATCAGGAAGCGCAGACCGGCATAGGCGTCGCCGGTGACGAGGCCGGCCGCGATCAATTCAGCCAAGCCGCCCTCCACGTGTTCCGGCATCATGCGCAGTTGCTTGAGCTGCTGGTGGAACAGGGCACCGGCGCGGCGCAGGGCGGCCAGAACCGTGCGCGCATTGCCGCCGAGTTCGTCTTCAGCGGCGGGCGGGGCGAGTTCGAGCCATTGGCCCATTTCTTCGCGCGGCAGGAATGACAAGGGCATGAAGCGCAGGCCGCCGCCAGCGTCGCGTAGGCCCGGGCCGGCGCTGGGACGCCATAGGCGGCCCCAAGCGATGTCGCCGGCGAGGCAGAGGTCGTCGAGCCAGTTGGGTTGAAAGCCAACAACGCGCGTGGGTATTATCGAGCGTACCCAGGCTTCGGCCGGGGCTTCGCTGCCGGCGAGTTGGGTCAACACGGCGGCCACGCCCTGCGGGCCTTCGAGCTGGGTCTCGGGGTCGGCGTGTTGCCAGCGTGCCAAGAAGCGCAGCAGGGCAGCTGGCGATACCGCGTTGAAGCGCGCCCGACGACCGAGGCGCATGCGCTGATGGATGCGGTGCAACACGCCGCGCTCAAACCAGAGTTCGATGCCGTGGCATTCTGCGCGTAGCACGCGCCCTTCGGTCTCCAGCTGCAGTAGCGGGCCGGCCCATTCGGGTTCGGCCGCGGGATCCACCATGCCAAGGGCTTCGAGCCGTCCGCGCAGGAGGTCAACGGGTTCGGCAATCGCGCCGGCGGAATACCAGCGGCCATCGCGAAGCTGCGCCCGGCCCTGCGTGGCCAGTTCGGCCATCAGCGGCTCCCAGGCGCGGGCCTCGGCATCGGTGATATAACCGATCCAGCCAAGGATTGCGCGCAGCTCAGTGCTGGTTTCGGCGCTCGGCCACAGTTCAGCCACCACCTGCGCCATGATGGCTGGATCGAGTTGCCCCGGAACGGGCACCTCGACTCCAGTTGGCTTTTGCACTGCGGCGACACGGCGATTGACGAACTCTTCGCCATCGAGATGGGCGAAGGCACGCGAGCCGATGATCGCGCCGGCCAAGGGGCTCGGCTCAACGGTGTCTACCGCTACGGTTTCAATGCCGCCGTCGCGGATCGCTTGCAGGATTTCCTCCAGGCCGTCGATGTCCATCAGCTCGGTCAGGCAATCGTGGATGGTTTGGTCGACGATTGGGTGCCCCTCCGGAATCTGAATCGCGCCGGGCGCGAGGTTTTCTGGGCACGGCAAGACATGAGGGAAGGCCCCGGCCAGGGCATCGGTAGCGCGCAGGCGCACCAGGTTGGGCGGCACCCGCTTGCCCTTGGAGAAGCGTTCGACCATCAGCGAGCGAGTGGTGTTCCAGCGCCAGCGGACCTCAAATTGGCCGCCGGTAATGCAGGCCTGGGTGAGCGTGGTGCGGGCCGACGAGGGCGACAGATAGGTCCAGATATCTTCGAGCTTGAAGCTGTTGGTGGGCGCCAGCGACAGCATGAAGGCGTCTTCATTGGCAGCTGCTTCGAGCTCAAAGCCAAAGCCGCGGCAAAATTTCTTGCGCAAGGCCAGGCCCCAGGCGCGATTGAGCCGCGAGCCGAAGGGCGCGTGGATGATCATTTGCATCCCGCCGGTGTCATCGAAGAAGCGTTCAACGATGACGCGTTCGTGCGTGGGCAGCACGCCGAGGGCGCGTTTGGCGGCGTCGTAGTGGGCGCACAGCTGCTCGGCGGCGCCGGCCGGCACCATGCATTCACGTTCAAGCCAGGCAGCGTCGACATAGTCGGCGCGCAGGCGGCCAAGGGCCTCCGAGAGTTCGGCGCTGCGCGCGGGCATTTCACCAAACCAGAACGGCAGGGTAGGCGGCACGTCGCCGACATTACGCACGTGCACGGTGCCGGCCTTGTTATCGATGCGCAGAATCTGCCACGAGGTGGTGCCGAGTTGAAACACGTCGCCGGTTGACGATTCGGCTGCGAAGTCTTCTTCCACCGAGCCCACCAGGGTGCCTTCGGGGTCTTCCTTCACGGCATAGTCGGCGTTATCGGGAATGGCGCCCGAGCAGGTAATGGCAACCAGGCGCGCGCGTTTGCTCGCGGTGACGGTGCCGGCGCTGCGGTCGCGTTCGAGGAGCGAGAAGCGGGTGCCCGTGTGCAGGGCGAGCACGCGCTCGAAGCGACTGCGGTCGAGGTTGCGAAATGGCCACGCGCGGCGTAGGCGCTCGAACAGTTCGTCTTCGCGCCACTCGGTTTCAACGCAGGCTGCCACCACGTGTTGGGCCAGGATGTCGAGCGGGGCGATGGGCTGAATGATGCGGTCGAGGCTGCCGGCGCGTACCGCCCGCAGCAGGGCGGCGTGTTCGGCGAGTTCGGTGATGGTGAGGGGGAACAGGCGGGCCTTGGGCGTGCGATGGATGCCGTGACCGGCGCGGCCAGCGCGTTGCAAGAAAGTGGCGATGCGCGAAACGTTGCCGATTTGGAGCACCAGATCGACATCCCCGATATCGATGCCGAGTTCGAGCGAGGCGGTGGCCACCAAGGCGCGCAGGCGGCCCTGCTTGAGCCGTTGCTCGGCGTCGAAGCGGCGTTCTTTGGACAGGGAGCCGTGGTGGCAGGCCACTGCGTCGCTGCCTAGGATGTCTTGCAGGCGCGCGGCGGTGCTCTCAGCCAGTTTGCGGGTGTTGACGAAGATCAGGGTGGTGCGGTGCTGTTCGATCAACTCCTGCATGCGCAGGTGCAGTTCGGCCCACACCTCGTTGGCGGTGACGTGCTCGAGTGGCGACGAGGGGATCTCAAGGCCGAGGTCGAGATGGCGCAGGTGACCGGCGTCTACGATCTCGCAGTTGCGATCGCGCCCGACCAGGAAGTTGGCGATGTCTTGCAGCGGCTTTTGCGTGGCCGATAGGCCGATGCGCTGGACCGGACAACCGCCGGTACTGACCACCAGATGCTCAAGGCGCTCAAGCGACAGCGCGAGATGGCTGCCGCGCTTGTCGCCAGCCAGGGCGTGGATCTCGTCGACGATCACGCTGCGGGTGCTGCGCAACATGCGGCGTCCGCCTTGGCTGGTGAGGAGAATGGCCAGGCTCTCTGGAGTGGTGACCAGGATGTGGGGCGGGCGCTTGGTCATCAGGGCGCGGTCGCGCGGGCTGGTATCGCCGGTGCGGACCATGACCCGAATCGGCGGCGCCGTTACGTCGTGATGGGCTGCGCCTTGCAACGGCGCCTGGAGGTTTTTTTCGATGTCGTTGCCGAGGGCTTTGAGCGGCGAAATGTAGACAACCTGGGTTTCGTCACCGAGTTGGTCGCCGCGGGCGATCAACTGGTCGATGGCGACCATGAACGCGGCGAGGGTTTTACCGGTGCCGGTGGGGGCAGCGATTAGCGCGTGGCCGCCGGCGCGAATGACCGGCCAGCCGCGCCGTTGGGGCTCGGTGGGGCTGCCGATGGTGCTGAACCAACGCTGCAGGGCAGGGCTAAAGGGGTGCAGGGCATCATCCACGGCACCCGGTACGATAGGGGTTCATTTGAACGCTCAAGGGGCATTGGCGGTATCGACCGGAGCTTGCACGGCGACTCGTGGTGCGAACACTAAGGGCTGCTATGCGTACGATCGCCTTGTTAGTTTTGTTTTTGGTGACGCCCGTGGCGCTGCCTGGGGTTGAACTGCCGGATCGTGCCGCCAAGGCTCTGGACCTGTACCGCGAGCTTCAAGAGGAGCAGAGCGAGGAACTGGCTGACTTAGAGGCCAAACATGCCGAAGATTTGGCCCGGGCACGTGGACGAGTGCTCAGCGAATTGAAGCGATCGCTCGGGCGCCGTGCGACGGTTCCTGAGCAGGTAGCGGTGTACCAGCAGGTGCTGCGCATTGAGCGCAATGACCCAGAAGCTCGGGATTTTTTTGCCGCGCTCGGAACCCTTGAGGCCGAAATCGAGCGCTTGGATACGCGTCAGCTGTCGGTTGACCTGCTCGGGCCTCGACCCGCTGAAGGGCGCCCTGTGATGGAGACTTTGCCCGACGCGGCTATTGCTTCCAGTTCGACCTGGGGCCCGCCTCTAGTGGCCACCAGCGCGCGCTATTCCAGCAAGAACAGCTGGTCGGCCAACGTGGTTGACGCCGAGCCGTGGCTCCAAGTCGATCTTGGATCGGCACAGGAGATCGTGGCGGTGGGTACTCGGGCTCGCGGGGATAGTCCACAAATGGTGACGGTCTACCGCGTGGCGTTTAGCCGTGATGGGGTGGAGTGGGTGTCGCCGAATGATGCCAAGGGCCAGCCGCTGCGTTTGCCGGGGAATACCGATGCTACGCAAGAGGTGCGGCATGATTTCCCGAAGCCGGTGCGGGCGCGCATGGTGCGCTTCTACCCGCTGGAGCACAGCGGCTATCGCAGCATGCGGGTTGAGATCTATATTCGCTGATCTGGCACAGGTGATTGCGGTGCTAGGGCGCCATGCGCCAGTAACTGCCGTTGAGGTCGGTGATCGCCTGGAGGCCGTGGCGTTCGCTGGGCGGTAGGGCGAAGCGCATCAGGTAATACATGTCAGACAGCACACTGCGTTGGTCGCCGTAATAACTGTGGCCGATGAATGAGGTGTCAACGTCGCTGGCGTCTATGGTGTCCATCGGTGGATTGACGATCACGTTGCCGCGGGCATCGCCGGCGCGTTGTGCGCCTTCATGGATCTCGCGCGAGATTGCCAGCGCGCGATCGTGGTCGGACACGTACAGGGTGACGGGCATGCCTTTGCCGAGCATGGCGGGTACGATTTGGTCGCGGAATACGGCGGCGTCTATATCGGGAGCCGTGAGAAGGACTTGGCCGATGCCTCTGGCGCGCTCCTGGCTGATGTCTTTGAGGTAGTTGGCGACCAACCGGTTGCCCATGCTGTGTGATAAGATGTGCAGTTTGCGCGGTGCGATGGTGGTGCTGAGCTGGTTGACGAAACGATCGAAGCTCGGTTGAGCGGCGGCTACGCTGAGTTCATCGTCACGATAGGCGGCTGGCCGCAGGCTGGCGCGCGAAGGCCAGGCGAAGAAGCTGGAGCTGCCGCGAAACGCGAGGTCGTAGCTGAGCTGAGCGCTGCGGCGTGCTGCGTCGGTAAAACTGACGTTGAAGCCGTGCACGAAGAGCAGGCCGTCGCCTTCGGCAGATTGCAGCTCGGTTTGGATGCGCTCGGCGAAGCTGAGCGCATCGCAGGCGTCGACCTCCAGCAGCACCACGTGACGATCGGGATTCGGCGACTGCGGCCACCGCGGTGACTCGAGTGCGCCCATGCGGTGGTCGCGCGGGATGCTGACGGTGCAGCTGCCGTAGCGCAACGGGCCGGCCTCAGTGCCATAGTGGCCACTGGTGCTGGTGCTTGGCACGCGGGTGGTGCCATAGTGGACGGTGATCTGGCTGTGTCCGATGTCGGCTTGGCCAGCACGAGCGCCGCAGGCTGCAATCAGCAAAACGACGCAGGCAAAGGTGGCGGCTGCGATGGTGCGCATGACCCCGTCTTACGAGGCGTCTACCAGCTGTCGAGGTCGGTGATTACAGCGGGAGCCTCGCTTGGGGCCCGCAAGTGTACCGTGAGGCGGTGCCGGCTGCCGGCTGCGAGGGTGGTTGTGAAGCCGATTTGTGCGGTGCCGGGGTTGGCGACATCGTAGGGCTGCGGCGGCGGGTTGGTTGCAAACACGGCCCAGGTGACAGCCGGGCCTGCACTGTGGATCTGCAAGCTGTGCTGGCCGAGGCGCAGCACGGCATGGTGTGCATCGTCGGCCAGTCTGAGGTCGGCTGGGGTGGTCATGGCCCAGCGCAGTGTCACGTCGCTTGTGCCAACGGTGATCTGGTCTTGGATCAGCAGGCTGCCGTCGGCGAGGAGGCGGAGTCCGCGCGTAGCGGCTGTGAGTTCGGGGTACGATTCACTCAAATCAATGATGCTGAAGCCGGAGCCGTGGCGCAGGAAGCGGGCGGTGGCTTCAACCTGCGGATTGGCACCGTTGATCATGAGTACGCTGTGAGCAGCGGCGCCGAGACGGAATACGTCCCAGCGCTGGGCACCGGGCTTTTTATCCCAGAGGCTGACACCGGCCTGTTCGAGGCTGTCATATTCCTGGGCACCGAGATCTATCGCCCAGCGTTGGCCGAAGCGTTCGTACACGAAACTGCCGAGGTCGAGATGGGCGTGGCTGGCCTGGGGGGTGCCGGCCTTGCAGCCGAGGAAGGCGCTCGCGGGGTCGGTCCACGATTGCCGATGGGTGCTGACGGCCGCTGGCCCAGTGCCGCAGTAACTGAGGGCTTGCGGCGGTTTGGCGTCGCGTTGTTCGGGCAGCCATAGCAGAGCAAAGGGGGCGATGCGATTGCGGCACGCGGTGCCAGCAGCGAGGTCAGAGCGTAGGCGCGCTAATTCGAGCAGATGGAGGTCGGAGTCATTATTGCGCTCGGCGAACCAGAATTGTTGGGGCGCCGCGCCCGCGGTGCCGCTGCCGGCATCACTGTAGTTGAATTGCAGGCCGGTGGGGCCGTGCATGTGCAGATAATAATACGCACTGCGTAGAAATCCGGGGTAAGCAGCGAGCAGGTCGCAGTCGGTGTCGGCCGCGCTGTCGAGGGCGGCAAAGGTGAGGCAGCTGAACATGGTGGCGTAGCCCCAATACCAGCTGGGGCCTTCGGGGTGGGTGCCGTCGCCATAGTGATTGAGCGCGATGGGCCAGGCATTGAGTGCCGGGGCCAGCAGTGGTTCGAAGCCGCCTGGATCATCCTCGGTCAAGGCGAGGGCGGTCACGATCATCGAGCCGTTGCAGACATCGTTCCAGTTGTTGGTGCGCCGTAGCGGTTGGTAGTTGTTGATGCCGTGCGTGTTCAAGGCTTGGCGAATCGTGGCGCGGTCGGCCGCACTGAGATGATGAAACAGCCAGTCGTAGCCGAAGGCCAGCGCCATGCTCATCTCGGCGACGTCGAGCCAATGACTCGGGTTCCAGTCGCTGAAGGCGGCAGCAGCAAGCATCTCGTCGCGCGCGCGGTCGAGGAATCGTTGGTCACCTTCGAGGCGATACACCATGGCGAGCAGCAGCACGCGTTTGAGGACCATGCGCGATACGAACAGCAGCCGGCGACCAGTTTGGATCCGTTCGCAGACTGTTTCCGTTAAGATCAGTTCAGCACCTTGGCGCAAGCCATCGACGAGGTCTTGCGCTAAGGGGTCGGTGGTGAGGCGCTGTTTCAGCGCGGCTTCGCGTTCGGCGGTGAACACCAAGCGCGGGTGCGGGCGCTCGCCGGCGCGTTCAAGGATGGTGGCGGCTGTGGGGGCTGGCACGGTATACTCGCTCCGGCTGCCATCGCTGTATAGGAGCGCTGGCGCACTAGGTGGCTTCAGCGCATATCATCGATCGGGGTCGAGAATGCCAGACCGTCGCGGAGGGGCTCTTTGGTGCACTTCACCCTGCGGAAGAGCCCGTTCCAGCTAGCTCACTTGGCTGGAGGTGCGCTGTCGTCTTTGTCGTCATCTTTTTCGTCATCAACGGCGGTCTTTTCTGCAGCAGCCTTCTCTTCGGCGTTGGGATCACGGGTGCCCAGTTCGAAGTAGCTGAGCTTTTGCGCACCGACAGCGGCTTCGGCCATGAGGCCTTTGGCGTCGCCAATGATAATTTTGATGCCATCGGTGTAACGCGCACTGGCGGCGGCACCGGCCTCGGCGGCCACCGCTGTGGCTTGCACGGTGGCTTTGGTGTCGCCGGTGCGCAGTTGGGTGAGGCGCGCGGCATTTTCAACCAGGATCAATTGGGTGAAACTTTGCGCACCAATTTGGAACCCGACCGTGGCGCCGCTAACGCGCACGGTGCCGATAGGGCGTTCTTTCAGGAACACCGCACCCGATCCGCCGCCGCCACCGAAGATGAAGCCGGCGCGGCCGACCTTGGGGATGACCACCACGGCGTGGGCCGCGGCAACTTCGGCTGCGAGGCTGTCATCGAGCTGACTCATCTCCTCGAGTGCCGCAAGGCTGAGGTCGATGAGTTTTTGTTCTGCTGCCGTCGGTTGGGGCGGTGGCGTTATGTTGATGGTGGTGCCAGGGACCACGCCGTCGTTGAACAGCCACGCGTAGCTGCCCACACCGATGGCGCCGATAAGGACAATGATCAAGAAGATAAGGGCGGCCTTCATGGATAACTCCTGGCAAGCTGTTGAAATGCAGTCTGCTGGGGCTGAGTCTTGCGGGGACGGTGCAGAGGAAAGAACCAAATGGGTTCGCTCAACGGTCGAAATCAAGCGTGGTGGTGCCTGGTTCAGCGGCTTCGTCATCGGCGGCCTCCGCCTCGGCTTCGGGGTCACTAGCAAATTGTAGGTGGGCCTCAAACAGGAGGGCTTGCGGCTCCACCGACACGTACGCATCAAGGCGCAGGAGATCGAGCAGTTGGACTGGTAGCGCGTTGAACTGTCTGGCTGCACTCGACGCGTAGCTGTAGCCCCCGCTGCGCCCAGGTTCGAGTAGCGCGCTCAGGCTGTGTTCTGGTACCGCGGCTGGGATTGTGGCCACCGGCAAGACGTGGCGATCATGCCAGTTTTGTTTGATCTGTTCCGGGTTGGCGAGGCCGAGGTCGGCGGCGATGCGTGCCAGGCGGCTACGACGGCGCCAATCAGCGAGACTGCGGTTTTGCACGGCCATTTGCCACAGCTTGCGTCGCAACAGATAGCCGGCTTGGAGATCGACGAAGGCGTGGAGGTCGGAGCTGACGGGGTCTTCTTGCTGGGTCAGAGCGGCCTGGGCGGCGTTGTCACGTAGGGCGCGCAGGGCGGCTGGTTGCGCCGCGAGGGCCACCACGCCGTCATTCTCAGGTATCCACGCGAGCAGCGGGTGGCCGGGGATGCCGAAGTCTTCTCCCAAGTCGAGGATGCCGCTCTCCAATTCCATGCCCGGGTTGGGGCCCAAAACCATGGGTGACAAGCGCTCGAACACGAGACGTGGCGCCACCAGCGCGGCTGGCATGCGCAGCCAGCTCATCTGGTCTTGCTGTGGTTCAGGGTCGAGCCAATGCTTTGGCTGGAACGAGGTGGGCGCAAAATCGAGGCTGAGGGCATGCAGGGTAACGGCGAGGGGAATCTGCATGCCGCCGAGCATTGGCGCGATTTGCGCAGTGTTGATCGTGAGGCTGATCCCAGCGGCCAGGGGCGGGCCGGTGATCGTGGGTTGCTTGATCTTATTGCTCAGCACAAAGCCGCGCAGGGAGGACCAGTCTGACTGGCGGCCGATCGGGCTCACGTAAAGCCGGCTGCGCCAGTGCGCACCGTCAACGCGTTCGAGCTGCCAGGCGATGGGGTCCATCTGTCGCCAGCGGTTCTGGTAGATGTTGCGGAATCGTTCGTAGTCGGCGCGCTCGGTGGCGGTGACCAATTCAAACGGAAGCTCATCGATAGCTGGATGCGCGCCGATGCCGCCGAGACTGCGGTGGATGACCACGCCCTGCTCGTTGAGTTCAAGCTCGTCTAAGAGCCAATCGCGGAAGGCGGGTTCGAGGTAGGCATCGGCAGCGAGTTGGTCGAGACCGATCGGCTGATCTGAGCGGCTTTCAGCGCCCTGTGCGAGGCGCAACAATTCGACCCACTGGATGCGCGCGTCAACGGTGCGGCGGCGCCCATCGAGAATCCGCCAGCGCGGACTGATAAAGTTGGTGAGCCAGTAGTCGCTGAGGTATGCGAAGACCTGTTCGGTGGCATCGTCACGGGCGGCGAGTCTGGCCCGCGCGGCGGCGTAGTGCACATCGTGGGCCAGGCTGCGCTCGTGGCCGCGCGCTGCTTGCGCCATGCTCAGCAGACGTTCACCGGTGCTGAGCAAGAGAACGCGTTGGTCTTCGAAGCTCGCGCTAAACGGTGCGTCGGCGGGGGCCTGCAGGGGGGGCGATCCGCGCAGGACCACGAGTAGGTTGCTGCCGGCGGCAAAGAAGGGGTCCCAGCCGGCGACGCTTACGGCCAGCGGGCCATCGGCCTCGAGGGCGGCGCAGGTTTCGGCATCGAGGCCGAGCCGATCGAGCTGGGTCAGCAGGATGGTGCAAGCCGGGGCGCCCCAGGTGCCGGGCGACCACTGGTCGAGCAGTTCGCCGAGTTGTTGGGTTTGATGGCGCAGGCTGGCCAGGGAGCTGAAGCTGAGGATTGCGCACGATCGCGGCACATACCACGCGGCGTCATCTGGGGCGGCAGCCACCGCAGTGGCCGGGGCATCGACGCGCGGCAGGAGGATGGCCTCGGGCGCGGCTTCGGTGGCGGCTTCGGGGTGCAAGTGGCCGTCATCGCCAGCTGGAATCGCATCACGCAGGTCGTCTATGCCTGCGATGCTTGTTAAGAAGGCGATGAGGTCGTCGGTGTCTCTATTGCGCTCACGACGTTCAGGCAAGCTGCCGAAGAAACGCTGGTGGAGCAGCAGTTCCAGTTCGTGGTCAGGCAGGATGCGGCAGCGGCGTTCGAGCTCGGCGCGATAGGCCGTGTTCCAGCGCGTAGCGAGGGTCTCGGTGGCGGCCTCGACGGCGATCGACGTATGGTGCTGGGTGCCTCTCCAGCGTTGGGCGGGGTCGAGGTCGCTGATGCTGATGATCTGGCCATCAGCCAGCGGCGTGCTCGCGGGCCAACGACCGAGTAGGTGCCGCTGCGCTTGGCCGTGCGCGTCGACGCTGCTTATGGTCACCGAATACAGCAGCGACGCATCGGGTTTGCTGTCGCTAGTGGTATCGAGGCTGGCGCTGAGGCGGACCGGGCTGTGCTCGCCCAAGAGGTCGGCTTGGTAGCGCAGGCCGTTGACTGGCTCGGTCAACTCCACGAACAAGAGCGGATCGCCGTCGGCCTGGTACACCTGGACGGTGATGCTTTCTGCGGCCGCGCTGGATCCAGGGGTGAGCAGATTGGCGCAGGCCAGGGCGCAACAGAGCACGATGAGTCGGGTCATTGGAGTCTCCGGCTACAAAAGTACACAACCGATAACCTACGGCAAGGACGAAGTCCTTCGTTGATGTCGACACGCCGGGGTGGGCTTGGTTGCGCTAGCCGCGAACGCCGTGTTCGGCCCGGTATTCACGCGGCGGGCAGCCAACGCCACGTCGGAACATCTCTGCGAAATTCTTATAGGCGACGCCAACGCGGTCGGCGATCTCACGCACACTCAACGAGCTGGTGGCGAGCAGATACTTGGCTTGTTCGCATTGGAGGCGTTGGATCTCGCGGTACGGCGAGCGGCCGAGTGCCTTGCGTACGCCGCGTTCAAGGCGGCGCCGGTCTATTGAGATGGCGCGACAGACTTGGTCGATACCAATACCGCGGCAGGCGTTGGCTTCGATGTAGCGCAGAGCGGCCGCGAGCTGTGGGTCGTCGGCCACGGCAATGTCGGTGGACTGGCTGGCGCGCAGGCCAATTGGGTGCAGCAGTACGCAGCTTTCGCTCGGGACCATGCCATCGAGGAGTGGAGCGAGGCGCGCGGCGGCTTCGTAGCCAAGGCGCTGCCAGGGAAGGTGGATGGTGCTCAGGTGCGGCCGGGCCCAGTCGCATGACAGGGGGTCACCGTTCACGCCAAGAATACCGACGTCTTCGGGCACGCGCAGACCATGGCCAAGGCAGCTATCGGCCACTTTGCGCGCCACCTCGTCATCCGCGCAGAAGATGCCGACGGGCTTGTCGAGTTGATCGATCCAGGCGACCAGGTCGGGGTCGAACGGGAGCCAGGGCGTGCCGTGCGAAAGGCGGGTGCTGTGCGGGTTGGGATGGTAGGTGGCGTGGGTGCCACCGGCCACGGCCACGGCCTCGCTGAAGCCAGCGAGGCGATCGCGCGCCCATTGGCGGCGTGGGTCGTTGGCCGTGGACTTCTGCACGAAGGCGAGGTGGTGGTAGCCGCGTGCGGCGAGGTGATCGGCGGCCATGCGACCAGCGGCGTGATGATCGAGCAGCACCCGCACATCGCCGCGCGCGAGCGGGTTGAGGACGCCAACAAGGGGCACGGTGCCGGAAATCGGGGCCAGCAACTCGTCGATCCAGCGCTCGGCGATGATGCCGGCCGGGGGATGTTCAGCGAGGGCGGCCGGGTCTATGGCGGCAACATGACCGGCATCACGAACCTGCCAATGCGGCTGGCTGCGCGCGAATTCATGGACGCCACGCAGGATTTGGCGCCCGATCCAGCTCAGCGGGCTGATCAGTGCCAGGATCGGTATCGACGCGATGTCCTCCGGCATGGCCTGGATTGTGCCGGCGGTTTTGCCGTGGGCCAGCGGCGTGTCGCAAAGGGGGGAATGGCAATTAGCGCAGCTCGATCGGGGCGGTGACCAGGCCGGTATGGCCAGAGCGCCTGCCGTGGCGATGGCTTTGGAACGGTGGATCGACAAAGGCGTTGATCGGTGGCGTGGCGTTGGCGTCTGTATGCCAGAGGCGTTGGCCGCTGCTGCTGTGGTTACCGGCCGCGCAGGCCTGTTGCCAGATTTCGGTTTGCAGGCTGGTCCAGTCGGCACTGGCGTTGGCGAGTTGGGTCTCAATCGCAGCATTGCGCAGCTGCGGCCCGGCCGCGCCAACCGCGAGGTACCAGGCACGGGCATAGCCGTAGCGGTCGAGCGCTTTGCGAACGAACAGGTCTTCGCGGATGCGCCATATTTTTTGCGCACGGCCACCATCAACCTTGATCACTTCCAGCACCTTGAGTGAGGTGTTGCGCTGCGGTTGATAGAGCGCCGCAGCTAAAACCAAAGGCCGGCCCCAGGCATCATTCCATGGTCGCTCAGGATTGCGATCGCTGTGGTATGCGAGGATGCCCTCGTTGGCCGGGCTGAGTGCGTCGTCAAGCGGAAGCAGGTCTGCGATGGCGAAGAGTTCAGCGCTGAAGGTGGCACTGAGGTCGTCGAGCGCATGGCTCTCGATGGGGACCGCGGTGTTGGGATCGGGTTCCTCGCTTGGATCACCAGGCAGGTCGGTGGGGGCCTTGCCCCAGGGGAAGGCAAAGTAGTGGGCGGCGTAGGGTTTACTGATCCAACTGCCATTAGCGGGCGTGCGAACGTTGAAACGGCGGTCATTCTTGAATGTGATGACGCCGTCAACGCGGCCTGGAGCGGCCATCGCTAGGCGTCGATGTAACGTGGCGGCCTTGCCGCCGGGGCCATCGCTGGCAGCGCTAACGGCGCGCAGTGCTTCGCTGGCGCGTTGCGCCGTGACCGCCCAGCGCGCCTGGCGGCGCATCATACTAGCCGCGCTCGCGACCAAGCCGGCCAGGATCAAGATGATCGCGATAACCACCAGCAGTTCGATCAGAGTGAAGCCCTGCTTCACCAGTCGAGGGGTGGCGTGCGCAGGCGTTGGATCCATGCGATGGTGCCTCCTTGATTGATCATCCGGGCGCGGCCGGTGGCGATAAAACGGTCGGTGCCATAGCTATCGTACTTCACGACCAAGCCGCTGCTGGCCCACGAGCCGAAGCCCTGCACCGAGCCCTTGAGAACTTGATGGTCAACTGCAACGGCCGGGCTCCATTCGACGCGGTACCACAGGCGCAGGTCTTCGGCCAATTGTTGCTCGAAGAAGTCTTGGTTGTTGCCGAAGCGTTCGCGCGCGGCGGTGCCATCGGCAAGGACTTCGTTCCAGCTGCGGTAGCCAGCGCTGCCGCCGGCACCAACGGTGACCACAAAGGTGGCTGGGCCGTCACGCAGGAGACGGAACCACGCGCGGTTCAG
The DNA here is from genome assembly GCA_027859175.1 of Planctomycetota bacterium. Taxonomy (GTDB): domain Bacteria; phylum Planctomycetota; class UBA11346; order UBA11346; family UBA11346; genus GH22. The sequence continues at coordinate 150 of JAQIBG010000397.1, read as the reverse complement.
GCTGCCCACAACCGGCTCGGGATCGCCGGCGGCGTGGTCGGCCCAGCGCTGCTGATGGGTACTGGCCGTGGGCGCGATGGCTGGGGTCGGGTCGGGCTTGAGCAGCAGGGGCAGGCCGGCGAACCCGAGCCGGTTGTGGGCAGCCTGAAC